>CAYQPD010000103.1:5010-9066 GCA_964419305.1 uncultured Rhodobacter sp.
TCTTCGCTACTGTCGAAATCGGTCACTGAGCCATGCGCAAGCCCAATACGCAGCGCGTCCCCGGTGCCAGCACCTTCGAACCAGTCGGTCAGGTCGCGGCCCGGATGCCTCTCACTTGGCGGTGCCGGCAACAGGACAGCTCCTTTGACAATCTCATGGGGCGCGGGCTTGAGCAGGACCACGACGTTCTCGGGCGCATCCTGCACCACCTGCCGCCAAAGTTCGGTCGCATTGGCATGATCGTGGTTTCCCGGCATCAGGATCCAAACCACATGCTCCGCAGCCCGCATGGCATTCATCGCCTGCCGGATGACCGTTGGCGCGGGCGTGGTTTGATCGAAGGTATCACCTGCCAACAGAATATGGCTGGCCGCGTTTTCCTTTGCCAATGCAGCGAGTTTGTTCATGGCGTCAGCACGCGCTTGGCGCAACCGCACTCGAACATCTTCGGGAAATCGACCAAAGGGTTTGCCCAGATGCAGGTCCGAGGAGTGAATGAATCTTATCAAGGTATATGCTTTCCGAACTTTAATCGCTCACTGCAATCGAGGGGAAAGCCGGTCGTCGTGACCTGCGCCCGTTTAGATGAGATGACCATATTTTTAGACACTGCGCGGACCGTTCATACAAAGCAACTGAATAGAGGGGCTTAGGCGGCCGAAAGTGTCGGATCGGGCTGCCATCGCAGCCAGACTGCGGGCTTCATTTCGTTCGGACTGAGGAACGTACGGGCCGAAAACGTCGGAAAGCCAACGGAGGGTGTGACCGAAGCCCCCCACTCAGGCTCGGGTGGCGTCTCATCAAAACTTCCCGCCCAGACCCCGGTGGCGGCGGCGCATACCCGGGTGAAAAGCAAAGCGCATTCTGAAAAGAGATCGGCAGCCTCGGTCCGGGTCACCGTTTCGCAGACGTTTCGCAGCACGATAACCACCCCGCGTCCTTCCGCTCCGATCCCTGCGCGCACCACAGCCGGCAGTCGGCGCAGGCGATGAACCAGTCGCTCCATTGCAAGGCGGTTGGGCTTCATTTCCCGCAGTGCCGCGAAGATCTTGTCACTGTCTGCATCTGTCGTTCGCGCATGCTGCATTGTCTGGACTGCCTACCCTCGCTTCAGCGACCGGCGAAGACTTCGCGAGCCTATGGGATCAGGAAACTGAATGCTCACGGCTGGACCTTTCTGCATGGTAAAGGATTCGCTAACGGCTCAACACTATGCGAGCATAGCGTCAGAAACTGTCATGGGCCCTGTATGTCCTTTCAAAAAGCCGCGGATCTGCTCCGCCTCGCCGAAATGGCCGCCTCGCTTTATGCTGGGGTATCGCTTGCCGACATCGAACAGGAGTTCGGCGTAGACCGCAGAACCGCGCAGCGCATGACGAAGGTGCTGGAAGATATCTTTCCCAATTTCACCACCAAAGTGGATGACGAACGGCGAAAGCACTGGAAGCTTGGCGCATCGGACGCAAAACTGATTTTCACCCAAGGCGTACGCGACAGCGAACTTTCCGCCTTGGAAATCGCCATTCGCAGGGCCGAACGCGATGGGGCGACCAATGAGGTTCGTGCCATCCAATCCTTGCGGGATCGCTTGCTTGCCGCGATGCCTGGTCCGTTCGCACGGCGCGTGGAAGCAGACGCCGAAGCCCTGCTGGAAGCCTATGGTTTTGCATCGCGTCCCGGCCCGCGCGTGCGGATCGAACCAAACCTGTTGGGTGTGATCGCCGAAGCGTTAAAGGGACCGCACCTTCTGAGCGTTCATTATCTTGGAGGGCGCGACACCGCACCGCGCGAGCGGACGCTGGAACCGCATGGCCTTCTGCTCGGAACCAGGCGCTATCTTGTCGCTCGCGAAAAGGGCGGCGATGGCCGCATGCAGCACTTCCGGCTTGACCGGATGTCTTTGGCCCGGCTTGAAGCCGCCTCCTTTCAACGCGATCCGGAGTTCGATTTCACCGAGCATGCTGCCCGCGCGTTCGGCTCGTACCACGCGGATCATGAATACGGCGAGGTCGTCTGGCGATTTGCGCCGAAAGCGGCAACCGTCGCGCGCGCGTTCGTGTTTCATCCGTCGCAAGCGATGAAGGACGAGCCAGATGGATCGCTTACCGTACGATTTCGCGCCGCTGGGCATCTTGAAATGGCTTGGCACCTTTATCAGTGGGGGAATACCGTCGAGGTGATCGAGCCAGAAGGGCTGCGCAGAATGGTCGAGGGCTACCGGCGTATGGATTTCGACGCTCTTCCATAAGCTGGATTTCAGAAAGGAATCGTAAAATGACTGGCGTCCAAGATCATGCTGCCCTCAAAGCCAAACAGCGCGCCATTCGCCAGGGTTTTCCCGAAACCATGGGATTGCGGGCCCATCGCGCCATTAGCTGGATCGGCCGTGCCGAAACTTGCGGCGACGATGACGACGCCCGCTTCATCTTCCTCTGGATCGCCTTCAATGCGGCCTATGCCGACGAACGCGAATTTCAGACGGTAGCTTCCGGTGAGCGCGCCGCTTTCGTCGAATACTTCGGCAAACTGGTGGCTTTGGATGGTGGACGGCGCATCTACAACGCCCTGTGGCAGCGGTTTTCCGGGCCGGTGCGGATGCTCATGGAGAACCGCTATGTCTTCAACCCGTTCTGGCAGCATCACAACGGGATCGACGGGTTCGAGGATTGGGAAGATCGCTTCAAGAATTCGGCCCGCTCCTTCGCGCAGGCGTTCCAAGCGGGCGACAGCGCCCGGGTGCTGAGCTTCGTCTTCGACCGACTCTATGTGCTGCGCAATCAACTGGTCCACGGCGGCTCAACCTGGAACAGCAGCGTAAACCGGGCCCAGGTCCGCGACGGCGCTGCGATTCTCGCCTTCTTGATGCCGGTCTTCGTCGACCTGATGATGGACAATCCGGGCAATGACTGGGGCAAGCCATTCTATCCGGTTGTGGCGTAGGCGCGTTCGCTCAAGAAGCGTCATGTCTGGATGATCGTTTTTGAGGATTGCCCTAAAGGAGCTGGCGAAGCGCGGTAAGCGGCCTAGCTGTAACGTCTCAATAGGTTGTTCACGGGCTGAAACTGGTGATGGTGGTGGTTGCGACGCAGCACGATCGTCAGGAGACAACCCATGAACATCCACAAGAATGCGAAAACCACGCCAAAGATGCGAGCCTTGATTGTCGCGCGACGACAGGCGGAAGAAAAGCCGCGCGTGATTGCTCGGGCGATCGGGAGAGGTATTTCTCGGCCTCATCGCCCTCGGCGTCCCGATTGAGGAGTGCCGCGTAGCGCACGACATGGGCGTGCCAGGCGCGTGCGGCTGCCAGTGACCGCTCGACATCACGGGTTTGGGCGCAGTTCTCGCTGCCGCGTGCAAAGGCAAGTCCGCAGTCAGTCGGGGCGGCACGAAGTCGGTCGCCGGTAGCGCTGGAAGTGGCGGTAGCGGACAGTCTGACTTCGACGGTGGTAGCAAGTTGACCCGACGTGCAGATCAGCCGAACAACGGCGGTTCGCGCCAAGCCAGCTGATAGGCCACCCAAGGGCAGGCTCACCTGCCGCGCCGTGATTTCCGCCCCCGAAATGCCAAGGGGTTCGGCACGGACTCCTGCAGGCAGGTCCAGCACCAACAGCGCGCCGTCGGCGAGCTGAGCCATGGCCTCACCGATCTCGCCGAGCAGGACGTCGCCGATCTCGTCTGTGCGCTCCGCGTCGTGAAGGCGGCCGCCACCGTTTTCGGCTATTGCCGCAAGTAGTGCCTCGTCATAGCCGTCACCGATGCCGACGGTAGATGTCACAACGCCCCGCTTGCGCAGTTCGCCCGCGTGATGGGCCAGTGCCTCGACATCGGTAATGCCTTCGTTCGCCTGGCCATCACTCAGGATGACCACGCGCGGGGTCAGGCTCGCGTCGCGTTCGGCAGCTTCTGCCGCAGCGTCGGCGGCAGCAAACCAGCCGCCAGACAGGTTCGTCATGCCACGGGTGCTGTCTGTAATCTGGGTCATGGCGTTCGGGCCGCGCCTCGAACCGTGTATGGATGGCTCCTGCTTGGCAAGGGGTCTGTGAACTTCTGGCG
>CAYQPD010000104.1:0-3603 GCA_964419305.1 uncultured Rhodobacter sp.
TTCATCAACTACCCGGCGATGAGCGTTTACGACAACATCGCCTCGCCGCTGCGGCTGATGGGCAAAAGCCGGGCCGAGATCGACCGCGCCGTCCATGCCACCGCCGACATGCTGCAACTGACCCCGCTGCTGGCGCGCAAGCCGCTGGAGCTGTCGGGCGGCCAGCAGCAGCGCTGTGCGCTGGCGCGGGCGCTGGTGAAAGAGGCCGGGCTGGTGCTCTTGGACGAGCCGCTGGCCAACCTCGACTACAAGCTGCGCGAGGAATTGCGGGCCGAGATCCCCAGGATCTTCGCGGCATCGGGCGCGATCTTCGTCTATGCCACCACCGAGCCGGAAGAGGCGCTGCTGCTGGGCGGCAACACCGCGACGCTGTGGCAGGGCCGGATCACCCAGATCGGGCCGACGCCGCAGGTTTACCGCCAACCCGCCGACGCTACTACCGCGCGGGTGTTTTCCGACCCGCCGATGAATTTCGTGACGGTGGTCAAGCAGGGCGACCGGATCAGCTTTGGTGGCACCGCCCACACCGCCGCCGAAGGGGCGCAGTTCGATCTGCCCGACGGGCGCTATCTGGCCGGATTTCGCGCCAACCATCTGGCGTTGGCGCACCATGCCGGAGCCGAGGTCGAGCTGCCCTGTCGGCTGGAGGCGACCGAGATCACCGGGGCGGAAACCTTTCTGCATCTGCACTATGGCGCGGATCGCTGGGTCGGTCTGGTGCCGGGGGTGCAGAACCTGACGCCGGGCAGTGCGGTGTCGGTCTGGCTTGATCCGGCCCATGTCTATCTGTTCGATGAAACCGGCGCGCTTGCGGCATCCGCCGCCTACGCGCTGGCCGCCTGAGGGAACCATGGCTGAAATCACCCTGTCCAAACTCGCGCACAGCTACCTGCCCCAGCCGCAGGGCGAGGCCGACTTTGCCCTCAAGGAAATGGATCACGTCTGGCAGGATGGCGGGGCTTATGCGCTGCTGGGGCCTTCGGGCTGTGGCAAGACCACACTCTTGAACATCATCTCGGGGCTGGTGCGGCCCAGCCATGGCCGGGTGCTGTTCGGGGCCACCGATGTGACCGACGCCCCCACGGCGGCGCGCAACATCGCGCAGGTGTTTCAGTTTCCGGTGGTTTACGACACCATGACGGTGCGCCAGAACCTGGCCTTTCCGCTGCGCAATCGCGGCATGGAGGCGGCCTACATCACGGCGCGGGTCGATCACATCGCCGCCACCATCGGCATGGAGGCGCAGCTTGACCGCAAGGCGCGCGGTCTGACTGCCGACGCCAAGCAAAAGATCAGCCTGGGCCGCGGCATGGTGCGCGAGGATGTCAACGCCATCCTGTTCGACGAGCCGCTGACGGTGATCGACCCGCACATGAAGTGGGAATTGCGCACCCAGCTCAAGGCGCTGCACCGCGAGTTTCGCCACACCATGATCTACGTGACCCACGACCAGACCGAGGCGCTGACCTTCGCCGACAAGGTGGTGGTGATGTATGATGGCCGGGTGGTGCAGATGGGCACACCCGAGGAATTGTTCGAGACCCCGGCGCATACCTTTGTCGGCTACTTCATCGGCTCGCCGGGGATGAACCTGCTCGACGCCGCTGTGACCGGCAACCGCGCCACGGTGGCGGGGGTCGAGCTGGCGCTGGGGGCGGGCTACGGCAGCCCTGCCGGGCGGATCCAGATCGGCATCCGGCCCGAATTTGCCACCCTGACCGCAGGCGCGGGCCTGCCCTTCACCCTTCGCCGTGTCGAGGACGTGGGCCGCCACCGCATTGTGCGCGGCGAGGTGGCAGGTAACCCGTTCAACCTGATCACCCGTGAAGGGGCGGAAATCGGGGCCGATCTGACCCGCGTCGCCTTTCAGCCCGAAAAGATCAACGTCTATGCCGACGACTGGCGCATATCCGAAGGGGCCGCGTGATGGACAAGACCCTCAACAACAAGGCGTGGTTTCTGGTGGCACCGGTGCTGGTGCTGGTGGCGTTCTCGGCGGTGATCCCGCTGATGACGGTGGTCAACTATTCGGTGCAGGATACCTTCGGCAACAACGTGTTCTACTGGGCGGGCCTTGAGTGGTTTCAGGAAATGATCACCTCGGACCGGCTGCACGAGGCGCTGTGGCGCCAGATGCTGTTCTCGGTGATCATTCTGGTGATCGAGGTGCCGCTGGGCATTTTCGTCGCGCTGAACATGCCCAAGAAAGGCTTCTGGGCCAGCGTCTGCCTGGTGCTGATGGCGCTGCCGCTGCTGATTCCGTTCAACGTGGTCGGCACCATCTGGCAGATCTTCAGCCGGGTCGATATCGGCCTGCTGGGCCATACGCTGGCCGCACTTGGGGTTGATTACAACTACACCAGCGACGCGCTTGATGCCTGGGCCACGGTGATCGTGATGGATGTCTGGCACTGGACCAGCCTTGTCGCCCTGCTGTCCTACGCCGGGCTGCAATCCATCCCCGAGGCTTACTATCAGGCCGCCAAGATTGATCAGGCCGGGCGGGTGGCGGTGTTTCGCTACATCGAGCTGCCCAAGATGCAAGGCGTGCTGCTGATCGCGATCCTGCTGCGCTTCATGGACAGTTTCATGATCTATACCGAGCCTTTCGTCGTCACCGGCGGCGGCCCCGGCAATGCCACCACGTTCCTGTCGATCGACCTGGTGAAAATGGCGATCGGCCAGTTCGACCTTGGCCCGGCGGCGGCGTTCAGCCTGATGTATTTCCTGGTGATCCTGCTGGTTTCCTGGGTGTTCTACACCGTGATGACCAACCTTGACCGCGAGGAGGCCGCCTGATGCGCATCCGCACTTCTGCCATCGTGATGGTGCTCTACATCGTGTTCCTGTTGTTGCCGATCTACTGGCTGCTGAACATGAGCCTCAAGAACAACACCGAGATTCTGGGCACCTTCACGCTGTGGCCAGACAACCTGACGCTGCGCAACTTCCGCGTCATCCTGACCGATCCGGCGTGGTATATGGGCTACGTCAACTCGATCATCTATGTGGTGATGAACACGGTGCTTTCCGTCACCGTGGCGCTGCCCGCGGCCTATGCCTTTTCGCGTTATCACTTCATCGGCGACAAGCATCTGTTCTTCTGGTTGCTGACCAACCGGATGGCCCCGCCGGCCGTGTTCGCGCTGCCGTTCTTTCAGCTTTATTCCTCGATCGGCCTCTTTGATACCCATATCGCGGTGGCGCTGGCGCATACCCTGTTCAACGTGCCGCTGGCGGTGTGGATCCTCGAAGGCTTCATGCGCGGGGTGCCCAAGGAAATCGACGAGACCGCCTATATCGACGGCTACAGCTTTCCCCACTTCTTCGTGAAGATCTTCATGCCGCTGATCGCCTCGGGGGTCGGGGTGGCGGCGTTCTTAGCCTTCATGTTCAGTTGGGTCGAGCTCTTGCTGTCGCGCACCCTGACCTCGGTCAACGCCAAGCCGATTGCCGCCACCATGACCCGCACGGTTTCGGCCTCGGGCATGGATTGGGGGGTGCTGGCGGCGGCGGGGGTGCTGACCATCATCCCCGGCGCGCTGGTGATCTATTTCGTGCGCAACTACATTGCCAAGGGCTTTGCCCTGGGGAGGGTGTGAT
>CAYQPD010000104.1:3703-8897 GCA_964419305.1 uncultured Rhodobacter sp.
ATGGCCTGGATGGCATGGACCCTGCCCACCGCGATCTTCTTCGGCGTCATCGCGCTGTTGCTGATCACCTTCACCGTGCTGGCGATCAAATACCCCGAAACTCCGCGGGTCGGCGTGCTGCGCATCGAGACCACGCGCGGCGACCGGCTGTTCATTTCCCTTCTCGGGTCGGCCTTCATCAATATCGGCTGGCTCGGGCTTATCGGCACTTCCCTGTGGGGGGCGCTGATCCTCTGCCTGATCTACGCGGCGGCGGTGTTCCGCTGGGTGTGACAGGGCAAACACGCCGGGGGCGGGCTGCAACCCCGCCCCGGGCGACACTCGTAACCGTCTCGACATTCTGGGAGGAATTAGATGAGAACGCGCTACACCTCAACCGCCATGGCGCTTGCGCTGATGGCCTTGGGCGCCCCCGCCTGGGCGGACATGGAGGCGGCGAAAGCCTTCCTCGACAGCGAAATCGGCGATCTCTCGACGCTTGACCGCGCCGGGCAGGAATCCGAGATGCAATGGTTCGTCGATGCCGCCAAGCCCTACGCGGGCATGGAGATCAAGGTGGTGTCGGAAACCATCGGCACCCATGAATACGAATCGAAAGTGCTGGCCGCGGCCTTTACCGCGATCACCGGCATCAAGATCACCCACGATCTGATCGGCGAAGGCGATGTGGTCGAAAAGCTGCAAACGCAGATGCAGACCGGCGAGAACATCTACGACGCCTACATCAACGACTCTGATCTGATCGGCACCCACTGGCGCTACAAGCAGGCGCGCAACCTGACCGACTGGATCTCGGGCGATGGCGCGGCCGTCACCAACCCGGGCCTCGATCTGGCCGATTTCATCGGGCTCAAGTTCACCACCGGGCCGGATGGCAAGGTCTATCAACTGCCCGACCAGCAGTTCGCCAACCTCTACTGGTTCCGCCAGGACTGGTTCACCGATGCCAAGACCAAGGACGACTTCAAGGCCCAGTTCGGCTATGATCTTGGCGTGCCGCTGAACTGGTCGGCCTATGAAGATATCGCCCAGTTCTTCACCGGGCGCGACATGACCTATGCCGGCGGTCCGGCCAAGGTTTATGGCAACATGGACTACGGCAAGAAAGACCCCAGCCTGGGCTGGCGCTTCACCGACGCCTGGATGTCGATGGCCGGGATGGGCGACGTGGGCGAACCCAACGGCCTGCCGGTCGATGAATGGGGCATCCGCGTCAACGAGAACTCGCAGCCGGTCGGTTCCTGCGTCAGCCGTGGCGGTGCCACCAACGACGCCGCAGCGGTCTATGCGATCCAGAAATACATCGACTGGCTGAAAGCCTATGCTCCGCCCTCGGCGGCAGGCATGGTGTTCGGCGAGGCCGGGCCGGTGCCGGCGCAGGGCGAGATCGCCCAGCAGATGTTCTGGTACACCGCCTTCACCGCCGACATGGTCAAGGACGGGCTGCCGGTGGTGAATGCCGACGGCACCCCGAAATGGCGCATGGCACCCTCGCCGCACGGCGCTTACTGGCAAGAGGGCATGAAGGTCGGCTATCAGGACGCGGGTTCGTGGACCCTGATGGAATCGACCCCGGTGGATCGCGCGCAGGCCGCCTGGCTTTACGCGCAATTCGTGACCTCGAAGACGGTGGACGTGAAGAAATCGCACGTCGGCCTGACCTTCATCCGCGAATCCACCATCCAGCACCAGTCGTTCACCGACCGCGCCCCGAAACTGGGCGGGTTGATCGAGTTCTACCGCTCGCCCGCGCGGGTGCAATGGTCGCCGACCGGCACCAACGTGCCCGATTACCCCAAGCTGGCGCAACTGTGGTGGCAGAACATCGGCGATGCCTCTTCCGGGGCCAAGACCGCCCAGGAAGCGCTCGACAGCCTGTGCGCCGAACAGGAAAAGGTGATGGAGCGGATCGAACGCGCTGGTGTGCAGGGCGATCTGGGGCCGAAGATGAACGAGCCGCAGGATGCCCAGGTCTGGCTTGACGCCCCCGGCTCGCCGGTGGCCAGGCTCGACAACGAAAAGCCGCAGGGCGAGACCATCGCCTACGACGAGCTGATCAAGTCCTGGCAGAACTGAGTCCGGCGGGCGGGGCTGCAAAGGCCCCGCCCGTTTCTTCTTTGCCCAAATACTCCCGCCGGAGGCACCCCGCCGGAAGATGAGTATTTGAGCAAAGAAGAAACCGCGATATTAACGGCCCACCAGCTTTCGAGGCGCGCCATGCCCCATATCCTTGCCATCGACCAGGGCACCACCTCGTCGCGCGCGATTCTGTTCGACGCCGGCCTCAAGGTCGTGGCCACAGCGCAGCAGGAGTTTGCCCAGCACTTTCCGGCTTCGGGCTGGGTCGAACATGATCCCGAGGATCTGTGGTCGAGTGTCGTAAGCACGGCGCGCGCCGCGATGGCCAAAGCCGGAATTGTGGCGCGCGATGTTGCCGCGATCGGCATCACCAACCAGCGCGAGACCGTGATTGTCTGGGATCGCTCCACCGGCAAGCCGATCCACCGTGCCATCGTCTGGCAGGACCGCCGCACCGCCGACGCCTGTGGCGCGCTCAAGGCTGCCGGGCATGAGGCGATGATCACCGCCCGCACCGGGCTGCTGCTCGACCCCTATTTTTCCGCCACCAAGGTGGCTTGGCTGCTGGATCACGTCGCAGGCGCGCGGGCGCGGGCCGCGCGTGGCGAGCTGGCGTTCGGCACGGTTGACAGCTTTCTGATCTGGAAGCTGACCGGCGGGCGGGTGCATGCGACCGATGCCACCAACGCCGCGCGCACCATGCTTTACAACATCCGCGACGGGCGCTGGGACGCCGATCTTTGTGCCCTGCTGCGGGTGCCGATGGCATTGCTGCCCGAAGTGCACGACTGCGCCGCCGATTTCGGGCGCACCGAAGCCGCGCTGTTCGGGGGCGAAATTCCGATCCTTGGGGTTGCGGGCGATCAGCATGCGGCCACCCTGGGGCAGGCTTGTTTTGCGCCGGGGATGATGAAATCGACCTATGGCACCGGCTGTTTTGCCCTGCTCAACACCGGCGATCAGATGGTGACCAGCCACAACCGGCTGCTGACCACCATCGCCTATCAGTTGGGCGGCAAGGTGACCTATGCGCTGGAAGGCTCGATCTTCATCGCCGGGGCGGTGGTGCAGTGGTTGCGCGACGGGCTGAAGGTCATCCACACGGCGGGTGAGACCGGAGGGCTGGCCGCAAGCGCCGACCCCACTCAGGACGTGGTGCTGGTGCCCGCCTTCACCGGGCTGGGGGCGCCTTACTGGCGGCCTGACTGCCGCGGCGCGATCTACGGGTTGACGCGTAATTCCGGCCCGGCTGAACTGGCGCGGGCGGCGCTGGAAAGTGTCGGCTACCAGACCCGTGATCTGCTGGAAGCGATGAAGGCCGATTGGGGGGCCGCCGCCGATGGCATCCTGCGGGACGCCTCTGAGTCAGCCACCCTTCGGGTTGACGGTGGCATGACCGCCAGCGACTGGGCGATGCAGTTTCTGGCCGATATTCTGGGCGCTCCGGTCGATCGCCCGCAGGTGACGGAAACCACCGCCCTTGGGGCCGCGTGGCTGGCGGGGATGCAGGCCGGGGTCTGTCCGGGGCCGGAGGAATTTGCCAAGGGCTGGGCGTTGGAGCGCCGGTTCGTGCCGGGCATGGACGCAGCACTCCGCGATGCGAAATACGCCCGCTGGGGTCGCGCCGTTGCCGCGACGATGACGGTATGACGCCGTTCGGGATCAGCCTGCCGGGGCGTATTGCCTTTGGCCGTGGCGAGGCCGCCAAGGCTCCGGCGCTGATCGCGGGTTACGGCGGGCGCGGGGTGGTGGTGCATGGCACCGATGCGGCGCGGTCGGCGTGGCTGATCGCGGGGCTGGCGGGGCAAGGGCTTGCGGTGCTGCCGCTGGCCTGCGCTGGCGAGCCGACGCTTGCAATGCTCGAGGGCGCGGTGGCGGCGGCGCGGGCGCATGGCGCGCTGTGGGTGGCGGGGATCGGTGGCGGCGCGGTGCTTGATCTGGCCAAAGCGGTGGCGGCGCTGGTGCCTGCGCCCGGCGGGGCGATGGATCACCTTGAAGTGGTGGGGCGCGGTCTGCCGCTGGTGGCGGCTCCGTTGCCGTTCATTGCGCTGCCGACCACGGCGGGCACCGGGGCCGAAGCCACCCGCAACGCGGTGATCGGCCTGCCCGAGCATCACCGCAAGGTCAGCCTGCGCGATGCGCGGATGCTGGCGCGGCTGGCAATCGTGGACCCCGGTCTGACCGACCATTGCCCGCGCGCCGTCACCCTGGCCTCGGGGCTGGATGCGCTGGTGCAGGTGATCGAGCCTTATGTCTCGGCTCGCGCCACCCCGTTCACCGATGCGCTGGCGCGGCCCGCGATCGGCACCGGGCTGGCGGCGCTGATGGCGCTGATGCGGGGCGAGGACGCGGCGGCGCGTGATGCGATGGCCTGGGTCAGCCTCTCGGGCGGGCTGGCGCTGGCCAACGGCGGGCTGGGGGCGGTGCATGGGCTGGCCGGGGTGATCGGTGGCGTGACCGGGGCGGCCCATGGCGCGATTTGCGGCGCGTTGCTGGCCCCGGTGCTGGCCGCCAATCTTGCCGCCTGCCCGCCGGGCAGCACCGGCCACCGCCGCCTGACCGAAGTCTGCGAGATCATCGCCGGTCTGCTGGCGGTCCCGGTGGCGCAAGCCCCGGCGGCGCTTGGCCGCTGGATCGCGGCGGCGGGGTTGCCGCGCCTTTCAGCGCTCGGGCTGGCGGCGCGCGACCATGGCACGGTGGCCGAGGCGGCGCTGGTGTCATCTTCGATGCAGGGCAATCCGGTGGTGCTGACGGTGGCGGCGCTGCGCCGGGTGCTGGAGACGGCGGGGTAGGGCGGTCGGGTCAGGCCCAGCCCGCGTGCCGGGGCAGACGGTCGATACGGTCTGGATGCACATCGCGGGCAACCGCGGGTTCACCCGGCTGAACCGCGCCTGGGCCGCCTCAAGCGCATCGCGCAACAGGCGATCATAGCCGCCGTTCGCCTCAAGGGTAACCGCACCATTGTTACCGCGGTGATTTAGGCAGCGTACCCATTAAAGGCTTTCGGTTTTCAATGGTTGGCGGTTTCAAGTTGCAAGCGCAACGGTTGATCTGAAGGCAGCGAGGTCTTCGGCCATGGCTTCGGCGGGGGTTCTCCAGCCGAGGGTCTTTCTCG
>CAYQPD010000105.1:0-8848 GCA_964419305.1 uncultured Rhodobacter sp.
GGGCGGGGGGCGCAAAGCCCCCCTCGGCGCTCAAAGTCAGATCAGCCCCAGCTCGCTGCCGGGCTGCGCGGCGTGGGAAAGCACCCCCATCACGTAGCCCGCGACCGAGCGAAAGCTGACCAGCGTGAAGCCGTCGCCGTCGCGCCAGAACGCGGCCGCCACCTGTGCTGCACGGGTGCGGCGCAACTCGCCCGGGGCCAGCGCGGCCAGATCGACCGGGCACAGCTTCATCAGCACCTCGCCCGCCTTCGCCCCGGTGACGCGAAACACCGCCCGCGCATCCGACACATCGACCGCGAGAAAATGCTGCCCCGCCAGCGCGGCTTCCATTTTCGCCAGTGCGCCCGCAACCTCGGCGTAGGGCAGGATCAGCAGCCATTCGTCGGGCGACATCCAGCCTGCCCCCCGGCCGTCCCGCAGCACGATGCGGCGCGGCGCGGGCAGCGCCACCCCGACCGCCGCCTTGACCGCCGCAGGCAGGCCAGGCAGATCGGCGGCGGCGCGCAGGGTGATCATGCCCAGCGGGCCGATCTCGCTTACCTCGGCAAAGCCTTGGTAACTTGCGCCATCGAGCGGGCTGTTGGGGACATGCGTCCTATCAGACATTCTGCTTTTCCCCGTCCTTGTCGTAGAACACCGGGCTCACGATCCTGGCCTGCACCGGCCCACCGCCGACCGTGGCGAACGCGACTGTCTCGCCCATCCGATCCGGCCCGCGCCGCACCAGCCCCATCGCGATGCCGCGCTTCAGCGTCGGCGAGTAGTAGGTCGAGGTCACCCGGCCCTCGGTGTTGCGCTGGCCGTTGGCATTCACCCCCGGCACCACCGCATAGGCGCCATCGGGCAGCACCGAGCCGTCGAGGGTTTCCAGCCCGACCAGCTTCCAGCGCTCGGGGTCGGTCAGGTGGCTGCGCGCCTGACCGCGCTTGCCGAGATAATCGGCCTTCTTCTTCGAGATCGCCCAATCCAGCCCCAGATCCTGCGGGATCACGGTGCCGTCGGACTCGTCGCCGACCATGATGAAGCCCTTTTCGGCGCGCATGATGTGCAGCGCCTCGGTGCCGTAAACCATCGCGCCGAATTCGGCCCCGGCAGCGTTCACCAGATCCCAGAAGGCGCGGCCGTCACTCATCGGCACCGCGATCTCGTAAGAAAGCTCGCCCGAGAAACTGATCCGGTAAACCCGCGCGCGAAACCCGGCCAAAGTGCCATCGGCCCATTGCATGAACGGCAGGGTCTCGCGGGAAACATCCATCCCGCCCAGCTTTTCCAGCAACTTGCGGGCGTTGGGGCCAACCACCGCGACCTGCGCGTATTGCTCGGTGACATTGGCGGTATAGACCTGCCAGTCCCACCATTCGCATTGCAGCCAGTCTTCCATCCAGGCGTGAATCCGGTCCGCCCCGCCCGAGGTGGTGTGGCACAGCCAGGTCTGATCGTCGATCCGCGCCACCACGCCGTCGTCAGACAGAAACCCGTTCTCGTTGCACATCAGCCCGTAGCGGCATTTGCCGACCGCCAGGGTGGACATCACCCCGGTGTAGAGCATGTCGAGAAATTTCCCGGCATCCGGCCCCTTGACGATGATCTTGCCCAGGGTCGAGGCATCGAGCAGGCCCAGATTTTCGCGGGTGTTCACCACCTCGCGCTGGATCGCCTGCTCGTGGCTTTCACCTGTGCGCGGGAAACAGTAGGGCCTGCGCCACAGACCGACCGGCTCGAAATAAGCACCATGCGCTTCGTGCCAGGCGTGCATCGGGGTGCGGCGCAGCGGCTGGAAGATCTCGCCACGCGCCTCGCCCACCAATGCGCCGATGGTGACCGGCGTGTAGGGCGGGCGGAAGGTGGTGGTGCCGACGGCGGGAATATCGGCGTTCAGCGCCCCGGCCAGAACGGCCATACCGTTGATATTGCTGAGTTTGCCCTGATCAGTCGCCATCCCGAGGGTGGTGTAGCGCTTGGTGTGCTCGACCGATTCGTAGCCCTCGCGCGCCGCCAGTTGCACGTCGGACACCTTGACGTCGTTCTGGAAGTCGAGCCACATCTTCATCTTGAGCTTTGGCCCGGCACCTTGTGGCATGATCCAGACCGGTGCCATCGGGGCCTCATCGCTGGGCGTGGCCTTGGCCACCCCTGCGCTCCTGGGCGCAAACCCCGCCGCCTTGGCAGCCGCCATCCCGGCCTTGCCCGCATCGCTCAGCACCCGGTCGGGGGTGAACGCACCATTGGCCGCCCCGGCGGCAAACACCATGGCCGCGCCGTCGTGGGTCAGGGCCGGGCGGTCGGGATCGGGGACAAAGCAGCCATTGGCCGCATCCCACGTCAGCTTGCCGCCGCAGTGCGACCACAGGTGCACCACCGGCGACCAGCCGCCCGACATCGCCACCGCGTCGCAAGCGATTTCTTCCAGCACCGCACCTTCACCGGCCTGCGCGCAAAGGGCTATGCCGGTCACCCGCTTGCCGCCGTGGACTTTTGCGATGCCCTTGCCGCACTCGACCCTGATGCCAAGAGCCCGTGCCGCCTGCGGCAGCGCGCCGAGGGCGCTTGGGCGGGCGTCGATGATCACCGGCACCACCAGCCCGGCGCGGTGCAGCGCGATCGCGGTGCGATAGGCGTCGTCGTTGTTGGTGACGACCACAGTTCGGTCGCCGGGGCTGACCGCGAAGTTCACGACATAATCGCGCACCGCCCCTGCCAGCATGACGCCGGGAATATCGTTGCCGGCCAAGGCCAGCGGACGCTCGATCGCCCCCGTGGCGGTGACGATCCGACTCGCCCGGATACGCCACAGCCGATGCTTGGGCCGCCCGTCGCCGGGGGTATGGTCGGCCACGTTTTCATCGGCCAGGACATAGCCGTGATCATAAACCCCGGCCGCCATGCAGCGGCTGCGCAGGGTAACATTGTCCATCTTTCCCAGTGCTTCGACGGTGGCGTTGATCCACGCATCGGCGGGTTTGCCGTCGATCTCGACCTCGTCCACCGGGGCGCGACCGCCCCAGGTGGCGGTCTGTTCCAGCACCATCACCCGCGCCCCGGACTGGGCCGCCACCAGCGCCGCCTGCAGCCCGGCGATACCACCACCCACCACCAGCACGTCGCAGAAGGCATAGACATATTCATAGCGGTCGGCGTCGCGATCCTTCGGCACCCGGCCAAGACCGGCCGAGCGGCGCACGATCGGCTCGAACACATGTTTCCACGCCGCGCGCGGATACATGAAGGTCTTGTAGTAGAACCCGCCCGGCAGCATCTTTGCTACGTAGTTGTTAAGCACGCCGACATCAAATTCGAGGCTGGGCCAGTGGTTCTGGCTTTCCGCCGCGAGCCCGTCAAAGAGTTCGGTGGTGGTGGAGCGCTGATCGGGCTCGAATCGCCCGCCCGCGCCCATGTTCACCAGCGCGTTGGGTTCCTCGACCCCCGAGGCCAGAATGCCGCGCGGGCGGTGATACTTGAAGCTGCGCCCGACCATCATCTGGTCGTTGGCCAGCAGGGCGGCGGCCAGGGTATCGCCCTTGAAGCCGCGCAGGCGTTTGCCGTTGAAGGTGAATTCCTGAGCCGTGGCGCGCTCGATCAGACGGCCACCCGATGCCAGACGCGTGCTCATTTGAAACCCTTCCAGTCGGGCCGCTTGGCCGTGATCCGGGCCACCAGATCGGCGGGCGGTTCCTTGGTCTGGGCGGGGTAGGTGCCGAATACTTCGAGCGTGGCGGTGCAGCGCGCGGCCAGAAACCACTTGCCGCAGCCGTAAGTGTGGCGCCAGCGCTCGAAATGCACCCCCTTGGGATTCTTGCGCGCGAACATGTAGCCCTCGTAATCGTCGTCGCTGGAGCCCGCACCGAAGCGTCTCAGGTGCGCCTCGTAGCCGGGGGTCAGTTCGGTCTCATCCGCTTTGACACCGCAATAGGGGCATTCAAGGGTCAGCATGATTTGGCCTCGTGTTTGCGGCAGGGCCGGGGGGCCGTCTGCCCCCCGGACCCCCCGAGGATATTTGGGCAAAGGAGAAATCGGGGCAGCATCAGTGCGCCACCCCCGCCGCGACACTTTCGTCGATGAACCGCCCTTCGCGAAAGCGTTCCAGACCAAAAGCGGCCGCCAGCGGGCCGGGCTCGCCCCTGGCCATCAGTTCGGCCATTGCCCAGCCCGAGCCGGGAATGGCCTTGAAGCCGCCCGTGCCCCAGCCGCAGTTGATGAAGCAGTTGCCAAGCGGGGTTTTCGAGAGGATCGGCGAGCGGTCGCCGGTCATATCGACGATGCCGCCCCACTGGCGCAGCATCTTGAGGCGCGAGATCATCGGGAAGGTCTCGACCAGGGCGCGCAGGGTTTCCTCGATGTGGTGGAAGCTGCCGCGCTGGGTGTAGTTGTTGAAGCCGTCGGTGCCGCCACCGATCACCAGCTCGCCCTTGTCGGATTGCGAGACATAGCCGTGCACGGTGTTGGCCATCACCACCACGTCGATGCAGGGCTTGATCGGCTCGGAGACCAGCGCTTGCAGCGCCACCGCCTCGATCGGCAGGCGAAAGCCCGCCATTTCGGCCACCTGGCCCGAGTGCCCGGCCACCACGATGCCCAGCTTGTTGCAGCCGATGAAGCCCTTGGCAGTTTCGACCCCGGTGACCTTGCCGCCTTCGGATCGCACCCCGGTCACTTCGCACTGCTGGATGATGTGCATCCCCATCGCGCTGCACGCCCGCGCGTAGCCCCAGGCCACCGCATCATGGCGCGCGGTGCCGCCGCGGGCCTGATAAAGCGCACCAAGCACCGGGTAGCGCGGGCCATCGAGGTTGATGATCGGCACCAGTTCCTTGACCCGCTCGGGGGTGATCCACGAGGTCTCGATGCCTTGCAGCGCGTTGGCGTGGACGGTGCGCAGATAGCCGTGGACCTCGTGCTGGGTCTGGCCCAGCATCAGAAGGCCGCGTGGGCTGAACATCACGTTGAAGTTCAGATCCTGGCTCAGGCCTTCGTAAAGGCTGCGGGCCTTTTCATAGATCGCGGCGGACGGGTCTTGCAGGTAGTTCGAGCGGATGATGGTGGTGTTGCGCCCGGTGTTGCCGCCCCCGAGCCAGCCTTTTTCGATCACCGCGACGTTGGTGATGCCGAAGTTCTTGCCCAGATAATAGGCGGTGGCAAGGCCATGGCCGCCCGCGCCGATGATCACCACGTCATAGGCGGCGCGCGGCGCAGGCGCGGCCCAGGCCCGTTCCCAGCCCTGATGATAGCGCAGGGCCTCGCGGGCAACGGCAAAGATCGAATAGCGTCTCATGGCGACGACTCCCTGCGGCGGGTTCCCCCTGCCTTCTGGAACTGCTTTGCATTTTACCAGCACCCGCAAGCGGCGCAATTGGGAGAAATGCGACATCGGGCTGCGACGGATTGCGCCCGACCGCTTCACGAGCCTGTGTGTGAATTGGGCCTTTTGCGCGCGGCGTGCAACCGTTACATGGGGGCAGCAAGCAGGAGGCGACATGACAAGCGGTCAGGATTGGATGTTCTGGGGGGTGGCGGCGGTCATGGCGCTGGCGGTGGCTGGGGTTCTGGTGCGGGCGCTGCTGCGCGGGCGCGCGGCGGCGGCACCTGGGGTGTCCTATGATCTGCGCGTCTATCGCGACCAGTTGGCCGAGATCGACCGCGACGGCGCGCGCGGGGTGATCGGGGCTGACGAGGCGCTGCGGCTGCGCAGCGAAGTGTCGCGCCGGGTGCTGGAGGCCGATCGCGCGCTGGCGGCAACTGTGGTGGCGCAGGCGGGATCGCGGCGCGGGGCGCTGGTGGTCGCGGGGCTGGTGGTGGTGGTGGTGGCCGGGGCGTTCTGGGGCTACTGGCGGCTTGGGGTGCCGGGCTACGCCGACCTGCCGTATAAGGCGCGCATCGCAGCCGCCGATGAGCTGCGCGTCAGTCGCCCGTCGCAGGCCGAGGCCGAGGCCCAGATGCCTGCAAGTGCGCCGCCCGAGGGGCTGGACCCGCAGTATCTTGACCTGGTGACCAAATTGCGCGCAACCGTGGCCGCGCGCCCCGGCGATGTGCAGGGTCTGGCGCTGCTGGCCAACAGCGAAGCGCAGGTCGGCAATTTCGCCGCCGCCTACGCCGCGCAGGCCAAGGTGGTTGAACTCAAGGGCCCTGATGCCGATGCCGGGGATGACGCCCTGCTGGCCGAGCTGATGATCCTTGCCGCCGGGGGCTATGTGTCGCCGCAGGCCGAGGCGGCGCTGTCCGAGGCGCTGAAGCGCGATCCGGAAAACGGCCTTGCGCGCTATTTCTACGGGCTGATGCTGGCTCAGATCGGGCGGCCGGATCAGGGTTTCGAGGTCTGGCGCGCGCTGCTGGAATCGAGTGCGCCGACCGACCCCTGGCTCGATACCCTGGCCAGCCAGATCGGCGACATGGCGGCGATGGCGGGGGTGAATTACCAACCGCCGCAAACCGCCTTGTCCGGCCCGTCGCAAAGCGACATGGCGGCGGCGGCGAACATGACCGATGCCGAGCGCACCACGATGATCGAGGGCATGGTGGCGCAACTTAACGACCGTCTCGCCACCGAAGGCGGCACGGCGCAGGAATGGGCGCGGCTGATCGGGGCCTACGGGGTGCTGGGCAAGCCCGAGGATGCCAAGCGCATCTGGGGCGAGGCGCAGACCCGCTTTGCCGCCAAGCCCGACGAGCTGGCGGTGGTGCGCGCCAGTGCGGTGCAGGCCGGGGTGGCCGAGTGACGCTGCACACCCGGATCGAGGATTTCGCCGCCGCCCTGCCCGAGGGCCGGGCAATTGCCGGGCTTGATCTTGGCACCAAGACCATCGGGGTGGCGGTCTCGGACCTGCGGCGCGGAATTGCGACGCCGGTGCTGACCATCCGCCGGGTCAAATTCACCACCGATGCGGCGGCGCTGGCGGCCCTGGTTGCCGAGCGCCGGATTGCCGGGCTGATCCTGGGGCTGCCGCTGAACATGGATGGCTCGGAAGGGCCGCGCGCCCAGGCGACCCGGGCGTTTGCGCGCAATCTTGAGCGACTGCTGCCGCTGCCGATCGGGTTCTGGGACGAGCGCCTGTCCACCGTGGCCGCCGAGCGGGCGCTGCTCGAGGCGGATACGTCGCGAAAGCGTCGCAGCGAGGTGATCGACCACGTCGCGGCCGGCTATATCCTGCAAGGGGTGCTGGACCGCATGGCCCATCTGCGGCGGGAGGAAGCGACGTGAAGGACGAGGTCTGGCAGCGCGCCGAGGTGCAATCGCCCTGCGTGAAAATCTGTGTGGTGCACCCGACCGAGGGGCTATGCGTCGGCTGCCTGCGCACGGTGGCAGAGATTGCCTCGTGGTCGCGCCTGACCCCGGCCGAGCGCGCCGCCGTGATGGCCGATCTGCCCGCCCGCGCCCCGCGCCTGGCCAAACGCCGGGGTGGCCGCGCCGCGCGGCTGGAACGGTGACCCGGCGAGGGCTGGCTGATGCCGAACCCCTTCGCCGCAATCGCCGCCCCACTCTGCCGACCGGCAATCCTCATCTTTGATCTTGCCGGATGCCCCGCCTGCCCCTAGCTTGGCACCATGACAAAAGCCCTGATCGACCCCTTCGCCCGCGCCATCCGTTACCTGCGGGTCTCGGTCACCGACCGCTGCGATTTCCGCTGCGCCTATTGCATGTCGGAAAACATGACCTTCCTGCCCAAGGCCGAACTGCTGACGCTGGAAGAACTCGACCGCATGTGCAGCACCTTCATCGGGCTCGGGGTGGAAAAGCTGCGCATCACCGGCGGCGAGCCGCTGGTGCGGCGCGGCATCATGACCTTTTTTCACGCCATGCGGCGCCATGTCGAGTCCGGCGCGCTGAAGGAACTGACCCTGACCACCAACGGCTCGCAACTGGCGAAATACGCGGACGAGTTGGTGGCCTGCGGGGTGCGCCGGATCAACGTCTCGCTCGATACGCTGGATCGCGCCAAATTCGCCCAGATCACCCGCTGGGGGCGGCTGGCGCAGGTGCTGGCCGGGATCGAGGCCGCCAGTGCCGCCGGGCTGCGGGTCAAGATCAACACCGTGGCGCTCAAGGGCTTCAACGAGGAAGAGCTGTTCCCCCTGATCGAGTGGTGCGCCACCCAGGGCCATGATCTGACCTTCATCGAGGTCATGCCGATGGGCGACATGGGCGACGAGAACCGGCTTGACCAATACTGGCCGCTGTCCGATCTGCGCGCCCGGCTGGCGGAACGCTTCACCCTGACCGATCTGGCCGAAAGCAGCGGCGGCCCGGCGCGCTATGTGCGCCTGAACCAGACCGGGCAGAAGATCGGCTTCATCACGCCGCTGACCCACAATTTCTGTGAAAGCTGCAACCGGGTGCGCCTGACCTGCACCGGCGAGCTTTTCATGTGCCTCGGTCAGGAAGACGCCGCCGACCTGCGCGCCCCCCTGCGCGTCAGCCCCGACGGTGCCGCGCTGGAGGCCGCGATCCGCGCCGCCATCGCGCGCAAGCCCAAGGGTCACGATTTCGACTATTCCCGCCAGCACATCGCGGGCCAGATGACCCGCCACATGAACCATACCGGCGGTTGAGCGACGGCGGCGGGCTTGCGGTTGGGGGGCAGATGGGCGGTTTCGGGCGAACGACCAGGCACCATCGGCAAAAGCCGCTGGCCGGGGGCGGTGCTCTGCAACCGGCACCTGCCGCAGTCGGCCCTGGGCAGCAGGATGCCCTTGCGGGTGAGGAAGGGCTGGCACCAGATAAAGCCGGAACAGCTCTTGAAGCGGTCTTGCGACCTGCCGGAATGTGACACCTGCACCACCCCCGGTGACACGCCCTCACCTCAGCCGCAGGCCCGCAGCGTCGAAGTGAAAAGCGCGGGCCGGGTCGGGGGTCAGG
>CAYQPD010000106.1:0-8591 GCA_964419305.1 uncultured Rhodobacter sp.
GTTTCTTCACCACCCTGGTGATCGCCGCAATTGCCGCCCCCCTGACGGCGGCGGTCGGGCTGCTGGCCGCCTATCTGCTGACCCGGCAGGATTTCGCGGGCAAGCGCGCCTTCGAGTTCGGCACCATGCTCAGCTTTGCGATTCCCGGCACGGTGATCGGCATCGCCTACATCATGGCGTTCAACCTGCCGCCGATCGAGATCACCGGCACCGGCCTGATCCTGGTGATCAGCTTCATCTTTCGCAACATGCCGGTCGGGGTGCGGGCCGGAATCGCCGCGATGAGCCAGCTTGACCGCAGCCTTGACGAATCGTCGCTGACCCTTGGCGCCAACAGTTGGCAGACCTTCCGCCGGGTGATCCTGCCCTTGCTGCGCCCGGCGATTCTGGCGGCGCTGGTTTACAGTTTTGTGCGCGCGATGACCGCGATTTCGGCGGTGATCTTTCTGGTCTCGGCGCGCTATGACATGGCCACCAGCTACATCATCGGGCGGGTCGAGAACAACGACTACGGCCTGGCGATCGCCTATTCCACGGCGCTGATCTTCGTGATGCTGGCCGCCGTGGGCCTGCTGCAAGTGCTGGTCGGCCGCACCAGGATCGGGCGGCGCGCCACCTCTGCCGAAGGGATGATCGGATGACGGGCATCAACGCCAAGGCCGCCTCGGTGCGGTTCGAGCAGGTGACCAAGGTTTATGGCCGCGATGTGGTGGCGGTGGACAACATGACGCTGACCGTCGCGGCCGGCACCCTGGTCACCCTGCTTGGCCCTTCGGGCTGCGGCAAGACCACCACGCTGCGGCTGATCGCCGGGCTTGAGATGCCCAGCCGGGGCCGCATCCTGATCGGCGACAAGGACGTGACCGGCCTGCCCGCCACCGACCGCGACGTGGCGATGGTGTTTCAGAGCTACGCCCTGTTTCCGCACATGACGGTGCTGGAAAATGTCAGCTACGGGCTGAAATTCTCGGGCTTTGCGCGCGCCGAGACCGGGGATCGCGCCAACGCCGGGCTGGCGCTGGTGGGGCTGGAGGGGTTGGCGAGCCGCCTGCCGTCCGAACTGTCGGGCGGCCAGCAGCAGCGCGTTGCGGTGGCGCGCGCGCTGGTGCTGGAACCGCAGGTTCTGCTGTTCGACGAGCCGCTCTCGAACCTTGACGCCAAACTGCGCCGCCGTGTGCGCGAGGAGATTCGCGAAATTCAGCAAAGCCTTGGCCTGACGGTGATCTATGTGACCCATGATCAGGAGGAAGCGCTGGCGGTGTCGGACGAGATCGTGGTGATGCGCAACGCGGCGATTGCCCAGCATGGCACCCCGCGCCAGCTTTACGAAGCCCCCGCCGACGGTTTTGTCGCCGATTTCATCGGCGAGGCCAATCTGATTGCGGTGCAGATCGTGGCGCGGGACGGCGACGACGCGGTGGTCGAGATTGCCGGTTATCGCCACCGCCTGCCCGCGCGGGGCCTGGCGCCTGGCCCGGCGCAACTGGCGGTGCGGCCGTCGCGGTTGCGGCTGGTGCCGGGGGCAGGCGAGGGCGTGGCGGCGCGGATCGCCAAGGCGACCTACGTTGGCAGCCGGATGGAATACACCGTCACCGCCGCGTTCGGCACGGTCTTTGCGGTCGCCGATGACGTGGCCACCCCGTTTGCGGTGGGCGACGACGTGACGATTTCGTTTGCCGCCTCGGGCCCGGTGCTGATCCCGGCACCTCAGCCGTAAGCCTGATCCGCCAGCGCCGCAATCGCGTCGAACACGCCCGGCGCGCCCACCACCACCCTGCCCCCGACCGCGATGGCGCGGGTGGCATCGACCGGCTGAACCCGGCCCCCGGCCTCGGCCACGATCAGGTGGCCCGCCAGAAAATCCCAGCCGTTCATGTGTTCCTCGACATAGCCCAGAATCCGCCCCGAGGCGACATAGGCCAGCGACAACCCGCCCGAGCCATTGCGCCAGAACACCGTGCCCGCATCGGTGGCAAGAGCGATCAGCGCCTTGATCCCGGCGCTTGAGGTGCGGCCCGAAAAACCCACCCCCAAGGATCCCTGACGCAGGCTGGTCTTGGCCGAGCAGCGGATGGCGCGGTCGTTGCAGAACGCCCCGCCCCCGGCGCAGGCATGGTGCATCTCGTCATGCACCGGGTCATGCACCACCCCGATCACCGTGCGCCCCTGATGCACGCAGGCCAGCAGCACGCACCACTGCGGGATGCCGTTGATGAAATTGGTGGTGCCGTCGATCGGGTCGATCACCCAGGTAAAGCCGCTGCTGCCGGGCGTGGCGGCGGCTTCCTCGCCGGTGATCGCGTCATCCGGGAAAGCTGCGGCCAGCCGCGCCCGCACCATCGCCTCGACATTGCGGTCGGCCTCCGAGACGAAATCCTGAGGACCCTTGCTTTCAATCGTCAGCCGGTCCCAATGGCGAAAGTAGTCGAGCGCCAGCGCCCCCGCTTCGGCGGCAAGGCTTTGGGCCAGGGCATAGCGGGTGGCAAGCGCGGAATCGGGCATGACGGGTTCCTTGGCTGGGGCTATGCCAAGTCGTAGCCGCATCCGCGCTGCCGGTAAACCGCGATGCGCAGCACCTTCCCTCAGCCGCCCGCGATGGTGGCCAGGTGGCGGGCAAAGGCCGGGTCGGCCATCAGGGTGCGGCAGCGGGCAAAGCGGGTGTCGGCATAGGCGCGAAAATCATCCGCCGGGTTGCCGGCCGACAGTTGCACCAGCCCCCACAGCGTCCACAACAGATCGCACATCGCCTTGTAGAGCACCATCCGCGCGCTGGCATCCGGTGGCGGCGGACCGCCAAACCAGGCGGCGAGCAAAGCCGCGTCCTGATCGGCGTCAAAGCCGCCCTCGACCGACAGATCACCCAGATCCCAGAGCGGATCGTTCATCCCCGAATATTCCCAATCGACCATCCACATGGCGCTGCCGGTATCGAGAAAGTTCTCGCACAGCGGGTCGCAATGGCACGGGGCCAGCGCCGCCGGGTGGGCGGCCAGCGCCACCCGCACCGCCCCGGCCTCGGCCAGCACCGCGTGATAGCCGGGCGGCAGGGCGATATCCTTGCCGTCAAGCAAGCCAAGATAGCTGTCGATCATCGCGAACAGCTCGAACCGCGCGGCAAACTGCGCGCCCGAGCGGTGCAGGCGGGCCAGCGCCCGCCCGGCCCGCGCCACCGCGCCGGGGCGGGTGCGAAAGCCCTGCGGGCTCATGGTGGTGGCCCCGGCGATGAACCGGGTGACCATGACGCCGGTGGCCGCGTCATGGGCCAGTACCTCGGGGGCGACCCCGGCCGCAGCGGCGGCGCGCGCCGCCACCGCCTCGGCGGCGCGGTCGATATAGGCTTCGGTGCCCGCCCCCGGCAGACGCAGCACCATCTCGCCCGCCTGAAACACCCGGTTGGTCAGGCCGCCCAGCCGGGTCAGCGGCACCGGCGCGGCCCCATTCCCCAAGATCGCCACCAGCGCCGCCCGCGCCTGTTGCTCGTCATCCTCGGTCACCGCATTCCCCGCCCTTGCCCCGCATAAGCACGGTTCCATATTTTCCGCGCGCTGGCTAGGATCAAGCACGGACAGGCGGGGGGATCATGGCAGACGCGAAACACGGTGGTCATCTGGGGGCGGTTTACGGGGCCACCGGCGCTGACGAGATTGCCGGGATTTATGACAGTTGGGCCGAAACCTATGACGCCGAGATGGCGGCGGCGGGCTATCGCCACCCCACCATCTGCCTGGCGCTGCTGGCGCGGCACCTTGGGCGCGGGGCGGCACCGATACTCGATGCCGGGGCCGGCACCGGGCTGATCGGCGCGTGGCTGCGCCTCATCGGCTACCCGCAGGTCGAGGCGCTGGATATTTCGCCCGGCATGCTGGCGGTAGCGGCGCGCAAGGGGGTTTACGCCGCGCTGCACCAGGCGGCGCTTGGCGGGCCGCTGCCGTTTGGCGACGGGGCCTTTGCCGGGGTGATCTCGGCCGGGGTGTTCACCTCGGGCCATGTCGGGGCCGAGGGGCTGGACGAGCTGATCCGGATCTGCGCCAGCGGCGGGGTGATCGTGCTGACGGTCAAGACCACGCTGTGGCAGGGCGGATTTGCCGACCGGATCGCGCAACTGGCCGCCGACGGGCGGCTGACGGTGGCTGAGCAGACCGCGCCTTATGTCTCGATGCCGGGCGAGGTGGCCACCGTGCCCAGCCTCGGGCTGGTGCTGCGCGTGGTCTAAGGCACGGTGCCGGGGGGGGAGCCGGGGGTTTTGCACCCCCGGACCCCCGCAGGATATTTGTCCAAAGGAGAAAGCGGATGGGCGCCGGGTCAGGCGGGCGGGTTGACCACGCTCAGGCGCGCCCCGGCCAGATCAGCCGCCGCAGCGATGGCCGCAGGCGGGGGGGCGTCGGTCATCAGCTCGTCCAGCCCGGTGAAATCGCACACCGACACCAGGCCGCGGCGGGCGAACTTGGCGTGATCGGTCACCACCACCCGGCGCTCGCCGCGCGACAGCACCAGGCGGGCAAATTCGGCTTCTTCCAGCTCGAAATCGCTGACCCCGGCCGCATCGACCGCGCCCGCCGAGATCACCGCGTGAGTGACCGAGAAGCGGGCGATGAAATCGAGGGCGGATTTGCCGAAGGCCGCCCCTGAATCGCGGCGCAGCTCGCCTCCCGCCATATAGACCCGGTTGCCGTTGACGGTGGCCAGGGTGCGCGCGATGTCGGACGAGTTGGTGACGACCATCAGGCGGCGGTGGCCCAGCAACTCGCGCGCGACATAGCTGGTGGTGGTGCCGGTATCGAACATCACCGCATCGCCGTCGTGGATGGTGGCGGCCAGGGCGCGCGCGATGGCCTGTTTGGCACCGGCATTCTCGCGCATCCGGCGGGCAAACGGCGCTTCGCCCAACTGCCCGGCCAGCCCGACCGCGCCGTGGATGCGCAGCACCGCGCCGGTTTCGGTCAGGGGTTTGACGTCGCGGCGCACGGTCTCATGCGAGACCCCAAGCTGGGCCGCGAGGCTGGCGATCGAGGCGGTGCCGCAGGTTTCGAGAATCTTCAGGATCGCGGCATGGCGGCGAGACAGCATGGCAGGCTCCGGGTCGTGCTTGATGATGGTTTATAGGGCGGTTGCGTGGTATTGTGCAATTGCAGCGCGCGGATCGGGCAGCAAAAGGCCAGAATACCACATTTTTGATTTGACAGGCGTGGGCGGGATGCGCCTATCGTGAGGCAAGGGTCGGGGCAGCGGCGGATTGCAACCGTCGGCGCGACACGGCCCATGATCCGGCACGACCGGCTGCCCAGGGAGACTGACATGCGCAAAACCTGTTCGACGATCCCGCTGATTGCCCGCTGTCTGAGTGTATCCGCCCTTGCTCTCGGGGGGGGCGCGTTCGGGGCGCTGGCGCAGGAATCGCCCGACCCGATCCGCCTGACCCTGCACGACTGGACCGGCCAGTTGATCACCACCCAGATCATGGGCGAGGTGCTGAAGCAGGCGGGTTACAACGTCGAATACGTCCAGGCCGATTACCTGGCCCAGTTCGCCGGGCTGGAAAGCGGCGATCTCGATGTCGCGATGGAGATGTGGGAAACCACCGGGCGCGAAGCGATGGACGCCGCCACCGCCACCGGCAAGGTCGAGAATTTTGGCCCGACCGGGATGAAGGCCAAGGAAGAGTGGTGGTATCCGCTTTACATGAAGGCACAATGCCCCGGCCTGCCCGACTGGAACGCGCTGCTCGAGCCCGCCTGTGCCGCGGCCTTCGCCACCGCCGAAACTGCCCCCAAGGGGCGCTATCTTGGCGGGCCGGTGACCTGGGGCGGGTTTGATGACGAGCGCGTGGCGGCGCTTGATCTGCCGTTCGAGGTGATCCACGCGGGCACCGACGCGGCGCTGTTTGCCGAACTCGAAAGCGCCTATCAGCGTCAGGCGCCGGTCTTGCTGTGGATCTACGCACCGCACTGGTCGCAGACCAAATACGAGGGTGAGTGGGTCGAATTCCCGCCCTACACGCCCGAGTGCTACGCTGACCCGGCGGCGGGGCTGAACCCCGACGCCGCCTATGACTGCGGCAAGCCGTTCGGCGAAATCTGGAAAGTCGGCTGGGCCGGGGTCAAGGACAAGTGGCCGGGGGCCTACGCCGCCATCAAGGCCTTCACGGTTGATAACGCCGAAATGGGCGCGATGATCGCGGCGGTCGATCTCGACGGCAAGACGGTGGATGCCGTGGTGGCCGACTGGATGGGCAGCAACGAAGGCCGCTGGCAGGGCTGGATCGGCAAGTAAGGGTGCCGCCTGCCGCCCCACCTTCTGCCACCCGAGACCCGATGCCCGAACCTGTCGCGCCCAAGCTGGTCTGCCGCAATGTCTGGAAGCTGTTCGGCCCGCGCGCGGCTGAAACACTGGCGGCCCTTGGGGGCGACCCCAGTCTGGCCCGGCTGAGCGCTGCCGGGCTGGTGCCTGCGGTGCGCGCGGTTGATCTGGCGGTTCAGACCGGCGAGATCTTCGTGATCATGGGGCTGTCGGGGTCGGGCAAATCGACCCTGGTGCGCTGCCTGTCGCGGCTGGTCGAGCCGACGGCGGGCGAGATCCTGTTCAACGGCCGCAATCTGCTGGCCGCCAGCGACAAAGAGATGACCCTGATCCGGCGTCACAAGATGGGCATGGTGTTCCAGAACTTTGCCCTGCTGCCGCATCTGACGGTGCTGGGCAATGTGGCCTTTCCGCTGGCGGTGCAGGGGGTGGCGCGGGCGGCGCGCGAGGCGCGGGCGCGCCAGATGGTGGCGCTGGTCGGCCTTTCCGGGCGCGAGGACGCCTATCCGCGCCAGTTGTCGGGGGGCCAGCAGCAGCGGGTCGGGATTGCCCGCTCTCTGGCGGTCGAGCCCGAGCTGTGGTTTCTTGACGAGCCGTTTTCGGCGCTCGACCCGCTGATCCGGCGCGAGATGCAGGACGAATTCATCCGCCTGCAAGCGGTGCTGCACAAGACCATCGTCTTCATCACCCATGATTTCGACGAGGCGATCAGGCTGGCCGACCGCATCGCCATCATGAAGGACGGCGCGATCGTGCAGCAGGGCACACCCGAAGAGATCGTGCTGCATCCCGCCACCGATTACGTGCGCGAGTTCACCCGTGCCGTGCCGCGCGCCAAGGTGGTGCGGGTGGCGGCGGTGATGGGGCCGGCGGTGGGGGCGGTGCCAGCGGTTGCGATTGCGCAGCGCGCCACCGTGGCCGAGGCGGCGGCGCTGTTTCTGGGCGGCACGGCGGCGCTGCGGGTGACCGATGCCAGCGGCGCGACGGTGGGGCATCTGGCCCGCGATGCGGTCGTCAACCTGATGCTCGGGGGTTAGGGCGATGGTCCGCCCCCCTGCCCTGTCGGGTGTGATCTGGCTGCTGGCGCTGGCCGGATTTGTGGCGCTGTGGCAGTTCGGCGGCGCACTGGTGCCTTGGGCGTTCACCTACCCCAAAAGCCTGATGCTGCCCGCCGCGCGCTGGATCAGCGCCGTGACCAGATGGTTGCTCAATGACGCGAGTTTCGGCCTGTTCAGCTTTGCCGAGCTGACCCGATTTGTCGCGGCGGTGATTGATCTGCCCTACCGCGCGGTGCTGGCGGGGCTTTCGACCGGCATCATGTCGGGGCCGGGCTCAGCGGCGGTGCAATACCTGCCGCCGCTGGCGTGGCTTGCGGTGGTGGCGATCTTTGCCCTGCTGGGGCTTTTTGCGGCGGGCTGGCGGCTGGCGCTGCTGGTGGCGCTGTGCCTTGGGCTGATCGCGGTGTTCGGTCAGTGGGACAGCGCGATGGTGACGCTGGCCTCGATTCTGGTGGCGGTGCCCTTGGGGGTGGCGGGGGGCGTTACTCTGGGCATCCTGGCCTGGCGCAGCCCATGGTTCGAGCGCGCGATCCGGCCGGTGCTTGATCTGATGCAGACGATTCCGGTGTTTGCCTATCTGGTGCCGATCCTGATCCTGTTCGGCTTTGGTCCGACCGCGGCGGTGGTGGCGACGCTGATCTATGCCATGCCGCCGATGACCCGGATCACCCATCTGGCGCTGACGCGGGTGCCGGGCGAGCTGCGCGATCTGGGCGCGATGGTGGGCTGCACCCGGCATCAGATGATGTGGCGGGTGCTGATCCCCTCGGCCAAGGAGGGGCTGATGGTCGGGGTCAATCAGGTGATCATGCTGTCCTTGAACATGGTGATCATCGCCTCGATGATCGGCGCGGGCGGGCTGGGGTTCGATGTGCTGGCGGCGCTGCGGCGGCTCGATTTCGGCGCGGGGCTCGAGTCCGGGCTGGCGATCGTGGCGCTGGCGGTGGCGCTGGATCGGCTGAGTCAGGCCTTTGCCAACCGCGCGACAAGGGGCGGTGTCCCGCCTGCCGGGATCATCGCGCGCCATCCCTACCTGCTGGCGGCGCTGGCCACGGTGGTGCTGGCGGGCCTGGGCGGGCTGCTGGTGCCGGGCCTGCAAACCTATCCGCCGGGCTGGGAGCTTTCCTCGGGCAGTTTCTGGAGCCGGGTGGTCGGCTGGATCAACGTCAACTTCTTCGACGCCCTCGAGGCCTTCAAGAATGCGCTGCTGCTGAACCTGCTGATCCCGTTCAAGCG
>CAYQPD010000107.1:0-8552 GCA_964419305.1 uncultured Rhodobacter sp.
CTGCTCGCCGTCACACAGGGCGCGCCCGTCCGGTCCCTTGCGCACCACCATCGTCGCCTTTTTGCCGCAGGCGCAGATGGTGCGCACCTCGCGCATCTCGTCGGCCCAGGCCAGCAGCGCCGCCGAGCCGGGGAACAGATCGCCGCGAAAATCGACGCGCAGGCCGTAGCACATCACCGGCACAGCCAGATCATCGACCGCCCGCGCCAGTTGCCAGACCTGCGGCTTGGTCAGGAACTGGGCCTCGTCGATGAACACGCAGGCCAGCGGGCCTTGCGCCAGCCGCGCCTCAAGGCGGGCAAACAGATCGTCGCCGGGGGCAAAGGTATCGGCGGGATCAAAGATGCCGATCCGGCTGGCGATCCGGCCCGCCCCGGCGCGATTGTCAAGCTGCGCCGTCAGCAGATAGGTCGCCATGCCCGACTCGCGGTAGTTGTGCGCGGCCTGCAACAGCACCGTCGATTTGCCGGCATTCATGGTCGAGTAATGGAAGTAGAGTTTTGCCATGGCGCAGGGGTTAGCGCGGAACTGCGGCCCCGTGCAAGCGGGCGCGCTCAGATGCGGCCGGGAAAATGGCAGGCGACGGCATGATCGCCGCCGAGCAGGGCAGGCACTTCGGCGGCGCAGCGCGCCGTGGCGCGCACGCAGCGGGTGCGGAACACGCAGCCCGAGGGCGGGGCCAGCGGCGAGGGCAGATCGCCCTCGAGCGGAATCACCACCTTGGCGCGCTCGGCCACCGGATCGGGGATCGGCACCGCCGACAGCAGCGCCTGGGTATAGGGATGCTGCGGGCTGGCGAACAGCGCGGTTTTCGGGGCAACCTCCATGGTGCGCCCCAGATAGAGCACCATCACCCGGTCCGAGATGTGTTTGACCACCGAAAGGTCATGCGCGATGAAGATCATCGCCAGCCCGAGATCGCGCTGCACCTGGGCCAGCAGGTTGATGACCTGGGCCTGGATCGACACGTCCAGCGCCGACACCGGCTCGTCGCAGACCAGCAGGCGCGGCTCGACGATCAGGGCGCGGGCGATGCCGATGCGCTGGCACTGGCCGCCGGAAAATTCGTGCGGATAGCGGTTGATCTGGTTGGGCAGCAGCCCGACCCGGTCCATCATCGCCTGCACCCGCAGCTTGACCTCGGCGCGGCTCAGACCGGGGTGATGGGTGCGCAGCGGCTCGGCCACGATCTGGCCCACCGTCATGCGCGGGTTGAGGCAGGCCAGCGGATCCTGAAACACCATCTGGATCGCCGAGCGGTAGGGCAGCATCTGGTGGCGCGTGAGCGTCATCAGGTCGGCCTCGCCGTTCCAGATCACCTGACCTTGGGCCGGCACCATCCGGATCAGCGCCCGCGCCAGGGTGGATTTGCCGCAGCCCGATTCGCCCACGATCCCCAGCGTCTCGCCGGGCTTCAGCGTGAAGTTGACGCCGTTCAGGGCATGCAGCGGACGGGGCTTGGTCCAGGGCATGTCGCCTTCGCGCGCGATATGAAAGGTCACGCGCAGATCGCGCACCTCGAGCAGGGCGGTCATCCCAGTTCCTCCAGCGAGCGGTTGCAGGCGCGCCAGCGCTGCGGCGCAAATTCGGTCAGCGGGGCCAGCCGCGCCACGCAATCGTTGCCCGCGAAGGCGCAGCGCGGTGCAAACGGGCAGCCGTCTTGCGCGCGGGTCATGTTGGGCGGCGCGCCGGGGATGCTGTCAAGTTCGTCGCCCTCCTGATCGACCCGCGGAATGGCGTGCAGCAGGCCGCGGGTATAGGGATGCGAAGGGGCGGCGAACAGCGGGTCCACCGGGCTTTGCTCCATCACCTGACCGCCGTAAAGCACGATCACCTCGCGGCAGAACCCGGCGATCACCCCCAGATCATGGGTGATCAGAATCGTTGCCATGCCGAATTCGCGCTGCAACTCGGCCAGCAGCGCCATGATCTGGGCCTGCACCGTGACATCCAGCGCGGTGGTCGGCTCGTCCGCGATCAACAGATCGGGCTGGCACAGCAGCGCCATCGCGATCATCACCCGCTGGCGCATGCCGCCGGAAAACTCGTGCGGATAAAGCCGGATGCGGCCCTTGGCGTCGGGAATTTTCACCGCGTCCAGCATCCGCACGCATTGCGCCACCGCCTGCGCCTTGGTCATGCCCTTGTGGTAAATCAGCACCTCGGCCATCTGGTCGGCCACCCGCATGTAGGGGTTGAGCGCGGTCATCGGGTCCTGAAACACCATCGCCATGCGATTGGCGCGCAGCGCGTTCAGCACCTTGAGCGGGGCGTTCAGTATTTCGGTCCCGTCAAAGCGCACTGATCCGCGCGCCGTGCCGTTGCCCGCCAGCAACCCCATGACGGCAAAGGCAAGCTGGCTTTTGCCCGAGCCGCTTTCGCCGACGATCCCCAGGGTGTCGCCATGCGCCAGATCGAAGCTGACGCCATTCACCGCGTTGACGGTGCCGTCGCTGGTGGCAAAGCTGACGCCAAGGTCGCGCAGTTCCAGTAGTGCCATGTCAGCGGTCCTTCGGGTCAAGCGCGTCGCGCAATCCGTCGCCGACAAAGAAGAAGGCGAACATCGTGACGACGAAAAAGATCAGCGGAAAGGCAAGCTGCCACAGGGTGCCGTAGTTGATGGTGCGCGCGCCTTCCGAGATCAGCTTGCCCAGCGAGGTCAGCGGTTCCTGCACGCCAAGGCCGAGAAAGCTGATGAAGCTTTCGGTCAGGATCATCTCGGGCACCAGCAGGGTGGCATAGACCGCGACGATGCCCAGAAGGTTGGGCACGATGTGGCGCAGGATGATCTTCCAGCCCGGCACACCGCTGGCCTGCGCGGCCTCGATGAACTCGCGCGCCTTGAGGCTTAGGGTCTGGCCGCGCACGATCCGCGCCATGGATAGCCACGACAGCAGGCCGATGCCGACGAACAGCATGGTCAGCGAGCGCCCGAACATCACCAGCAGCAGGATGATCACGAACATGAATGGAATCGCCAGCAGGATATCGACGATCCGCATCATGATCTGGTCGGTGCGGCCGCCGACATAGCCCGAGATCGCGCCGTATAACGTGCCCACCACCACCGAGATCACCGCCCCCACCACCCCGACCAGCAGCGAGATGCGGGTGCCCTGCGCGGTGCGCGCGAACAGATCGCGCCCAAGGTCATCGACCCCGAAGTAATGGCCGTTGGCAAGGGCCGGCATCCCCTTTTCGGCGGCCATCCCCATGATACCCCAGTCGATTTCCTCGTTGGGCCAGGCGGCAACCCATTCGCCGAACAGGGCATAGATGGCGACGATGATCAGCAGCACCAGCCCGGTCACCGCCGCCTTGTTGTGGCCAAAGCGCTGGCGCGCGTCGGCCCACAGCGAGCGGCCCTTGACCTCGTCTCCGGCCAGCCGGGCGGCCAGCGCCTGCATGTCGATTGCGCTCAGGGCCATGGCTCAATACCTGATCTTGGGGTCGATGAAGGCGTAAAGGATATCGACCAGAAGGTTGAAGATGATGGTCAGCGCGCCGACCAGAATGGTCACACCCATCATCACGGCGTAGTCGCGGTTCAGCGCCGCATCGACGAAGGATTTGCCGATGCCGCCGGTCGAGAAATACATGTCCACCACCACCGAGCCGGTGATCATCGCAACGAACGCCGGGCCAAGGTAGGAAATCACCGGGATCAGCGCGGGCTTCAGGGCGTGGCGCAGGATCACCGATGCGGTCGGCAGGCCCTTGGCGCGGGCGGTGCGGATGTGGTTCGAGGTCAGCACTTCCAGCATCGACGAGCGTGTGATGCGCGCGATCGAGGCCATATAGCTGGTGGCAAGGGCGATCACCGGCATGATCACATACTGCCACTGCCCGCCTTCCCAGCCACCGCCCGGCAGCCAGCGCAGCCACAGCGTGAACACCAGCACCAGAATCGGCGCCATCACAAAGTTGGGCAGCACCTGCGCCCCGATCGAGATGCCGACCGCGAGATAATCAAGCCAGGTGTTGTGAAAGATCGCCGCCAGCACCCCCAGCGTCACCCCGCTTGTCACCGCCACCACGAACGCCACCGCGCCGTAGTGCAGCGTTACCGGAAAGCCCTGGGCGATGATCTCGTTGACCGTGCGGTCCTTGTAAACGAACGACGGGCCGAAATCGAAATGGGCAATGATGCCCCAGACGTAAGAGACCATCTGCCGCCACATCGGCTGATCCAGCCCGTATTTGGCGTTGAGGTTGGCCAGCACCTCGGGCGGCAGCCTCTTCTCATAGGTGAAGGGCCCGCCGGGGGCGGCGTGCATCAACAGAAAACTCAGCACGATCAGCAGCAGCAGCGTCGGAATGGCAATGGCCAGACGCTTGACGATATAGGATAGCATGACCCCCCCCGAAGTGGCCCGGATAGCCGAAAGCGCGCCCCCCCACGCAAGGAAGGGGGGGCGCGCCGTTCAGGTGTTCACAGGATCACTGCGCGATCCGGTAAAGATCCTTGGCATACCAGGTCTGCTGCACGTTTTCCGTGGGCAGACCCTTGATGTCGGGTTTCACCATATCGACCTTGGCATAGTGATAGATCGGGATGATCGGCATCTCGGCCGCCAGAATTTCCTCGGCCCTTGTGTAGTTCGGGTTCGGGTCGGCCTGGGTCTTGGCCTCTTTCAGCAACTGGTCGTATTCGGGGTTGTTGAACTTGGGATCGTTGTTGCCGGAATAGCTGGCGTAGAGGTCAAGGAAAGTCGAGGCCTCGTTGTAGTCGCCACACCAGGCATAGCGCGCCATCTCGAAGTCGCCGGCCGCCAGCTTGTCGGTGTGCACCTTCCATTCCATGTTGTTCGGGGTCATCTCGACGCCCAGCTTCTGCTTCCACATCTGCTGCACCGCCAGCGCGATCTTCTGGTGGGCTTCCGAGGTGTTGTAGTTCAGCACGATCTGCAACGGATGGTCGGGGCCATAACCCGCCGCCGCCATCAGCTCGACCGCCTTGGCGTCACGCTCGGCCTGGGTCCAGCCGGCATAGTCGATGGTCGGCATGACAAAGCCGTTCATCGCCCAGTGGGTCCAGTTGTAGGCCGGCATCTGACCGCCTTGCAGCACGTTGCCCACGATGATGTCGCGGTCGATCGCATAGGCCAGCGCCAGACGCACGTTCACGTCTTTCAGCGCCGGGTTGCCTTTGCCCTCGGCCATGTTGAACAGATAGGTGTACGAGCACGAATAGGGGGTCGAGATCGCCTCGGCGGGAAATTCTGCGTGCAGCCGCGGGTATTGCCCGGCGGGCACCGTGGTGCGGTCAAGCTCGCCTGCCTGATAGCGGGTCAGGGCGGCGTTTTCATCGTTGATGGTCAGGCCGGTGACTGGCGACATGATGGTGTTGGCGGTATCCCAGTAGGTCGGGCTTTTCTCGACCACCACCTTTTCGCCCAGGATATGTTGCTTGAGGATATAGGCCCCGTTGCCGACGATGTTCTCGGGTTTGGTCCAGTCGGCCCCGAATTTCTCGACCGTGGCGCGCGGGATCGGGAAGGTCGAGCTGTGGGTCAGCATCTTGGGGAAATAGGGCAGCGGGGCCAGGATCTTGACCTCGAGGGTCGAATCGTCGATCGCCGTGACCCCCAGATCGGTCACCGGCTTGGTGCCCGCGGTGATCTCGGCGGCGTTCACCACCTGCATCAGTTCCATATACCAGGCGTATTCGGATGCGGTCGCCGGATCGACCAGCCGTTGCCAGCCATAGACGAAATCACCGGCCACCACCGGCTCGCCGTTCGACCATTTGGCGTCGGGGCGCAGCTTGAAGGTGTAGGTGGTCAGGTCTTGCGAAATCGTGTGCTCCAGCGCCACCCCCGGCTCGAGCGAGCCATCCGAGGTTTCATTGTAAAGCCCCTCGAACAGCGACTTGATCACGTCGCTGTCTTCGACCGAGGTGGCAAGATCGGGGTCGAGCGACTTGACCGCATCAAGCATCCAGTAGCTGTAGGCCTGGTTTGCCGCCAGTTCCTCGCCGGTGACGGGGTGCTGATCGGCCAGCGCCGGAACGGCGGCCAGGCTCAGGATCGTGGAAAGCAGCAGATATTTCTTCATCGGGTCCTCCTGTTGTTGTTTTTGTCCGGCGCAGTGCCGAAACCATGCCACGACACTAGCCCCGGTGCGCCACGATACAAGCCTGTTTCGCTGCGGCTGCCGTTGCGGCACTTCGGCATTTGTTGTTTCAGGCTGGCGGGTTGAGGCAGGTTCTGTGGTGGGTGATGACGGGTTCGAACCGCCGACATCTTCGGTGTAAACGAAGCGCTCTACCAACTGAGCTAATCACCCGCCGGGCGCGGGGTAGCGCAAAGCGCGGATTCGGGCAAGGTGCCATGGGTTGGTGCAACAGCGCTGCTTGATAGATCGGGGTCAAACGGCTAAGCCGTTCGCGCACAATGACGGCATGGCGCAAGCCTTGCATCCCCATCCTCGGCCCAGCCCCATCGGCAGCCAATCCAGACCCGAAAGGAACGCCTCATGCGCGTGTATTACGACCGCGACTGCGATATGAACCTGATCAAGGACAAAAAGGTGGCGATCCTTGGCTACGGTAGCCAGGGCCATGCCCATGCGCAGAACCTGCGTGATTCGGGGGTCAAGAACCTGTGCGTCGCCCTGCGCCCCGGCTCGGACTCGGCCAAGAAGGCCGAAGCGGCCGGGCTGAAGGTGATGGACATCGCCGCCGCCGCCGCCTGGTGCGATCTGATCATGTTCACCATGCCCGACGAAAAGCAGGCCGAGACCTACCGCAAATACGTGCATGACAACCTGCGCGAGGGCTCGGCGATCGCCTTTGCCCACGGGCTCAACATCCACTTCGGCCTGATCGAGACCAAGCCCGGGGTTGATGTGATCATGATGGCCCCCAAAGGCCCCGGCCACACCGTGCGCAGCGAATTCGTCAAGGGCGGCGGGGTGCCCTGCCTGGTGGCGGTGGACAAGGATGCCAGCGGCAAGGCAATGGAAATCGGCCTCAGCTACTGCGCGGGAATCGGTGGCGGGCGCTCGGGAATCATCGAGACCACCTTCCGCCAGGAATGTGAAACCGATCTGTTCGGCGAGCAGGTGGTGCTGTGCGGCGGTCTGGTCGAGCTGATCCGGATGGGCTTCGAGACCCTGGTCGAGGCCGGCTACGAGCCCGAGATGGCCTATTTCGAGTGCTGCCACGAGGTCAAGCTGATCGTCGATCTGATCTATGAAGGCGGCATCGCCAACATGAACTACTCGATCTCGAACACCGCCGAGTATGGCGAATACGTTTCGGGCCCGCGCATCCTGCCTTATGCGGAAACCAAGGCGCGCATGAAGGCGGTGCTGGAAGACATCCAGTCGGGCAAGTTTGCCTCTGATTTCATGCAGGAAAATGCGGTTGGCCAGCCCTTCTTCAAGGCCACGCGGCGGCGCAACGACGAACACCAGATCGAACAGATCGGGGCCAAGCTGCGCGCCATGATGCCGTGGATCGCCAAGGGCAAGATGGTGGACAAATCGCGCAACTAAGCCGCGCTGCACATCACCTGAACCGACAAAGGGCACCTGCGGGTGCCCTTTTCCATTTGGTCAATTTTATTGCTGCACCGCAAAAATTGACGCAAGACAAAAAAGTGTTTGACGCCGCCCGCGCAATTTAGTTACGTCTAGGCCTAAGGTCGCTATTTGATCAGACCAAGGTCGAAATTCAATTGACCAAAGTGTCACACCAACGACGCCGGAAACGGCAGACCGGATCGGCGCGAAACCTGGTCAGTTTCGCGCATCAGCAAAGACCAAAGGGAGGACTGCAATGCGTGACAGAATGAAGAACGGCCTGGCCGGGGCTACTGCGATGTGCCTGGTCATGGGGCTTGCCGGCGCTGCGGCCGCGCAAACCCTGTCGGAACAATATGCGCTCGACGTGCGCAGCGGCGCGATCCAGATCGGCGGCGACAGCAATGCCGTGACCGAGCTGATCGTGAAAAAGAACCTGCCGATCCCGTTCAGCTACATCCAGTTGCTGTTCGCCACCCCGAACGCCTTTGGCGAAGGCCCGGCCTGCGTCGTGTGCCACTCGTCCAACGATCCGAACAAAGCCTATCGCGGCCTGAACCTTTCCACCTGCCAGGGCATCATCGCCGGGGCCACCGAAGCGCCGGCCCAGGTCATCTTCACCCCCGGCGAAGATCCCAAAGGTGCCAGCATCGGGCGCCGCCTGCGCGGCAACCGCATGCCGCTGGGGATCGCCTTCAACGTGCCCACCGACTCGCCCCCGATCCTTGCGGTCAAGGACTGGATCAACGCCGGTGCGCCGAACGACGACCATTTCACCAATGAAATCCTGCCGTTGTTCAACACCGACAACGTCTTTGGCCCGGACACCCCGAAGTGCGGCACCTGCCACTTCTCGGACCAGGAGCCGCCGAGCTTCCACGAGCTGAACATGACCTCGTATGAGGGCATCATGCTGGGCGCCGACTCGGTGGCCAAAGGTGTCGAAAACGCCACCAAGGTGATCATCCCGGGCGGTGCGGCGGCGTCGAAGATCTTCCAGCACATCACCGGAGACCGCATGCCTC
>CAYQPD010000108.1:0-7244 GCA_964419305.1 uncultured Rhodobacter sp.
CCATGACCGAGCAATCCGCCAACGACCAGTTCAACGCCACCGGCTTCATGGATGGTGCCAATGCCGCCTATATCGACCAGTTGCAGGCACGCTACGCCGCCGACCCGGCTTCGGTCGAGGCGGGCTGGGCCGCGTTCTTCGCGTCACTGGGCGACAGCGAGCTTGACGCCAGGCGCCAGGCGCAGGGGCCAAGCTGGGCGCGCCCCGACTGGCCGCCGCAGATCGCCGACGATCTGACCGGCGCGCTGACCGGCGAATGGCCGGTGATGGCCCCCGCCAGGGACGCCCGCGCCGCCGCGGCCAAGATCGCCGCCAAGGCCGCCGCGCAGGGGGTGGCGCTCAGCGACGCGGCGATCGAGCGTGCGGTGCTCGATTCGGTGCGCGCCATCATGCTGATCCGTGCCTACCGGATTCGCGGCCACCTCGCCGCCGACCTTGATCCGCTGGGCATCACCCCACGCGGCAGCCACCCCGAGCTTGATCCCGCCTCTTACGGCTTTGCCGAGGCCGACCTCGATCGCCCGATCTTCATCGACAACGTGCTGGGCCTGCAACATGCCAGCATGCGCCAGATCGTCGATCTGGTGCGGCGCACCTACTGCGGCACTTTCGCGCTGCAATACATGCACATCTCCGACCCCGAACAGGCGGCCTGGCTGAAAGAGCGGATCGAGGGCTACGGCAAGGAGATCGCCTTTACCCGCGAAGGCCGCCGCGCCATCCTCAACAAGCTGGTCGAGGCCGAGGGTTTCGAGAAGTTCCTGCATGTCAAATACATGGGCACCAAGCGCTTTGGTCTCGACGGGGCGGAAAGCCTGATCCCGGCGATGGAGCAGATCATCAAGCGCGGCGGCAACCTTGGCGTCAAGGACATCTCGATCGGCATGCCGCACCGGGGTCGGCTGTCGGTGCTGGCCAACGTGATGATGAAACCCTACCGCGCGATCTTCAACGAATTCCACGGTGGCAGCTTCAAGCCCGAGCAGGTCGAAGGCTCGGGTGACGTCAAATATCACCTCGGCACCTCGTCCGACCGCAGCTTTGATGGCAACACCGTCCACCTGTCGCTAAGCGCCAACCCCAGCCACCTTGAGGCGGTGAACCCGGTGGTGCTGGGCAAGGTGCGCGGCAAGCAGGAACAGCTTGGCGACAAGAGCCGCAGCCAGGTGCTGCCGCTGCTGCTGCATGGCGACGCCGCCTTTGCCGGTCAGGGTGTGGTGGCCGAATGTTTCGGCCTGTCCGGGCTGACCGGGCACCGCACCGGCGGCACCATCCATATCGTGGTCAACAACCAGATCGGCTTCACCACCGCCCCGTCGTTCAGCCGCTCGTCGCCCTACCCGACCGACATCGCGCTGATGGTCGAAGCGCCGATCTTCCACGTCAACGGCGATGACCCCGAGGCGGTGGTGCACGCGGCCAAGGTCGCCACCGAGTTCCGCCAGACCTTCCACAAGGATGCGGTGATCGACATCTTCTGCTACCGCCGCTTCGGGCACAACGAAGGCGACGAGCCGATGTTCACCAACCCCGCGATGTATTCCCGCATCCGCCGCCAGAAATCCACCCTGCAACTCTACACCGAACGTCTGGTCGCCGACGGGCTGATCCCGGAAGGCGAGATCGAAGACATGAAGGCGGCGTTTCAGGCCAGGCTGAACGCCGAATTCGAGGCCGCCAAGGACTACAAGCCCAACAAGGCCGACTGGCTGGATGGGCGCTGGAAGAACGTGGCGACCAAGGACCTCGAGAATTACGAGATCGGGCAAACCGCGATCGCGCCCGAAACCATGGCCGAGGTCGGGGCCGCCCTGACCCGGGTGCCGCCCGACTTTGATCTGCACAAGACCGTGGGCCGCCAGTTGGAGGCCAAGGCGAAGATGTTCGAGACTGGCGCGGGCTTCGATTGGGCCACCGCCGAAGCGCTGGCCTTCGGCAGTCTGGTCAGCGAAGGGGTTCCGGTGCGCCTCTCGGGGCAGGATTGCACCCGCGGCACCTTCTCGCAGCGCCACTCGGCCTTTGTCGATCAGACCACCGAGGAACGCCATTACCCCTTGAACCACATCCGCGCCGGGCAGGCGCGGTATGAGGTGATCGACTCGATGCTGGCGGAATACGCGGTGCTGGGGTTTGAGTATGGCTATTCGCTGGCCGAGCCCAATGCGCTGGTGATGTGGGAAGCCCAGTTCGGCGACTTTGCCAACGGCGCGCAGATCATGTTCGATCAGTTCATCTGCTCGGCCGAAAGCAAATGGCTGCGGATGTCGGGGCTGGTGATGCTGCTGCCGCACGGCTTTGAAGGCCAGGGGCCGGAACACTCGAGCGCCCGGCTGGAGCGTTTCCTGCAACTTTCGGCGCATGACAACTGGATCGTCGCCAACTGCTCGACCCCGGCCAGCTATTTCCACATCCTGCGGCGTCAGATCCACCGAGCGTTCCGCAAGCCGCTGGCGCTGATGACCCCGAAATCGCTGCTGCGTCACCCGATGTGCGTCTCGGACGGTGCCGATTTCACCACCGGCTCGGCGTTCCACCGGGTGCTGTGGGACGACGCCCAGAAGGGCCACTCCAGGCTGGTGCTCAAGCCCGACGCCGCGATCCGGCGCGTGGTGATCTGCTCGGGCAAGGTCTATTACGACCTCTTGGCGGAACGCGATGCGCGCGGGCTGGACGATATCTATCTGCTGCGGCTGGAACAGCTTTACCCGGTGCCGACGCGACCCCTGATCAAGGAGCTGGCGCGCTTCAAGGACGCCGAGATCGTGTGGTGTCAGGAAGAGCCCAAGAACCAGGGCGGCTGGTCGTTCCTCGAGCCCAACTTCGAGTGGGTGCTGGCCAAGGTCGGAGCCAAACACCTGCGCCCGAAATACGCCGGCCGCGCCGCCGCCGCTGCCCCCGCCACCGGGCTTGCCAGCCGCCACAAGGCCGAACAGGCCGCCCTGGTGGACGACGCCCTGACCATTGGGGATCAGGGATGACAACCGAAATCAGGGTTCCCTTGCTGGGCGAAAGTGTGGTCGAGGCCACCGTCGCGACCTGGTTCAAGAAGCTGGGGGATCCGGTCGCGGTGGACGAGATGCTGTGCGAACTGGAAACCGACAAGGTGACAGTCGAAGTGCATAGCCCCGTTGCCGGTCGGCTGGTGGAAATAGTTGCCCCCGAGGGCGCAACCGTCGGGGTTGCGGCCTTGCTGGGGCAGATCGGTGCGGTCTTGGCCGTGCCGGATGAAATCACGAAAGGCGCAGCGGCTGTGGTCGGCGCAAGCGAGGGCAGAATGATTGATGTGATGGTGCCGACACTGGGCGAAAGCGTGTCCGAGGCCACCGTGGCAACCTGGTTCAAGAAGCCGGGCGATGCGGTGGCGCAGGACGAAATGCTGTGCGAGCTGGAAACCGACAAGGTCTCGGTCGAGGTGCCAAGCCCCGCCGCCGGGGTGCTCAGCGAAATCCTCGCCCCCGAGGGCAGCACCGTGGCCGCCAACGCCCGCCTTGCCACCATCGCCGAAGGCGCGGTTGCGGCCGCCCCCGCCAAACCTGCGGCCCCGGTCGCAGCGCCCACCGCGCCGACCCGTGCTGGCGAAGACGCCCCAAGCGCCAAAAAGGCGATGGCCGAGGCCGGGATCAGCCGCGACGCGGTGCAAGGCTCGGGTCGCGATGGCCGGGTGATGAAGGAAGATGTCGCCCGCGCGGTCGCCACCGCCACCCCTGCCGCCACCCCTGCCGCCACCCCCGCGCCCGCCCCGGTTGCGGTGCCGCGCGCCCCGGTGCTGGCCGATGACGCCGCCCGCGAGGAACGCGTCAAGATGACCCGCCTGCGCGCCACCATCGCGCGACGCCTGAAAGACGCCCAGAACACCGCCGCGATGCTGACCACCTACAACGAGGTGGACATGTCGGCGATCATGGCGTTGCGCAACGAATACAAGGATATGTTCGAGAAAAAGCACGGCGTGAAACTGGGCTTCATGTCGTTCTTCGTCACCGCCTGCACCCACGCCCTCAAGGAAGTGCCCGAGGTCAATGCCGAAATTGACGGGCAGGATGTGGTTTACAAGAACTACGTCCACATGGGGGTCGCGGTCGGCACCCCCTCGGGCCTCGTGGTGCCGGTGGTGCGCGATGCCGACAGCATGGGCTTTGCCGCCATTGAGAAGAAGATCGCCGAGCTGGGCCTGCGGGCCCGCGACGGCAAACTGTCGATGGCCGAGATGCAGGGCGGATCGTTCACCATCTCGAATGGCGGCGTCTATGGCTCGCTGATGTCCTCGCCGATCCTCAACCCGCCACAGTCGGGGATTCTGGGGATGCACAAGATCCAGGACCGGCCAGTGGTGGTGGGCGGCCAGATCGTGATCCGCCCGATGATGTATCTGGCGCTCAGCTACGACCACCGCGTGGTCGATGGCAAGGGTGCCGTGACCTTCCTGGTCCGGGTGAAAGAGGCGCTGGAAGACCCGCGCCGGTTGCTGATGGATTTGTGAGGGGTTCGTGAAATCACGCTCCTTTCTATGAGGTTGCCATGACCCCCGAATTCACCGCCCTCGCCCTCGCTTGCAATGCGCCTCCCTCCCCCCGCGTGGGGGAGGGCTGGGGTGGGGGGCCTGCGGCCGGGCCAGCCACCCCCACCCCCAACCCCTCCCCACAAGGGGGAGGGGATGAGCTCTCCCCCCGCTGCCCCGCATGAACCGGACCCGAAAATGACCCCCGAACTCACCGCCCTCACCCTCGCGGGCCTCTTGCAATGCCTCCAGTTCGGCCTGGTATCCGTCACGGCCAATCTCGAGCTCGGCCCGGCCAAGACCCTGAGCCCGCGCGACCCGGCCCGGCTGGGCAAGCCCCTGATGGAGCAACTCAGCCCGCGCTCGGGCCGCTTGTTCCGGGCGATGAACAACCATTTCGAGGGGCTGATCCTGTTCACCCTGGCGGTGGTGGTCGTCACCCTCTCAAATCAGTCCACCCCCATCACCGCCGCCTGCGCCTTCGCCTATCTTGCCGCCCGCATCCTCTATGTTCCGGCCTACTGGCTTGGTCTCGTGCCCTGGCGCTCGCTGATCTGGGGCGTGGGCTTTCTCGCCACCCTCATCATGCTGGTGGCGGCGCTGATCTGAATTCTCCTTTGCATAAATATCCTCGGGGGTCCGGGGGCAGACAGCCCCCGGCTTCGATCAAAAAGGAACCCGACCCATGGCAAGTTTTGACGTCATCATCATCGGCGCTGGCCCCGGCGGCTATGTCTGCGCCATCCGCTGCGCCCAACTGGGGCTGAAGGTCGCCGTGGTCGAAGGCCGCGACACCCTCGGCGGCACCTGCCTCAACGTCGGCTGCATCCCCTCGAAAGCGCTGCTGCACGCCACCCATTCCCTGCACGAAACCCATGAAAACTTCGCCAGGATGGGCCTGATCGGCCCCCCGCCTGCGGTCGATTGGGCCAAGATGCAGGCCTACAAGGACGAGGTGGTGGCGGGCAACACCAAGGGCATCGAATTCCTGTTCAAGAAGAACAAGATCACCTGGCTGAAAGGCTGGGCCACTCTGCCCGCCGCCGGTCAGGTCAAGGTTGGCGACGACGTTCATGACGCCAAATCCATTGTGATTGCCACCGGTTCCGAGTCATCTTCGCTGCCCGGCGTGACGGTGGATGAGAAGATCGTGATCACCTCGACCGGTGCCCTTGCCCTGCCCGCGATCCCGAAGTCGATGGTCATCATCGGGGCCGGGGTGATCGGGCTCGAGATGGGGTCGGTCTATGCCCGGCTTGGCACCGCCGTGACCGTGGTCGAATACCTTGACGCCATCACCCCCGGCATGGACGCCGAAGTGGCCAAGGCGTTTGAACGCATCCTGAAGAAGCAGGGCCTCAAGTTCGTCCTTGGTGCTGCGGTGCAGACGGTCGAGGCCAGTGCCCGAGGCGCGAAAGTCACCTGGAAACTGCGCAAGAACGATGCCGAGGCCAGCCTTGAGGCAGACGTCGTGCTGGTCGCCACCGGGCGCAAACCCTTTATCAGCGGCCTTGGTCTGGACGCCCTGGGGGTGGAAATCCTGCCCCGTGGCCAGATCAAGACTGACAGCCATTTTGCCACCAATATCAAGGGTCTCTACGCCATCGGCGACGCCATCATCGGGCCGATGCTGGCGCACAAGGCCGAAGACGAAGGCATGGCGCTGGCCGAAATTCTGGCGGGCAAGGCCGGGCACGTCAACTACGCCGTGATCCCCGGCGTGGTCTATACCACCCCCGAGGTCGCCAGCGTGGGCCAGACCGAAGAACAACTGAAAGCCGAAGGCCGGGCCTTCAAGGTGGGCAAGTTCAGTTTCATGGCCAACGCCCGCGCCAAGGCAGTGTTTCAGGGCGAAGGGTTCGTGAAGATCCTTGCCGACGCAACCACCGACCGCATTCTGGGTTGCCACATCATCGGCCCCGGCGCGGGCGATCTGATCCACGAGATCTGCGTCGCGATGGAGTTTGGCGCGTCGGCCCAGGACATCGCGCTGACCTGCCACGCCCACCCGACCTTCAGCGAGGCGGTGCGCGAGGCGGCGCTGGCCTGTGGCGACGGCCCGATCCACGCCTGATCGCACCGGCAAGCGCAGGCGCGGCAAAGGGTGCCTCCGGCGGGGATATTTGGGCCAGTAAGAAAGCCGTCAGGCTGGTGTTGCAGCACACCCTGCGTCCACCAACGCCACGAGATCGAACATGATCCGGTTCAGCGCAAAATCCTTGGGGGTATAGACCGCCGCCACCCCGCTTGCGCGCAGCGCCGCCGCATCGGCCGCGGGGATGATCCCGCCCACCACCAGCGGCACGCGGGCCAGCCCGGCCGCGCGCATCAGCGCCACCACCTCGGCCACCAGCGGCAAATGGCTGCCCGACAGGATCGACAGCCCCACCACGTCGGCCCGCGCCTCCACGACGGCTGCGACGATTTCTGCGGGCGTGAGGCGGATACCCTGGTAACAGATTTCCATGCCGCAGTCGCGCGCCCGCGCGGCGATCTGTTCCGCCCCGTTGGAGTGGCCGTCAAGCCCCGGTTTCCCGACCACAAAGCGCATGGGGTGGCCAAGCCGTGCCGCCACCGCCTGCACCGCCTCGCGGATCGGCTCCAGCCCTTCGGTGCGGTTCGAGGGGCTGGCCGAGACCCCGGTCGGGGCGCGGTATTCGCCAAAAGCCGCGCGCACCACCTCGCCCCATTCGCCGGTCGTCGCCCCGGCCTTGGCGGCGGCAATCGAGGCGGGCATGATGTTGGC
>CAYQPD010000108.1:7344-8545 GCA_964419305.1 uncultured Rhodobacter sp.
TTCATGTAGCCGATCGCCGCCACCGCCCCGCCCATGGCGTCGATCTGCGCCAGTTCCGCCCGCGCCGCCACTTTCAGCGCCGCCACCTTGCGCGCCACCGCCGGGTTGCCGTCGAACAGATCGTCATATTCCAAAAGGTCGCTCTCATAGGCCAGAATCTGCTGCATCCTCAGCGACCACTGCTGATCCCAGGGGCGCGGCAGACCCAGGGCCTCGTTCCAGGCCGGCAGTTGCACGGCGCGGGCGCGGGCATTTTTCGACAGCGTGACCGCCAGCATCTCGATCAGAATCCGGGTGACGTTGTTTTCCGGCTGCTGCTCGGTCAGCCCCAGGCTGTTGACCTGCACCCCGTAGCGAAAGCGGCGATAGCGCGGTTCGGTGATGCCGTAGCGGCCAAGGCAGAGCTCGTCCCACAGTTCGACAAAGGCGCGCATCTTGCACAGCTCGGTCACGAAGCGGATGCCTGCATTGACGAAAAACGATATGCGCCCGACCATTTCGGGGAAGGCCGCGGCTGAGACTTTTGCCTTCAGATCATCCAGCACCGCGCAGGCGGTGGCCAGGGCAAACGCCAGTTCCTGCTCGGGGGTCGCCCCGGCCTCTTGCAGGTGATAGGAACAGACGTTCATCGGGTTCCACTTCGGCAGGTGGACCCGGGTATAGGCCGCGACATCGGTGATCATCCGCAGGCTGGGCGCAGGTGGGCAGACATAGGTGCCGCGCGACAGATATTCCTTGATCAGGTCGTTCTGCACCGTGCCTTGCAGCGCCGCGACGTCGGCCCCCTGTTCCTCGGCCAGCGCGATGTAAAGCGCCAGCAGCCAGGGGGCGGTCGCGTTGATGGTCATCGAGGTGTTCATCTGATCGAGCGGTATCCCGGCGAACAGCGCCCGCATGTCGCCGAGGTGGCCGACCGGCACGCCGACCTTGCCAACCTCGCCGCGCGCCAGCACATGGTCGCTGTCATAGCCGGTCTGGGTGGGCAGATCGAAGGCCACCGAAAGGCCGGTTTGGCCCTTGGAAAGATTGCCGCGATAGAGCGCGTTCGAGGCGGCGGCGGTGGAATGCCCGGCATAGGTCCTGATCAGCCAGGGCGCGTCTTTTTCGGGGTTGGGCATGGCAGGGTCCAGTCTTGGCTCGGGTAATATTCTTGCCGCGATGCTGAGATATCCGTAACTTTGTGTCAATGTCAATCGCCGCA
>CAYQPD010000109.1:0-8506 GCA_964419305.1 uncultured Rhodobacter sp.
GCGCCTAGGCGGCGGCGGCCAAGGCCGCACCCGCACCGGCCGCCCCTGCCGACCTGCCTGAACCCGCCGCCGTCAAGAGCACCCGGGCCGCCAAGACCGCCAAGACCGCCGAAGTGGTCCGTGCTGCCCTTGAGGGCAAGAAAACCGCGCGCAAGCCGGTCGCGCCCAAGGGTGAGGCATGAGCACCAATAATATCGACGACAGCAGCGCCCCGCTGATCGAGCACCTGAAGGAGTTGCGCTCGCGCATCCTGGTCTCGCTGGGGGCCTTTGTGGTGGGGGTGCTGATCGCGTTTCTGGTGTGGAACCCGATCTTCAACTTTCTCACCCGCCCGATCTGCGGCGCGCTGGCCGAGCGCGGTCAGGCCTGCGGCCTGGTGCTGATCAAGTTGCAGGAAGGGTTCTTCGTCGCCATCCGGATCTCGTTCATGGGGGGCTTCATCCTGGCCTTCCCGGTGATCGCGACCCAGATGTGGCGTTTCGTGGCACCGGGGCTTTACAAATCCGAAAAAGGTGCGTTTCTGCCGTTTCTGGTGGCCTCGCCGGTGATGTTCGCCCTTGGCGCGGCCTTTGCCTTTTACGTGGTGCTGCCGATTGCCTTCAATTTCTTTCTCGGCTTCCAGCAATCCATGGGCACCAGCCCGGATGCCAGCGGGGCGATCCCCAAGGTTGCCCCCGGCACGGCGGGGGTGCTGTTTCAGGGCTCGATGGAGCAGTATCTGGCGCTGACCACCAATTTCATTCTGGCCTTCGGGGTGTGCTTCCAGTTGCCGGTGCTGCTGACGCTGATGGGCAAGGCCGGGCTGGTATCTTCCAAGGGTCTCAAGGGCATGCGCAAATATGCCATTGTCATCATCCTGCTGGTGGCGGCGCTGGTGACGCCGCCCGACATGATGTCGCAGATGATCCTGTTCGGCGCGATCTACCCGCTTTACGAGGTCTCGATCCTGCTGATCGTGCGGATCGAGAAAAAGCGCGAGGCTGATCTGCGGGCGCAGGGCTTGTGGATGGACGACGACGACGACGACGACGAGGTGGAGGCCGACGAGAAGGCCGACGCGAAGGCCGACGCGGGCGCGGCAGGCAAGGCATGAGCGCGGGCGAGCCTCTGGCGCGGATTGCCGCGGCGCTGGAGCGCCTCAGCCCGGCCCCGATGCAGGCCCCCGATTTCGCCGCCGCCGATGCCTTTGTCTGGCACATCGCCCCCGACCGGCTGGAGCCGGTGGCGCAGGTGGCGCGGGTCGATCTCGGGCTTCTGGTAGGGGTCAACCGGGCGCGCGACATCCTGCTTGAGAACACCCTGCATTTCGCGGCCGGGCTACCGGCCAACAATGCCTTGCTCTGGGGCGCGCGCGGGATGGGGAAATCAAGCCTTGTCAAGGCGATACACGCGGAAGTGCGGAGCCGTGGCCTGGCCTTGAAGCTGGTCGAGCTGGCGCGCGAAGACCTGCCGTCGGTGGGCCGCCTGCTGGGCCATCTGCGGGGATCGAAGGCGCGTTTCGTGCTGTTTTGTGATGATCTGTCGTTCAGTCAGGACGATCAGCACTACAAATCGCTGAAGGCGGTGCTCGATGGCGGGATCGAGGGGCGGCCCGACAACGTGATCCTTTACGCCACCTCGAACCGCCGCCATCTGATGCCGCGCGAGATGATCGAGAACGAACGCTCGACCGCGATCAGCCCGTCGGAGGCGGTCGAGGAAAAAGTGTCGCTGTCGGATCGTTTCGGGCTGTGGCTGGGCTTCCATCCCTGTTCGCAGGACGAATACCTGGCGATGATCGCGGGTTATTGCGCGGCCTGGGGGGTGAAGGTCGAGCCCGCGACCCTGCGCGCCGAGGCGATTGAGTGGCAGGCGACACGCGGCAGCCGCTCGGGCCGGGTGGCCTGGCAGTTCTTCACCGATCTGGCGGCGCGGCACGGGGTGCGGATCATTGGGCGCGGGTAGGCCGCCGGGGGCGCTGCCCCCGGACCCCCGGAGTAGTTGCGCAAAGAAGAAGCGAAAGGCCCCGTCGCGATGGCGGTTATTGCAGGAACGCCATCGGGTCGGTGCTGTCGCCGCCGCTGTCGCGGACCTCGAAATGCAGAATTGCGGGGTCGGCGGCGGCAACGGCGGCGATGGTCTGGCCGCGCTTGACCGATGCCCCCTTGGCGACCGATATCGCGGTCACGCTGGCATAGACCGTCAGGCGACCATCGGCGTGGCGCAGCACCAGCACTTCGACCTGCTCGGTGTCCTTGGTGATCGCCGCCACGGTGCCATTGGCAGCGGCGCGCACTGCGGTGCCGGCCGGGGCGGCGATGTCGATGCCCTCGTTGCGACCCTTCTGGTAGGTGCGGATGATCTTGCCAGCGACCGGCATGGCATAGGTTGCCGCCGAGGCGGCGCTGCGGCCCGCGCCAAGGTCGGGCGAGGCGGGGGTGTCCGGCGCGGGGGCGCTGGCGGCAGCTTCGTCCTGGGCGGGCAGCGGCAGCGAGGCCGAGGGCGGCAGCGGGGTGGGCGATCCCGCGCCGGGCGCGGATTCGCCCCTTGCCGGAGCAGGTTGGGTGGCAACCGGGATCAGCAGGGTCTGGCCTTCGCGCACGTTCATGTCGGCATCAAGCCCGTTCCAGTCGGCCAGAGCGCGGGCCGAGACGTTGTAGGTGCGGGCAATCGAATAGGCGGTTTCGCCGCGCACCACCTTGTGGCGCACCGGCTCGGCCCCGGCGGCAGTGGCGGCGGATGGCGCGCTGGCTGCCGGGGTCGCGCCCGCCGCCCGGTCGATCGCGTTGGCGGCCAGCGTGGTCACGTCGATGCCCGAGGTCTGGCCGCCGGTGCCAAGGGGCGCTGCATTGGCAACCCGGCTGGGCAGCACCAGAAGCTCGCCTGCGCGCAGGGTCTGGCCGGGCTCGATGGCGTTGTAGCGCGCCAGTTCGACCGCATCGAGGCCAACCCGGTTGGCGACGGTTGTCACGGTATCGCCGCGCCTGGCCACCGCCACCTGATAGCCGGGGTAGGACAGCACCCCCCTTGCATCGGCGGCGGGGCGGCTGGTGGTCGCCGCCTGGGCCGCCTGCGAGGTGTTGAGCGCGCTGGTGCGGTTGCGCATGTCCCAGTCGAGGGTGTCGGTCGCGCACCCCGCCAGCCCCGCCAGCGCGGCGCTCAGGCTTGCCGCCCGCACAATCGGGGCCATGATCAGGAACGGATGGTGATGCACGGTGCTGCCTCGCTTTCATTCGCCCGGGTTGACCCCGGGGCTCTCTGGGTTGTCAGTCGGGCCCGAGTCCCTCGACCAGCGGCACAAAGCGCACCGGCAACAACTCGTCGTAATCGAAGCCGCGCGCGCTGCGGGTAACCTTGATCAGGCTTTGCACCGCGTCCGACTGGCCCACCGGCAGCACCATGATACCGCCGATTTTCAACTGCGCCAAGAGCGGGCCGGGCGGGTCTTCGGCGGCGGCGGTGACGATGATGCGGTCGAACGGGGCCTGATCGGGCAGGCCATGACAGCCATCAACCACCAGTGCGGTGATATTGCCCAGGTTCAGGGTGCGAAACAGTTCAGAGGCTTCGCGCACCAGGCGGCGGTGGCGGTCAACCGTATAGACCCGGCGCGCCAGTTGCGAAAGAATGGCGGCCTGATAGCCCGAGCCGGTGCCGATTTCCAGCACCACGTCGCGCGGCTGCACGTCGAGCGCCTGGGTCATCAGCCCCACCACCGAGGGCTGGCTGATGGTCTGGCCGCAGGCGATCGGCAGCGGCATGTCGTCATAGGCGCGCGCCGCGAACAATCCGCGCACGAACAGGCCGCGGTCGATCTTTTCCATCGCCCCCAGCACCCGCGCATCGGTCACCCCGCGCGAGCGCAGCCCGAACAGAAAGCGCATCTTGCGCTCGGCCGGGTCGTCCTCGTCTCGGGTGCCGCTGTGGCTCATGCCAGCCGCACCTCAAGCTCGGCCAGCGCGTCATGGGCGGTCAGATCGGCGCGCATCGGGGTGATCGAGATGTAGCCGTCAAGGCTGACGGCGGCATCGGTGCCGGGCAGGGTGGGCGCATGTTGCGCGCCGCCCTTGATCCACAGGAACTTGCGCCCCGAGGGCGAATGGTGCGGCTCGACCGAAAACGCGGTGTCGCGGCGAAAGCCCTGCGCCGTGACCTGCATGCCCTTGACCCGGGCGGCGGGCAGGGGCGGGAAGTTGACGTTGTAGAACAGCCGATAATCCTCGCCATCCCACCTTGCCTTCGCAAGCAGGGCGCGCACCACCGCGACCCCGTGTCGGCTGGCGGCCTCGAACGGGTCATCCAGGCCTTCGGTTTCGGGGCCGAGAAACTGCGACAGCGCAATCGCCGGCAGACCCTGTAACGCCGCTTCGATCGCGCCGCCGATGGTGCCGGAATAAAGCGCGTTCTCGGCGGTGTTGTTGCCCCGGTTCACCCCCGACAGCACCAGATCCGGCCGCGCCCCCTGCAACACGTCGTAAAGCCCGGCCAGCACGCAATCGGCCGGGCTGCCTTCGGCGGCAAAGCGGCGCGGCCCCAGTCTGGCAATCATCATCGGGCGGGTGTAGCTGATGGCGTGGCTGACCCCCGATTGCTCGAACGCCGGGGCCACCGTCCAGACCTCGCCCGCTGCCCCGGCGATCTCGGTCGCGATCCGGGTCAGAACCTCAAGCCCCGGCGCGTTGATGCCATCGTCGTTGGTGATCAGAATGCGCATGGCCGACTTTCTGCTGCTGCCCCTGACTAGACGAGCGCGGGGCGGGCGTAAAGCCCGTTGCACGAAACCCGCAAGCCGCCGCAGCATGCCTTGTCTGGCCTCTGAACCGGGCGGCTTGTGGGGCCATTTGCGGCTGTGCGCCGGGGTCCGGGGCAGGTGCGGCAGCAAATCCCGGCGCGAGGTGCCGCCCGATCCGGTCCAGCATCGAGTCGCAGGCGGATTGCAGGCGCATGTAACGGACCTGGCACCGCAGGTGGCGGCATCGACTCGGGCAATCTGACCCGCCGGACCGGGCAGGGCTATCGGATTTGAAGACTCCGAGCAGGGATCATGCCCTTTCCCCGTCGTGCCAGCGACGGGAACGCGACCGCCCGCCCCCCCGTCTTCACCCTCAGGCTGCGTCGGCAGGGCATCGCCTTGCGCTTTTTGTCGCTGTGCCGGAGCGATAAATCCATCTGCGATCCCCCCGCCGGACCGGGCCGATGTTACAGCCTGGCGCGGCAGATGTCGCCTTCGCACAGGATGGTGGGCAGGGTGCGCCCGGCGGCGCGCATCGCCAGCAGCGCCAGCAGAATGCCGGTCAGGATACCAACGTAAGCAGGCAGGGCATGCGGCGAGAACGACGGGATGCCGAACAGGATCAGGCCTTCGTTGCCACCCGGGATCAGGGCCGCCCCAACCCCCATCACCACGCCCGCCCCGCCGTGGCGCAGCACCGCGCGCAGCCGGGGGGCGCGCAGCACCAGCGAGCCGCGCTGCCAGGCCGACCCCGCCATCCCCGCCACAGCGGCGGCAAAAATCAGCCACGGCAGCAGCGGATCGGCACAATTGGCCAAGGTGCCCGCATCCATCGCGCACAGGATGGTGCCGGTGAACGACCACGGCCCGCTACTTAGCACCAGTCCGGCATTGGCCAACCCCAGCAACGCCGCCGCCGCCGACAAGGTATAGGTATGGGCGCCAAACACGCGGCCGGCGCTGCCGCCGTGCCGCATCCGGCGCAGCAGGCGATACCCCTCCCACAGCGCCCAGACAAGCAGAACCAGAAAAAGCGGATTGATGGCAGCCAGACCGGCCGTGGCCGGGGCCGCCACCGGCGTAATCGCCTGATGGGCCCAGAACTGCAAGCCAAGCGCCAGACCAAGCGGCCAGCCGAGCACCGTCGCCAGCAGGGCCGAATTGCCGTCCATCAGCCGCGACAGGGTGGAAAAGGTGCAGCCGCCGTTGACTCCCGCCCCCAGCCCGAACAGCACCCCGCCGATCACCGAGGCCGCACTCAGCGGCCAGTGGCGAAAGCCCGGCGCAAACGACAGCGCCCCGGCCAGCGAGGCCGCCACCATCACCCACAGCGAGGTCTTGGCAAACGACCACAGGAAATGCGCGCGCCGGGTGGTCAGCACTTCGGCCACCGCCTTGACGGTGCAAATCCCGGCGCGATGTGCCGAGAACCCCAGAATTGCGCCCATGGTCATGGAAAAGGCGTAAGCCATCGGGTTCCCGGCGGGTTTTGGATCAGCGCGTGATCAGTATTTCAGATGGTCGGTGGTCCACAAAAGATCACCACCCGGTGCGCCGGTATGGCATGCGATGCAGCCCGCATCCATCCCCTTGGCGACCTTGCCGACCATCGGCATCCCTTCGGGGGTCTTGTCCGGCGTGCCATCGGGCAGATACTTGACCCAGAAGAAATCCTTGTCCTCGGGATCAAAGCCCGCCGCCCGGCGGAACATCACGGTATAGGCCCCCAGATGCTTGTCGGGTTCGTTCAGCACATCGGCAGCACTCACGCCTTCCGGCCCGAAGTTGCGCTTGACGATCAGATCGCCCTCTTCGCCTGCCACGGTGGCGCGGGTGTAAAGGGTTTCCAGCATCATGCCATGGGGATCGGTGCCCTCATAGGGAAACACCCGGATCATGCCGGGGCCGACCATCTTGGCCGCCAGCAGCACATCCCAGAGCTGCGTGGCGAAGGCGACATCGTCGGGCGAGCCGAACGGCATGTCCTGGGCCATGGCAGCCGGGGTGACAAGCGAAAGCGCCAGCAAACCGGCGGCGAATTTGAGTTTCATTGAACGTCCTCCTGTTGATCAGTAAGGCAGTGACCAATGGCCGGGCGCGTTGTTACCGCCCGCCGGTTCACTCCTTCGTGACCGCGTTTGCGGGGGGGGGGGGGGGGGGACGGCACACCCCGGCCAGACAGTCGCAGTAAACTGATCGCGAGAGATCGTCTTGGTGCTGGACATGCGCGCCGTGTGGACCGACGCTGGGGGCAAAGGAAGGATACTGCCATGCGAACATTCCCACTTGCCCTGCTGTCCGTCCTGACCGCGACCCTTGCCGCGGGCGTGGCAACGGCTGCCGACATCTGCATCACCAACGGCGCGGATGCGCCTTACGTCTTCACCGCCGAGAACCGCACGGGGCAGCGCGCCAGGGCGACGCTGGCACCCGGCGCGACGCTGTGCCTCAGCGAGGCACCCGATCACCCAGGCGGGGTGGTGGCGGCGTTCGATGGCGCAGATCAGCTTGAGGGTTGCTCGCGCCTGGTCGGCCCGGCGGGCAGCGACACCCTGCTCGAGTATGTCGATTTCGACCGCTGCCGCTGGACCTCGAACAGTGGCTGACCCGCCGCCCTGCAATGCCACCCCCGCGCCACCCGTGCGGGGGAACAGCAGCGCTGCGGCGGTGTGTCGCGTGGCCTTGCGGCTGGCAGCCCTGCTGATTTTCGTCTGGCTGGCACAGCGCGCTGCCACCTGGGTGATGGATGAGAGCGATGTGCTGAAAGGCTCGGCCGGGTTGCGGCTGGGGCTGCTGATCGGGCTGCTGGTGGCCTACAGCGCGATGATCGCCCTGCCGTTCGTGCCTGGGGTCGAACTGGGCGTGGCGCTGATGATGGTCGAGGGGGCCTGGGTGGCACCGCCGGTCTATCTCGCAACCGTGACCGGCCTGCTGACGGCCTTTGTGGTGGGGCAGGCGATTCCCTACGGCGCGCTGCACCGCACCCTGGCCGATCTGCATCTGCGCCGCGCTGACGCATTGGTGGCACGGCTCGAGCCGCTCGATCAGGGTCAGCGCCTTGCCCTGCTGCGCGCGCGCCTGCCCGCGCCGCTGGCCGCGCTGATGGTCGGGCACCGCCACCTTGCCCTTGCCGTGCTGGTCAACTTGCCGGGAAATTCGATCCTTGGCGGGGGGGGCGGGATTTTGCTGCTGGCCGGGCTGACCCGGCTGTTCCGGCTTCCCGCCGTGGCGCTGACCGTCGCGCTGGCGGTTGCCCCGGTGCCGATCCTGGTCTGGCTGTTCGATCTCAAGCTCGAGCTGTGAAAGGTCGCGCGGTGACGGGTCAACGCACGGCCCAGGCTTCGGCTGTCAGGTGTCCTTCTTGGCCGCTGCGGCGCGCCAGTTGCCCCAACCGCCTTCCGGGGCTTTGGGACTCTGTTGCACAAATCGGTTAAGGGATTCATCTTGTGAATCCAGCGTGATAGCTGGGGGCGGATGCGCAGACCGAACACACCGCGACCTGCAAGACCCTGAACTGGCCCGCGTATAGTAAGCCATCGTGGCGCCACTGATGGAGTGGATGGCTCCCGCTTCCGGCAGCGCAATGTGCCATATTGGGTGCTGTGAACATCCCCAATGAAGGGAGCCATCCATGGACGGGATTACCACGATCGGGGTCGACCTGGCGAAATCTGTTTTCCGGCTGCACGGCGTTGACGCCGAAGGCCGCCCTTTGCTGCGTCGACAGCTTCGGCGCAGCCAGATGCTGGAGTTTTTTCAGCGTCAGCCGCCGTGCCTGATCGGCATGGAAGCCTG
>CAYQPD010000110.1:0-8247 GCA_964419305.1 uncultured Rhodobacter sp.
GTCTCGACGGCGGCCCAGATCCGTGCCGCCACGGTTTCCGGCGCATCCAGCACCATCGCCATCGGCCCGACCAGGGCGTCGAACTCCTCGGTGGCTTCGGTGCGGGCGGCGCGCGGGGCGGCATAGGTCACGCCGACGCCGCTGCCCGCAAGCTCGCGCCGCAGGGCATCGGAATAGCCGCGCAAACCGAATTTGGTGGCCGAGTAGGCGGCAAAGTAGGGATAGGCGATGTCGCCGAACATCGAGCCCACATTGACCACCCGCCCGCGCGCCGCCTTCAGGGCGGGCAGCAGATCGCGGGTCAGCGCCATCGGGGCCAGCAGGTTGGTTTGCACCATCAGGCCAAGCGCTGCATCGTCGATCTCGCCCGCCGTCCCGACCCGCAACGCCCCGGCGTTGTTGATCAGCACATCCAGCCGGTTGCCGACCGCAGCCACGATCCGGGCGCGACCTTCGGCGCGGGTGACATCGGCCTGCACGCAGATCGAGGCCCAGGTGTCGGTGGCGGTCGCCGCCAGCGCTTCGGCCCGCCGCCCGACCAGGATGGTGCGGTAGCCGTGACTGGCGGCCACCTGCGCCAGCGCCCGACCGATGCCCGACCCGGCCCCGGTGATCAGAACGGTTTTCATCGTCATTGGCTCATCTCCACAGCGGCAGGGGCAAGGGCAATCCACAGGCCGCGCGCGGCGGCGACCAGCGCGCGGGCGATTGCCCGGTTCGGGGTTCCGGCGGGGCGGATCAACCCCGGGGTGCGCGGGTCCACCACCAGCAGGTGGCTGGGCCGGGCATAGGGCGGCAGATCAGCCAGCCGTGCGGCGATCTCGCCCGCTGTCACCGGCGCCACGGCGGCCAGCACCAGCACCAGCGCATCGCCCTCCAGCACCAGCGCCCCGGCCATCACCTGCGCCAGCCCGACCAGCCGCGCCTCGACCCATTCGGGCGAGATGTTGCGGCCCGCAGGGGTGACGATCAGATTGTCGCGCCGCCCCTCGATCACCAGCCGGTCGCCGATGAAATGGCCCAGATCGCCGGTGCGCCACGCCGTCGGAGCGATCGTTTGGCCAAGGTAGCCCTGCATCACGGTCGGGCCGGAAACCACGATCTCACCCGCGTCGATGGTGACGGTAATCCCGTCCAGCACCCGGCCCACGCTGCCGGGGTGATTGTCGCCGGGGCGGTTCACCGCCACCACCGAACAGGCCTCGGACAGGCCATAGCCTTCATGCACCGGAATCCCCAAGGCCAGCGCGCGGTGCAGCAGGGCGGGCGCGGTCGGGGCACCTCCAATCGCCACATAGCGCAGACTGGCGGGCGGGTTGGCACCACGCGCGGCAAGGTCGGCCACCCAGGCCGCCAGCAGCCTGGGGGCGATCAGGCTGGTGGTGGGCTGCACCGCATCAAACGCCGCGACCATCGGCGCGATCGGCCCGCCAAACAGCGCCGGGGTGGCCTCGGGGGCGATCACCACCTGCGCCCCGGCCAGAATCGGCAGCAGGATGCCGCAGATCTGCTCCAGCAACTGCGACTGCGGCAGGATTGAAAGATGAATATCGGTCCGGTCCGGCGCAAATGCGGCCCTCAGCCCGGCCAGCGAGGCTCCGATCTGGCGATCGCCCAGCACCACCCCCTTGGGCGTGCCCGACGATCCCGAGGTATAGATCACCCGCTCGGCCTTGGCCGCATAGTCAACGGGCGCTGCGGCAGCAGTCGGCAAGGTCAGCACCGGCAGGCCAAGATCGCGCCCGATCACCGCCTGCACCCCGGCGTCGCGCAGAATATGGGCAATCTGCTCGGCGCTGAAGAAATGCGGAATTGGCACCAGCCGCCTGCCCGCCAGCGTTACCGCCAGATCGGCCACCACATAGTCGAGGCCGTTGGGCAGAGCGACCGCGATCACCTGTGGCGCGCCGCTCAACGCCCGCGCCCCGGCATAGACCCGTCCGGCCAACGTGGCCCAGTCAAGCCGGTCCTGCCCCTGGCAAAAGGCGGGCACCGAGGGAAAATCGGCCCGGTTGCGGGTCAGGGCCGCGAACACGGTCTTCATGCCGCAACTCCGACCTTGCCCGGCGCGGCAGGGCGGTGCAGCACCAGACGCGGGTTGAAGCTGAGGCGGGTCTGGTGCGCCTCGTTGACGGCGCAGACCCAGGGGTCGGTCGCATAATAGCTGCCCCAGGTGCCGGGATTGGCCAGCCGTTCCGGTCGCGCCGGGGCCAGTCGCACGATCGGCAGACCGGCCCGCATCAGCATGGTCCAGAGCGGCCTGGTGCCGGTGAAGATACCCCAGGATTTGCCCCGCGCCCGGCCTTCTTCGGCAATTGCATCCAGCAGCGGCAGCGCCGCCGCCGGGCGCGAACAGGCCATTGTGACGACCTCGACCAGATCGCTGGCCGCGACATCAAGCCCGGTGCGCGCCGCCAGAACCCGGTGGATCGGGGCATCGAGATAGACCTGCGAGAACAGACCCGCGGCACCGTCACGCACCCCGGCGGCACAGATCACGGCTCCGGTCGCATTGGTGGTAACCGCCAGCTCGGGGGCAAAGTCATGCACGGCCGCGCCATAAGCCTGCCGGTAAACCGCCTTGATGTGGTCGGTTGCCGCCTGCCACAATTCATGGCCACTCGTGATGAACTCAACCCGCATCGCCCCGATTCCCGCCTTTGGTTCTTCGACTTCATCATGGGTGGCAGGGCCGCCTGACAGAAAGCTGAACATTGGCGGCTTTCAGACCTAAGGCTGAAAGAAATCGCAGGCACCGGAACGCGTTGCGGCGGGCGACCCTGAAACCCGACGGTCGGCGGCTCAGATCGTGCCCTTGTTGGTGCCGCTGCGTTCCAGCAGCGCCAGCAGACCCTGCAACAGGGTGGTCGGGTTGGGCGGGCAGCCGGGGATGTGCATGTCCACCGGCACCACCGCGGCCACCCCGCCGGCCACCGCGTAACTGCCGGCAAAACAGCCGCCGTCGCGGGCGCAATCCCCCACGGCGATCACCCATTTCGGTTCCGGCGTGGCGTCATAGGTGCGCTTCAAGGCCTCGCGCATGTTGCGCGTGACCGGCCCGGTGACCATCAGCACGTCGGCATGGCGCGGCGAGGCCACGAATTTCAGCCCGAACCGTTCCAGATCGTAGAACGGATTGCCAAGCGCATTGATCTCCATCTCGCAGCCATTGCACGAACCGGGGTCGATCATCCGGATCGACAGGCTGCGCCCCAGGCGGCGGTAAAGCAGATGCTGCACCGCGTGGCCCATTTCCTCCAGCGCACTGCCGCTGACCCGCGGCGCGGGTTCGGTCAGGGGCTTGTGGATCAGTCCTTGCAGCAGGAACTTGCGCATCGCGAAGCCTTCACAGGTCGTGCCCGGAATACGAGCAGTTGAACGATTTGTTGCACAGCGGGAAGTCGGCGATGATATTGCCTTCGACCACCGCTTCCATCAGCGGCCACTGGAACCACGAGGGATCGCGCAGGTGGCAGCGCGCAATCCGGCCCTTGGCATCAAGGCTGACCCAGACCAGCACATCGCCCCGGAACCCTTCCACCAGCCCCAGCCCCTCGCGCGTCTCATGGACCACGGGCAGCGCCACCAGCACCGGCCCCGGCGGCAGGCGGTCAAGGATCTGGTCGATCATCGACAGGCTTTCGCCAACCTCGTCGATCCGTTGCCAGATCCGGGCGTTGACATCGCCATCGTGGCGCAGCGGCACCTCGAAGTGCAACTGATCATAGGGGGCGTAGGCCAGATCGCGGCGGGTGTCGAAATTGCGGCCCGAGGCGCGACCAACATATCCGCCCGCCCCAAACCGCACCGCCAGATCGTGGCTCAGATTGCCGGTCGAGACGGTCCGGTCGAGGATCGAGGCGTTGCCATCGTAGAGCGCCACGATCGCGGCAAAGCCGCGCCGCACCTCGGTCACCAGATCATGCAGGATGCGCGCGCCATCGTCGGGCAGATCATGGCTGACGCCGCCGGGCACGATCTTGTCGCGCATCATGCGGTGGCCAAAACAGGCGTCCGATACCCGCAGCACCCGTTCGCGCAAGATCGAGCATTGCGCCAGCATCATGCTGAAGGCGGCATCATTGCACACCGCGCCGACGTCGGAGACATGGTTGGCCACCCGCTCGAGCTCGGCCATCAGGGCGCGCAGCCAGATCGCGCGCTCGGGCACTTCGACCGCCAGCGCCGCCTCAACCGCCTGCGCATAGGCCCAGGCGTAGGCCACCGTGCTGTCGCCCGAGGTGCGCCCGGCAAGCTGTGCCCCGCGCTCGACCGTTGCCCCCTTGAGCAGGCCGTCGATCCCCTTGTGGGTGTAGCCCAGCCGCGCCTCCAGCCGCACCACGATCTCGCCCTGCACCGTAAAGCGGAAATGGCCCGGCTCGATGATGCCCGCATGCACCGGACCGACCGCCACCTGATGCAGGCTTTCGCCGACCACCGGCAGAAAATCGTAAGGTGCTGCCTGGGCGGCGGCGGCGGCCTTGCTGCCCAGCGGATGGGTCTTGTTCCAGCGACCGTGATCGAGCCAGGGTCGGCTGTCAGGCAGATCCGAAATTTCCAGCCCGAACAGATCGACCATCGCGCGCTCCAGCCGCTGCGCCGGGGCGTGCCAGCGGCTGACCGAAGGCACCGTCTTGGCGCGGCTTTCGTAGCTCAGCACGCCGATCCGCTTGGTCGCCGTATCCATCAGCGCCATATGCACCCCGCTGCGGCTGGCCCAGAGACTAAGCAGGGTCAGCGTGCCGCGCGACAGATCGCCCGAGGCCACCGCCCACTGCGCCCGCGTCACGTGGTTGTGCACCAGCGGCCGGGTGCGGAAATCGGCCGGTGCCAGCGCGATCATTTCGGGAATATCCGGCATCTTGCCCCCTAACCCAGCAGCTTTGCCACGGCCTGAAACCAGGTCACGATCGGACCCGGCAGATAGACCCCGGCCACCAGCACCAGCGCCATATGCGCAAACAGCGGAACGTAAGAGGCCTCGGATGGCTTGAGCGAGCCGGTCGGCTCGCCGAACAGAAACCCGGTCAGGCGCAACAGCAGCGCGCCGAACGCCAAGAGGATGCCCAGCACCAGGATCAGCGCCAGCACCGGCGCGCGGCTGAAGGTCGAACTGACCACCAGAAACTCGCTCATGAACACCCCGAAAGGCGGCATTCCGGCGATCGACAGCACCCCGGCCGCCAGCCCCCAGCCCAGCACCGGATGGCTTTGGGTCAGGCCGCGAATCTCGGCGATCTTCTGGGTGCCCTTGATCTGTGCCACGTGCCCGACCGAAAAGAAGATCGCCGATTTGGTCAGGCTGTGCATCACCATGTGCAAGAGCCCGGCGAAATTGGCCAGCGGACCGCCCATCCCGAAGGCGAACACGATGATGCCCATGTGCTCGATCGACGAATAGGCGAACAGCCGCTTGATGTCGCGCCGCTTGTACAGCATCAGCGCCGCGAAGATCAGCGACACCAGCCCCAGCAGGATCATCAGCGGCCCCGGCGACAGCGCATCGGGATTGGCCGACATCAGCATCTTGAAACGCAACACCGCATAAAGCGCCACGTTGAGCAGCAGCCCCGACAGCACCGCCGAGATCGGGGTCGGGCCTTCGGCGTGGGCATCCGGCAGCCAGGCATGCAGCGGGGCAAGACCGATCTTGGTGCCATAGCCCAGCATCAGGAAGATGAACGCGAGGTTAAGCAGCGCCGGGTCGAACTTCGCGGCATTGGCCAGCAGGTTGGTCCAGATCATCGAGGCCGAACCCTCGCCCAGCACCGGCTGCGCCGCCAGATAGACCAGGATGGTGCCAAACAGCGCCAGCGCAATGCCGACCGACCCGAGGATGAAGTATTTCCACGCCGCCTCAAGCGCTTCCGGGGTGCGGTAGATGCCGACCATCAGCACCGTTGACAGGGTGGCAAGCTCGATCGCCACCCACATCAGACCGATGTTGTTGGACACGAGGCACAGGTTCATGCCGAACATCATCAACTGATACATGGCGTGATAGAAGCGCAGATAGCTCGGCGTCAGCCGCCCGGTCTCCAGCTCGTGACTGATGTAGCTGGCCGAAAAGGTCGAGGCGGTGAAACCGACGAAGGTGTTGAGCACGATGAACACGATGTTCAGCTCATCAACCAGAAAATAGGCCCCCGGCGCGGGCCGCACACCGAACAGCACCACCAGTGCGGCAAGAAACGTGATGAAACTCGCCAGCATGTTCAGCCGCGCCGACCAGCGATAGCCGGGCAGCACGGCCAGCACCACGGCGGCCACGATCGGCGCGCCGACGATGATCTGCACCGGGTTGGCAAACAGCTCCATCATGGCTGATCTCCCCGGAATTCTTCCAGCGCATTGATATCGACCGAGTCAAAGCGCTCGCGGATGCGAAACAGGAACACCCCGATGACGATGAAGGCGATCAGCACCGAGAAAGCGACGCTGATCTCGACCACCAGCGGCATCCCCCGCGCCCCCGCAGCAGCCAGAATCAAGCCGTTTTCCAGCGACATGAAGCCCACCACCTGGCTGACCGCATTGCGCCGCGTGACCATCATCAGAAGGCCCAGCAGCACCACCGCCAGCGCAAACGCCAGATCCTCGCGGGCAAAGGCGTCGGCGTTCTCGGTCACCCGCAGGATCAGGATGATCGACAGCGCCGCCAGCCCGATCCCGGCCATCATCGTCAGACCGATGCCCACCACCTGCTCGACTTCCCGGTGAATGCCCAGTTGCTTGACGATCCGGCGCAGCGCCATCGGGATGACGAAGCCCTTGAACACCAGCGCGATTGCCGCGGTCACGTAAAGGTGCGGCGCGCCCTGATTGTAGGCCTGCCATGCCACCGACAGCGACAGCACCACCGCGTGCAGGGCAAAGACGTGCAGCAGCGCGAACAGCCGGTCCTGATAGATCATCAGAAAGCTGACGAGCAGCAGCCCGCCCGCCAGAAGATGCGCCAGATCGAAGGCCAGTCTTTCCATCACAGGCTCCGCGTCACAAACAGAAGCAAGGTGCCAAGCAAGGCCAGCATCAGCGCAATGCCCAGGAAATCGGGCACCCGGAACACCCGCATCTTGGCAATCGAGACCTCGAACACCGCCAGCAACGCCCCGGCCGCCCCCAGCTTGGCAAGATAAAGCACGATCGCCAGCAGGTAGTCCGCCGCATTCTCGCCGGTGGCGCGGTTTGCAATCCCCCAGGGCACGAAAATGCAGCCGATCAGCGAGACGTAAAGCAGCAGGTTCAGCGCCCCGGCCAGCTCGATCATCGCCAGATGGCGACCGGAATATTCCAGCACCATCGCTTCGTGCACCATCGTCAACTCGAGGTGGGTGTTGGGGTTATCGACCGGAATCCGGGCGTTTTCCGCCAGCGCCACGATCACCAGCGCCACCAGTGCCATGCCAAGGCTGACCCGCAGACCCACCACCGGCGAGGCCATGAAGGCCGAAACCGTCGAAAGCTGGGTCGATCCGGCAATCAGCGCCAGCGAGAACACCGTCAGCATCATCGCCGGTTCGGCCAGCGACGCGATCATCATCTCGCGGCTCGAGCCGATGCCGCCGAAACTGGTGCCGACATCCATCCCCGCCAGCGCCAGAAAGAACCGCGCCGATCCCAGCAACGCCACGATCGCGATCAGGTCGGCGGTCCAGCTGAAATGCAGCCCGGTGGCGAATGTCGGCACCAGCGCCGCCGCCACCCAGGTTGCGGCAAACACCAGGTAGGGGATGGTGCGAAACAGCCACGAGGCATTTTCCGCCAGCACCACTTCCTTGCGCATCAGCCGCAGCAGATCGCGGTAGGGCTGGATCAGCGGCGCACCCTTGCGGCGCAGCAGCCGGGCACGCACCTTTCGGGTGACGCCCACCAGCAGCGGCGCCAGCGCCACCACCAGCAACATCTGCACCCCCTGAACCATCAGGTTGAAGATCAGAACCATAGCATCAGCCCCAGCAGCAGCAGGATGAGTGACATGAACACCAGGCTCAGATAGCGCCGGATCGTCAGGAACTGGAGCCGGTTCATCTGCAGCGCCACCGCGCTCACGATCCCCGCAATCGGGGCATAGATGCGCTCCCACGCCGGATCGGCATAATGCACGGTCAGCCGCGCCGGGTTCATGTCGCCCGGCGGCGGCATCACCACCGTCTCGCGCGCAGCCAGCAGATTGGTGCCCAGCACCCGCCGGATCGGCTGGGAAAAACCACCGGCGCTGTATTGGGTCAGCGGGCTGGGATCGGGAAA
>CAYQPD010000111.1:0-8238 GCA_964419305.1 uncultured Rhodobacter sp.
TTACTCGCCGCCACCAAGACCGTGGACGTAGAACGCGACCGCGCGGATTTCGTCTTCCGACAGCCGCGGGCTCCAGTTCTGCATCACGCCGAAGCGCGAGAAGGTCACGGTTTCGGTCAGCTTGGCCACGTCGCCACCGTAAAGCCAGATCGCATCGGTCAGGTTGGGCGCACCGAAGTCACGGCCACCCTTGGCGTCTTCGCCATGGCAGGCAGCGCAGTTGTCGGCAAAGATCGTGGCCCCGGCAGTCGCCAGCGCCGCGTCATTCGCCTGCCCCGAGACCTGGCGCACGTATTGCACAACCTGCGCGATTTCCTCGGGCGACAACTGTTCGCCCCAGGCCGGCATCTGCGAGAACCGCGCATCCTCGTCGGTGGTGTTGCGGATGCCGTGGGTGACGGTGGTATGGATCGACTCCATGTCGCCGCCCCACAGCCAGTCGTTGTCGAGCAGGCTGGGATAGCCCTTGCCCTTCACACCCGCAGCCCCCGAACCATGGCACTGCACGCAGTTGGCGCGGAACACCGCCGCTCCGGCGTTCTTGGCATAGGCCGCCAGCGCCGGATCGTCCTTGATCGCGGTCAGGTCGGCGGCAACCAGTTTTGCCTTGATCGTGGCATTGGCATCGTCGAAGCGCTTGATCTCGGCTTCCACCGCCCCCCGGTTCGAGAACCCGAGCAGCCCCGGCGTGGCACTGTGCACCAGCGGCCAGGCCGGATAGGCGATCATGTAGCCGGCGGCAAACACGATGGTGGCGTAGAAGCACCACACCCACCAGCCGGGCAGCGGCGTGTTCAGCTCCTCGATACCGTCCCAGCTATGACCGGTGGTTTCGATCTTGCCGGGTTCTTTTTTTCCATGACGTTCGCTCATTTCGATGCCTCCTTCAGTTGGGCGCCGGTGGTGGGGTCGATCGGAAAGCGGGCAGGCCGCTTTTCGTTGCGAAAGATCGCGGTGGCAGCCACCTCGTGAACCTTGCGGCTGCCGGGGCGGAACGCCCAGAACAGCACGCCCACGAAGAACACCACCATCCCCACCAGACCCCAGGTATCGGCAAAGGTGCGCAGGACGGTGTAGGTTGAGTCATCCATCTTGCACCCCCTTACCGGCTGGCGTCAGGCGTGAAGGTCGAGAAATCGACCAGCGTGCCCAACATCTGAAGGTAGGAAATCAGCGCATCCATTTCGGTCAGTTGCGGCTGGCCGTCAAAGTTGCGCACCTGCGCCTTGGGATAGCGCACCAGCAGCGCCTCGGTATCGGCATCCGGGTCGGCCTGAGCCTTGAAGTCCTCAAGCCCGGTGGCCAGCATCTCGTCGGTATAAGGCACCCCGACGATCCGGTTGGTCGCCATTTCTTCCTGGATATAGCGCCCGTCGATCTCGACCCGCGACAGGAAGCTGTATTTCGGCATGATCGATTCCGGCACCACCGATTGCGGGTTGGTCATGTGATCGACATGCCAGGCGTCCGAGTAACGCCCGCCGACCCGGGCCAGATCCGGCCCGGTGCGTTTGGAGCCCCACAGGTAGGGGTGGTCATACATCGATTCCGCCGCCAGGCTGTAGTGGCCATAGCGTTCCACTTCGTCGCGCAGCGGACGGACCATCTGGCTGTGGCAGTTCATGCAGCCTTCACGGATGAAGATGTCCTTCCCCGCCAGTTCGAGCGGGGTGTAGGGACGCATCCCGTCCACCTTCTCGATGGTGTTGTCGAGGTAGAACTGCGGCACGATCTGCACCAGGCCACCGATCGAGACCACCAGCAGGCTGAGAACCATCAGCAGGATCGCGTTCTTTTCGATGATCGCGTGTTTGTCAAGAAAAGCCATGATTCCCTCCGCTCATTCAGCCGGGACAACCGAGCCGGCCGTTGCCCGGGAGGGCGCGGTCGTCACGGTTTTCCACAGGTTGTAGGCCATGATGACACCACCGGTCAGGTAGAACAGCCCACCCACCATGCGCGTCACCAGCAACGGATGCTTGGCCGCCACGGTGTCCGCGAAGGCGTTCACCAGGAAACCGTTGGCATCGACTTCACGCCACATCAGGCCTTCCATGATGCCCGACACCCACATCGCCGAGATATAAAGCACGATGCCGATCGTCGCCAACCAGAAGTGCCAGGCCACCAGCTTGACGCTGTAGATGCCGACCTTGTTGAACACCATCGGGGTGATGTAATAAAGCGCCCCGAAAGTGATCATGCCGTTCCAGCCCAGCGCCCCCGAGTGCACGTGACCGACGGTCCAGTCGGTAAAGTGCGACAGCGCGTTGACCGAGCGCACGGCCATCATCGGGCCTTCAAAGGTGGACATGCCGTAGAACCCGATCGCCAGCGCCATCATCCGCAGGATCGGGTCGGTGCGCAGCTTGTCCCATGCCCCGGAAAGGGTCATCAGGCCGTTGATCATGCCACCCCACGACGGCATCCACAGCATGACCGAGAACGTCATGCCCAGCGTCGTGGTCCAGTCCGGCAGCGCGGTGTAGTGCAGATGGTGCGGCCCGGCCCAGATATACATGAAGATCAGGGCCCAGAAGTGGACGATCGACAGCTTGTAGCTGTAAACCGGACGTTGGGCCTGTTTCGGCACGATGTAATACATGATGCCAAGAAAGCCGGCGGTCAGGAAGAAGCCCACCGCGTTGTGGCCATACCACCACTGCGTCATGCCATCCTGCACGCCCGAGAACAGCGACACCGATTTCGACCCGAAGATCGACACCGGAACCGTCAGGTTGTTGCCCAGATGCAGCATCGCCGTGGTCAGGATCATCCCCAGGATGAACCAGTTGGCGACGTAGATGTGCGGCTCCTTGCGGGTCAGCAGGGTGCCCATGAACACCACCAGGTAGGCCACCCAGACGATCGTCAGCAGGATGTCGATATACCATTCGGGTTCGGCATATTCATGCGTCTGGGTTGCGCCCAGGATGTAGGACGAGGCCGCCAGCACGATCACCAGGTTCCAGCCCCAGAACACGAACCACGCAAGGTTCCCGCCCCACAGCCGCACCGCGCAGGTGCGCTGCACGATGTAGAAGGCGCACATGATCAGGGCGTTGCCGCCAAAGGCGAAGATCACCGCCGAGGTGTGCACCGTGCGCAGCCGCCCGAAGTTGAGAATCCCCATCGACCAGTCGGGGTTGAGCCAGGGCCAGGCCTGCTGGCTGGCGATGGTCACGCCCATCAGAAATCCGACCACCCCCCAGCCCATGGTGGCGATCACCCCGGCGCGCACCACGTCGTCCATGTATTCCAGTTTCGACGGTGCCACTTTGGGCCCCGTGTGCCGCAGCACCCACAAGAAGGCGATACCAGCGGCAATCATGATCTCGATTGCGTTCACCTGATAGGCCAGATCGCGCGCGTAACTGGCGGCGATCGCGGCAAGCACCGCGATCGCGCCCAGCGCGATCAGTTTGACGTAATCCCACATTATGCGTCCCTCCACTTTTTCCCGTTCCCGACTCGAGGCGGATCCCGGCCGGAATTATTGTTGTTGTCTCACTTCTGACGGCCCAGCTTTATTTGGCAATGCGACAAAGCGACCTTGATCTATGTCAAGTACTGACCTTGATCCATGTCAAATAATCGCCGCACCGCCGTTGATCGAAGTCAAGGCACGGACAACCTGGGCGCAGTAAACTGCGATCCGGTGAAGTTGGCAAGGAGTTCCGCATATGGCCTACAAGTCTTTGACCACCATTGTGACATCGGCCGACAAGGCCGGGCCCGCAGTCGCAGCGGCGGCGCAACTGGCGCTGGCGCTGGACGCGCATCTTGACGTGCTGGCCCTCGGCATCGACCGCACCCAGGTCGGCTATTCCTATGTCGGCGGCGGCGCGGTGCTGCTGCAGGTGGCAACCGAGCGCGCCGAGGCCGACGCCAAGGCCGCCGAGGCAGCGGTTCGTGCCGCCCTTGACAGCCAGCCGATGGGGCTGCGCTGGACGGTTGAAAGCGCAATGGCCCAGCTTGGCGGGCTGGTCGATCTGGTGATGCTGCGGGCGCGGTTCAGCGATCTGGTGGTGCTGCCCCGCCCCTACGGCCCCGGTCAGGGGGTCGAGGCCGAGACCATCGTCGAGGCGGCGCTGTTCGAGGGTCAGGCCCCGGTGCTGATTCTGCCGGAGGGTGGCCTGCCGGGGGCAAAACTGCCAAGCCGGATCGTGATCGGCTGGAACCAAAGCCGCGAGGCCATGGTGGCCGTGCGCCGCGCCCTGCCGTTCCTCAAGCGGGCCAGCATCGTCGATATCGCGGTGATCGACCCGCCGACCCATGGCCCGGAACGATCAGATCCCGGCGGCGCGCTGTGCCAGATGCTGGTGCGTCACGGCGTTCATGCCGAAGTTTCGGTGCTGGCCCGCACCATGCCGCGGGTGTCCGACGTGCTGGCACGCCACGCGCTGGACGAGAACACCGATCTGCTGGTGATGGGGGCCTACGGTCATTCGCGCTTCCGCGAGGCGATTCTGGGCGGGGCCACCCGCAACATGCTGGAACACTCGGCGGTGCCGGTGTTCCTGGCGCACTAAAGCAAGATGGGGTCAAGTGGAACCGCAGACTTCTCTTGCCCGATTTGACACGCGTCAAATCGGGCCACGCCTGCCTGCCCGTGGCAGGCGCGAAAACGCGCCCGCCCAGCCAGGCGCGGCCTAGCTCAGCATGCCGCCATCGCTGTCGTCGCCCGCCTCTTCCAGCAGGCGGTCAAAATCGGGCACCGTGACATGGCGCTTGCCGACCAGCACGATCACCCGGTCGCGCTTCAGCGCCGAGACCTGGCGGCTGACGGTTTCCAGCGTCAAACCCAGATAGTCGGCCATCTGCTCGCGCGTCAGGGGCAGATCGAACACCATCTGCCCGCTGGCCGCCCGCAAGCCCAGCGCGGCATCGCGCCGCGCCACGATCGCGATCAGGCTGGCGATTTTTTCGCGCGCCGTCTTGCGCCCCAGCAGCAGCATCCACTCGCGCGCCGCATCGAGATCGTCGAGCGTCATTTCCAGCAGCCGCTGGCCGATATGCGGCAGCGCCAGCATCATGTCCTCGAACGGCTTCTTGCGAAAGCAGCACATCACCATGTCGGTGGTGGCGGTCACGTCATAGGCAACACCGGGGCGACCGGGGCGACCGACGAAATCCGACGGCAGCAACAGCCCGACCATCTGGCGGCGACCATCCTCCATGGTCTGGCTCAGGGTGGCGATGCCGATCACCACCGAAGCCACAAAATCCATCCGGTCGCCCGCCCAGATCACGGTCTGGCCGGCCTGATAGCTGCGGTAGTATTTCATCGCCTCAAGCTGAGCCAGCTCGTCCACCTCGCAGCGCGCGCACACCGCCCGATGCTTGATCGGGCAATCGGTGCACTGCACATGCACCATTTGGGGGGCGGGAACCGACATGCTTGAGCTTTCGTTTGATCTGCATCAAGGTAAGGACTGATTTTTGCATATCAGTGTGGAAACATGAATATAGAATCGCAACTGAAACAGCTTGGGCTGTTCGATGCCCGGGTGCCGCGTTACACGAGCTACCCCACCGCGCCGCAGTTCGGATCCGGGGTCGGCCCCGGGCTGTTCGGCGCGTGGGTCGACGCCATCCCGGCGGGCAGTTCCATTTCGCTTTACCTGCACGTGCCGTTCTGTCGGCGACTGTGCTGGTTCTGCGCCTGCCGCACCCAGGGCACCAGCAGCGATGCCCCGGTGCGCGCCTATGCCAAGGTGCTGAAGGCCGAGATTGCCCTGCTCAAAGCCCGCCTCGCGCCGGGGGTCACGCTGTCGCGGCTGCACTGGGGCGGCGGCACCCCGACCTTCCTGCCCGCCGAAGTGATCCGCGATCTGGCCGCCACCATTTTCGATGCGGTGCCAATGGGCGCGGGGGCCGAGTTCTCGGTCGAGATCGACCCCAGCGAGGTTGACGACGCCCGGCTGGACGCGCTGGCGCAAGCGGGCATGAACCGGGCCTCGATCGGGGTGCAGGATTTCGACCCGATGATCCAGCAGGTGATCGGGCGCGAGCAAAGCTATGAACTGACCTGCCAGGTGGCCGAGGCGATCCGGGCGCGCGGGGTGAAAAGCCTTAACGCCGATATCCTTTACGGCCTGCCCCATCAGACCACGGCGCGAATCAGCGACACGGTGCAGAAACTGCTGGCGCTGTCGCCCGACCGGGTGGCGCTTTACGGCTATGCCCATGTGCCGTGGATGTCGCGCCGCCAGCAGATGATCCCCGCCGATGCCCTGCCCGGCCCGGCCGAGCGGCTGCACCTGTTCGAGATCGCGCGCGAGCTGTTCACCGCCGACGGCTACGTCGAGATCGGCATCGACCATTTTGCCCGGCCCGACGACGGCCTGGCGGTGGCGCTGGCGGGCGGCACCCTGCGGCGCAATTTCCAGGGCTATACCGATGATACTGCCCCGGTGCTGGTCGGGCTGGGGGCCTCGTCGATCTCGCGTTTTCCGCAAGGCTATGCCCAGAACGTCTCGGGCACCTCGGATTACACCAAGGCGATCCGCGACCGGCAGTTTTCCACCCATCGCGGTCACGTCTTTGTCGGTGAAGACCTGCTGCGCGGCCGCATCATCGAGGCCCTGATGTGCGATTTTCACGTGCGTCGGGCCGAGCTGATCCGCGACTTTGGCACCGATCCGGCGCGGATCGAAAGCCTGTTCCAGACGGCGGCGCAGGGGTTCCCCGGCATGGTCACGGTTGACGGCGAAGGCTTTCACATCCCGCATCCGTCGCGACCACTGGCGCGGATGATCGCGCGGGCGTTCGACGAATACGACCAGAGCAAGGCGCAGCATTCGGCGGCGATCTGAACCGGCGCTCTTCCCTTCCTCGCGGTCGGTCATCGCGGGCCAGCGAAGAGGCCGGTCACGGGCGATGAGCGGCTTCGGGTGGGGCGTGTTTTTCGACGAATTCCACCATGCGCGGCAGGCAGATGCGGCGCAGATCGTAGCCTTGCTCGATGGTTTGCCGCGCCGCCCGACGCAGGTCGGCAAAGCGCTCGGGGTGCGCCAGGGCTGCGGTCAGCAGCTTTGACCAGCCCGCCACGTCGAAGAAATCGACCAGCCGCCCGTTCACCCCGTCGCTGATCAGTTCCTGCACCGGCGCGGTGCGCGAGCCCACCACCAGCGCGCCCGCGGCCATCGCTTCAACCATCGACCACGACAGCACGAACGGATAGCTCAGGTAGGCATGCACGCGCGCCACCTGCATCAGCGCGGTGAAGGTGGGATAGGGCACCCGGCCCAGAAAATGCACCCGGCCAAGGTCCAGCCGACCGGCGACCTCCGCAAGGAACACCTGCTTCCAACTTTTGCCTGCGGGGGCGGCGCGGCCATAGCTGACCTCGTCGCCGCCCACGATCACCACCTGGGCCTCCGGGCGCGCCGCCAGCACCGCAGGCAGGGCGCGCATGAAGATGTGGTAGCCGCGGTAGGGTTCAAGATTGCGGTTCACAAAGGTCAGCACCTCGTCACCCGCCCGCAGCACCCGCCCCCCCGGCAGGGTCACGCTGGCCTGCGGGTTGGGCTGCATCACCGCCGTATCGACCCCGTCGAAGATCACCTCGATCTGCTTTCGCAGCGCGGGCGGAAAGGTGCCGGCCTGCCATTTCGTCGGCGACAGCCCGGCATCGGCATGCAGCATCGCCTGCCCCAGATGCGCGGCACGGGCCTGCGCGATCATCACCGGATCAAACCCGGGCGGGTCGAACTCGGGGTCAAAGCCGACATCGGCACCCTGGCCGCGATAGTAGAATTCGGCATAGACCAGCAGTTTTGCCGCGGGCCAGACCTCGTGCAAAAACAGCGTCTCGCCCCAGCCGGAATGGCCAAAAATCACGTCGGGCCGGTAGCCCTTCTGGTCGCGCAATTGCAGCGCCGCGCGCGCCACCGTCACGCCGCGGTCGCTCATCTGGGTGTAGTTGCGCCCCAGCCTTGTGGCAGCGGGATCGACGGCAGGGGCGACGTGGCGGTATTTCACCACCGGAATCGCCGAAGCGCGGCTGTTGGCGGCATCGGTCAGCGCCAGACAGTGATGGCCGCGGCGCTGCAACTCGGGCGCCAAGTGCAGGAACTGGCCGGGGAAATTCTGGTGCACGAACAGGATTTTCACCGCCCCGGCCCCCTGGAGCAAGACGCCCCTTGATGGGAACGGCGTTTCTTGTCTTTTTTTCTTGCCGGATTTGGCCTCAGACAAATCAGGCCGCGCCTGCCTGCCCCCGGCAGGCGCGAA
>CAYQPD010000112.1:0-8046 GCA_964419305.1 uncultured Rhodobacter sp.
TGCTGGGCAAGAACGCCTGCGGCTCGGGCTATGACTATGACCTTTACCTGCACCACGGTGCCGGGGCCTATATCTGCGGCGAGGAAACCGCGATGCTGGAAAGCCTGGAAGGCAAGAAGGGCATGCCGCGGATGAAGCCGCCGTTCCCCGCCGCCTCGGGTCTTTACGGCTGCCCCTCGACCGTCAACAACGTCGAGTCGATCTCGGTGGTGCCCACCATCCTGCGCCGCGGGGCCTCGTGGTTTGCCGGCTTCGGTCGGGCCAACAACACCGGCACCAAGCTGTTCGGCATTTCGGGCCATGTGGTCAACCCTTGCGTGGTCGAGGATGCGATGACGATTCCGCTGCGCGAATTGCTGGATCGCCACTGCGGCGGGGTGCGCGGCGGCTGGAAGAACCTCAAGGCGGTGATCCCCGGCGGATCCTCGGTGCCGATGCTGACGGCGGCGCAATGCGACGACGCGGTGATGGATTTCGACGGGCTGCGCGCGCTTGGCTCGGGCTTGGGCACCGCGGCGGTGATCGTGATGGATCAAGGCACGGATGTGATCAAGGCGGTGTGGCGGCTGTCGAAATTCTACAACCACGAATCCTGCGGCCAGTGCACCCCGTGCCGCGAGGGCACCGGCTGGATGATGCGGGTGATGGACCGGCTGGTGCGCGGCGAGGCCGAGCTCGAGGAAATCGACATGCTGCTGTCGGTCACCAAGCAGGTCGAGGGCCACACCATCTGCGCCCTTGGCGATGCGTCGGCCTGGCCGATCCAGGGTCTGGTGCGGGCGTTCCGGGGCGAGATCGAAGACCGCATCAAGGCGAACAAGACCGGGCGCATGGGCGCGATGGCGGCGGAGTAGGGGCGATGGCGGAAACCGAATCCAACCTGATCTTGCGCCTGTTGCGCGAGATCCGCGAAGACACCCAGGATACCCGGCTTCGCGTGGTCAAGGTGGAACGCCGCGTTGATGAATTGCACGACGGCATGGTGTCGGCGATGGCGCTGAAGCGGCGTGTGGCCCAACTGGAGATGCAGAAATGACCAACCTCAAGAAAATCTCCATTGACGGCACCGTGGTCGAGGTCGATGGCGCGATGACGCTGCTGCAGGCCTGCGAAGTGGCCGGGGTGCAGATACCGCGCTTTTGCTATCACGAGCGGCTTTCGATCGCGGGCAACTGCCGGATGTGTCTGGTTGAAGTCGTCGGCGGGCCACCCAAGCCGACCGCAAGCTGTGCCATGCAGGTGCGCGATCTGCGCCCCGGCCCGAATGGCGAGCCGCCGGTGGTCAAGACCAACAGCCCGATGGTGAAGAAGGCCCGCGAGGGCGTGATGGAATTTCTGCTGATCAACCATCCGCTCGACTGCCCGATCTGCGATCAGGGTGGCGAGTGCGACTTGCAGGATCAGGCGATGGCGTTCGGGGTGGATTCCAGCCGCTACCGCGAGCCCAAGCGCGCCAGCGAAGACCTTGATCTTGGCCCGCTGGTGGCGACCAAGATGACCCGCTGCATTTCCTGCACCCGCTGCGTGCGCTTTACCTCGGAAGTGGCGGGCATTTTGCAGATGGGCCAGACCGGGCGCGGCGAGGATGCCGAAATCACCACCTATCTCGGCCTGTCGCTCGACAGCAACCTGCAAGGCAACGTCATTGATCTGTGCCCGGTCGGCGCGCTGACCTCGAAACCCTACGCTTTCACCGCCCGGCCGTGGGAACTGAGCAAGACCGAGTCGATCGACGTGATGGATGCGCTTGGCTCCAGCATCCGGGTCGATACCAAGGGCCGCGAAGTGATGCGCATCCTGCCGCGCAACCATGACGGCGTGAACGAGGAATGGATTTCCGACAAGACCCGTTTCATCTGGGACGGGTTGCGTCGCCAGCGGCTGGATGTGCCTTACATCCGCGAGGCCGGCAAGCTGCGCAAGGCTACCTGGGCCGAGGCTCTGGCGGCGGCTGCGGCGGCGATGACGGGCCGCAAGGTTGCCGGGATTGTGGGCGATCTGGCCCCGGTCGAGGCGATCTACAGCCTGAAAACCCTGATCGAGGGCTTGGGCGGCAAGGTCGAATGCCGCACCGATGGTGCAAAGCTGCCGGCGGGCAACCGCTCGGCCTATGTCGGCAGTGCAAAGATCGAGGATATTGACGCGGCCCGGATCATCACCCTGATCGGCACCGACCCAAGGCTTGAATCGCCGGTGCTGAATGCCCGCATCCGCAAAGCATGGGCCAAGGGCGCCACGGTATCGTTGATCGGGCAAGCTGTTGATCTGACGTATGAATATAGCCATGTCGGCACTGGACGCGAGGCACTGGTCAAGCTGGCCGCCGCCGCCCAGGTGCAAGACAAACCGGCGCTGGTGATCATCGGTCAGGGCGCGCTGAACGAGGCCGATGGCGAGGCGGTGCTGAGCCAGGCGATGAAGCTGGCGGAAGGTCAGGGCGCGAAACTGCTGGTGCTGCACACCGCCGCCGCGCGGGTTGGCGCGATGGATGTGGGCGCGGTCACCACCGGAGGCCTGACGGCGGCGCTTGACGGGGCCGAGGTGGTTTATAATCTTGGCGCCGACGAGATCGACATCGCGCCCGGGCCGGTGGTGATCTATCAGGGCAGCCACGGCGACCGTGGCGCGCACCGCGCCGACATCATCCTGCCGGGGGCGGCCTACACCGAGGAAAGCGGGCTGTTCGTCAACACCGAGGGCCGCCCGCAACTGGCCGCTCGCGCCGGGTTTGCGCCGGGCGAGGCCAAGGAAAACTGGGCGATCCTGCGGGCGCTGTCGGCGGAGCTGGGGGCGAGCTTGCCGTGGGACAGTCTGGCTGGCCTGCGCCGGGCGCTGGTGGCGGCGCATCCGCATCTGGGGGCGGTCGATCAGGTGCCGGTCAACCTCTGGCAACCGTTGCCGCTGCGCGCCCCGGCCAAGGCCGATTTCCGCAATGTGATCAGCGACTTCTACCTGACAAACCCGATTGCCCGCGCGAGCGTTGTGATGGCCGAATGCTCGGCGTTGGCGAAGGCGCGGGCCAAGACCGCGCTGGCGGCGGAGTAGGCGATGGCCCCGCCCCGCGCCCTTGCCGCAACCCTGATGCTCGCCACGGCGGGTCTGGCGGGGTGTGCCAAGGATACGGCGGCGGCGCAGGGCGATTTTACCCCGGTTTACGGCGGGATCGAGACCATCCTGCTTGATGGCGACCTGGTGAACTTCCGGGTGGCGATGACCGGCGCGCGTGATGGCGAAGACGTGGCCGCCTTTGCGCGCTGTGCGGCGGCGCAATATGCGCTGATCCGGGGGTTCGGGTTTGCGCGCCATGTGCGCACCAATGTGGCGCAAGAGGCTGGCAAATGGCGCGGCGATGCGGTTTACACCATCTCGGCGGCGCTGCCCCGGGGGCTGAAGACGATTGACGCCGAAGTGACGGTGCGCGATTGCGGCGCCCAGGGAATACCGACGATCTGACGACCAGGAATGCGTAGGGATGCGAGGAACGAATGGCTGAATTTCTGCAAACAGGGCTGGGGATCACGATCCTGATCGCGGCGCAAAGCCTTTTGATCATCGCCTTCGTGATGATCAGCCTGCTGTTTCTGGTTTACGGCGACCGCAAGATCTGGGCCGCCGTGCAGATGCGCAAGGGGCCGAACGTGGTGGGGGCTTTCGGGCTGCTGCAATCGGTGGCCGATGCGCTGAAATACGTGGTCAAGGAAATCGTGATCCCGGCCGGGGCCGACCGCTGGGTCTATTTCCTGGCCCCGATGCTGGCCTTCGTGCTGGCGGTGGTGGCCTGGGCGGTGATTCCGTTCAATCCGGGCTGGGTGCTGGCCGACATCAACGTGGCGATCCTGTTCATCTTCGGGGTCTCGTCGCTAGAGGTTTACGGCGTGATCATGGGGGGCTGGGCGTCGAACTCGAAATACCCGTTCCTCGGCGCGCTGCGCTCGGCGGCGCAGATGATTTCCTACGAGGTGTCGCTGGGGCTGATCATCATCGGCGTCATCATCTCGACCGGGTCGATGAACTTTTCGGCCATCGTGCAGGCGCAAAGCGGCAGTTACGGGTTCCTCAACTGGTATTGGCTGCCGCACCTGCCGATGGTGGTGCTGTTCTTCGTGTCGTCGCTGGCCGAGACCAACCGCCCGCCGTTCGATCTGCCCGAGGCGGAATCGGAACTGGTGGCGGGGTTCATGGTCGAATACTCGTCCACCCCGTATCTGTTGTTCATGGCCGGCGAATACATCTCGATCTTTCTGATGTGCGCGCTGATCAGCCTGCTGTTCTTTGGCGGCTGGCTGTCGCCGATCCCCGGCATACCGGACTCGGTGTTGTGGATGGTGGGCAAGATGGCGTTCTTCTTCTTCATGTTCGCCATGGTGAAGGCAATCGTGCCGCGCTACCGCTACGACCAGTTGATGCGGATCGGCTGGAAGGTGTTTCTGCCGCTGAGCCTGGGCTGGGTGGTGCTGGTGGCGTTTCTGGCGAAATACGAAGTGCTTGGCGGCCTCTGGGCGCGCTGGACGATGGGAGTCTGAGGATGGGACCGGTTCGCACCGTCGATTACAGCCGCGCCGCCAAGTATTTCCTGCTGTGGGATTTCTGGATCGGGATGAAGCTGGGGCTGAAGTATTTCTTCGCCCCCAAGGCGACGCTGAACTACCCGCACGAGAAGGGGCCGCTGTCGCCCCGCTTTCGCGGTGAGCACGCGCTGCGCCGCTATCCGAGTGGCGAGGAACGCTGCATCGCCTGCAAGCTGTGCGAAGCCGTGTGTCCGGCGCAGGCGATCACCATCGACGCCGAACCGCGCGAGGATGGCAGTCGCCGCACCACCCGCTATGACATCGACATGACCAAGTGCATCTACTGCGGTTTCTGTCAGGAGGCCTGCCCGGTGGATGCCATCGTCGAGGGTCCTAATTTCGAATACGCCACCGAGACCCGCGAAGAGCTTTACTACAACAAGGACCGGCTGCTGGCCAACGGTGACCGTTGGGAAACCGAGATCGCCCGCAACCTTGAACAGGACGCGCCCTACAGATGACCGACGCCTTCAACCAGATCTTCCGCCAGATGATGGAGCAGGGCCAGCAGATGGCCAAGGCTTTCGCGCCTGCGCTGGAAGGGATCGACGTGAAGGGCTTTGAGAAGCTGTTCCCGACCATGCCGAAAGACATGCTGGAAGTGTGGTTCGGCAAGACCTTCAACCCCGAGGGGCTGGACGCCCGCACCCGCCTGCTGGTGACCATCGCGGCGCTGACGGTGCTTGGCGCGCAGGCCGAGCCGCAGTTGCGCCTGACCATCCGCAACGCGCTGGCCGCCGGGGCCAGCAAGCGCGAGGTCGCCGAAGTGATCTGGCAGATGAGCATGTTCGGCGGCCTGCCCGCCATGCAGAAGGCGCTGGAAATCGCCCAGTCCGTCTTTACCGAAACGAAGGAGAAAGACGCATGAGCGTTGCAGATCTGGCATTCTATCTGTTTGCCTTCGGGGCGGTGGTGGCCGGGCTGATGGTCACCATCTCGCCCAACCCGGTGCATGCGGTGCTGTGGCTGATCCTGGCCTTCATGTCGGCGGCGGGGTTGTTCGTGCTGCTGGGGGCCGAGTTCGTGGCGATGCTGCTGGTGATCGTCTATGTTGGCGCGGTGGCGGTGCTGTTCCTGTTCGTGGTGATGATGCTCGACATCGACTTTGCCGAGCTGCGCGGCAAGCTGTCGGAATTTGTGCCGGTGGCGGTGCTGATCGGCTTTGTGTTGCTGGTCGAGTTCAGCATCGCGATGTGGCTTTGGGTCACCGCCGATGGTGCCCCGGCGCTGCGTCAGGCGGTGACGCCGGACATGGCACAGGTCGAGAACACCCGCGCCCTGGGGCTGCTGCTTTATGACCAGTATCTGCTGCTGTTCCAGTTGGCCGGGCTGGTGCTGCTGGTGGCGATGATCGGCGCGATCGTGCTGACCCTGCGCCACCGCAAGGACGTGAAACGCCAGAACGTGCTGCACCAGATGTGGCGCGATCCGGCCAAGGCGATGGAACTCAAGGACATCAAACCGGGGCAGGGGCTCTGAGCGGCTGCCCCGTGCGGCGGCCTGGGCGGAACATGGCGGGCAAGAGACCCGGAGGGACTGAAAAATGGTTGGAATTGGACATTACCTGACAGTGGCAGCGGTGCTGTTCGTGATCGGCATCTTCGGCATCTTTCTGAACCGCAGGAACGTCATCGTCATCCTGATGTCGATCGAGCTGATGCTGCTGGCGGTGAACATCAACCTGGTGGCCTTTTCCAGTTTCATGGGTGATCTGGTGGGGCAGGTCTTCACCATTTTTGTTCTGACCGTGGCCGCCGCCGAGGCCGCGATCGGGCTGGCGATCCTGGTCAGTTTCCACCGCATCCGCGGCAGTATCGACGTCGAAGACGCCAACGTGATGAAGGGCTAAGCTTATGGCAACGATCATTCTTCTGGCGCCATTGATCGGCGCGCTGATCTGCGGCTTTGGCTGGCGGTTGTTCGGCGAGCAGGTCGGGCAGGTCATCACCACCGCGCTGGTGTTCCTGGCGGCGGCGCTGAGCTGGACCATCTTCCTGACCTTCGACGGCGAGACCACCCATGTCGTCCTGATGCGCTGGATTCAGTCGGGCAGCCTCGCCACCGAATGGGCGATCCGGCTGGACCGGCTGACCGCGATCATGCTGGTGGTGGTGACCACGGTGTCGGCGGTGGTGCATCTTTATAGCTTTGGCTACATGGCGCATGATCAGAATTTCGGCTCTGAGCAGCGCTACAAGGCGCGGTTTTTTGCTTACCTCTCGTTCTTCACCTTTGCCATGCTGGCGCTGGTGACGGCCGACGATCTGGTGCAGATGTATTTTGGTTGGGAAGGGGTGGGGGTCGCGTCCTATCTGCTGATCGGGTTCTACTACAAGAAGCCAAGCGCCAACGCCGCCGCGATCAAGGCTTTCGTGGTCAACCGGGTGGGCGACTTCGGCTTTGCCCTGGGGATCTTCGCGCTTTATTTCCTGACCGACTCGATCCGGTTCGACGATGTGTTTGCCGCCGCCCCGATGCTGGCGGAGACCCGGCTCACGTTCCTGTGGACCACCTGGAATGCCGCCACTCTGGTGGGGGTGCTGCTGTTCATCGGCGCGATGGGGAAATCGGCGCAACTGTTCTTGCACACCTGGCTGCCCGACGCGATGGAAGGCCCGACCCCGGTTTCGGCCTTGATCCATGCCGCGACCATGGTCACCGCCGGGGTGTTTCTGGTCTGCCGGATGTCGCCGATCTATGAGGTGGCCCCCGATGCCCGGACCATGATCGTGGTGATCGGGGCCGCGACCGCGTTCTTTGCCGCGACCGTGGCGCTGGTGCAGACCGACATCAAGCGGGTGATCGCCTATTCGACCTGTTCCCAGCTTGGCTACATGTTCGTGGCCGCCGGGATGGGGGTCTATTCGGTGGCGATGTTCCACCTTTTCACCCACGCCTTCTTCAAGGGCATGCTGTTTCTTGGGGCCGGCTCGGTGATCACCGCCATGCACCACGAACAGGACATGCGCGCTTACGGCGGCTTGCGCAAAAAGATCCCCCTGACCTTTGCCGCGATGATGATCGGCACCCTGGCGATCACCGGGGTCGGCATTCCGGGCACCCAGATCGGCTTTGCCGGGTTTCTCTCGAAGGACGCGATCATCGAATCAACCTTTACCGGCTCGCAACTTGCATTCTGGGTGCTGGTGATCACCGCCTTCATGACCACCTTCTATAGTTGGCGGCTGATGTTCATGACCTTTTACGGCACCCCGCGTGGCGATCATCACAAGCATGATCACGCCAAGGAAAGCCCGCTCAACATGCTGATCCCGCTGGGGGTTCTGGCGCTTGGTGCGACCTTTGCCGGGATGATCTGGTATGGCGTGTTCTTCGGTGACGAAGAAAAGATGCGCGACTGGTTCGGGCTGGAAGCGGCAAGCCATGTCGTGGCCACCGAAGGCACGGTTGCCGCCGATGCCACGGCTGCGGTTGCTGCCGCCCCGCAAGGCGCGATTGCGATCGGGCCGGACAACCA
>CAYQPD010000113.1:0-7818 GCA_964419305.1 uncultured Rhodobacter sp.
CGTCATCGCCACGTTCAGGGCGATCAGCACCCCCAGCGCCACCAGCAACCCGGCCAACCGGGGATCAAGCCTGCGGATCATGCGGCACCGCCCGCGGACGGTCCGGCGGCCATCGCGTGGATTAGTTGATCCTCGGTCACGCCGGGGTTGGACAGGCGGCTGATGCTGCGGCCTTCCTGCATCACGACGATGTCATTCGCGCCCTCGATCAGCTCTTCGAACTCTGACGAGATCAGCAGGACCGCGCAGCCCTGTTCCACCCGTTCGCGGATGATCGCCTGAATCTCGCGCTTGGCCCCCACATCGACGCCGCGCGTCGGTTCGTCTAGAATCAGCAGGCGTGGCTCGATGGCCAGCCAGCGACCCAGCAAGACCTTCTGCTGGTTGCCGCCCGACAACTCGCGGATCGGCTGGTCCATGTGGGCAGCCTTGATCCCCAACGCCTTGATGAAGCCCGCCACGATCGTCCGCTCGCGCGTCGTGTCCACCACGCCCATCCGGGACAGACGGGGCAGCAGGGCCAGAGTCAGGTTTTCGCGCACCGACAGGTCGGGGATGATGCCTTCGGTCTTGCGATCCTCGGACAGGAACGCCAGCCCCGCCGCAATGGCCGCGCGGGGCGAGGTGATGGCGGCGGGCACGCCGTCGATCAGGATCTGGCCGCCGCTCAGCCGGTCCATCCCGAAGATCGCACGCGCGGCCTCGGTTCGGCCCGATCCCAGCAGGCCCGCCAGACCCACGATTTCGCCCGCGCGCAGTGTCAGGTCCAGCTTGCGCAGGCGGCGGTCGGTGGACAGTCCGGTGGCCTTCAGCACGGCCGCGCCGCCCTCGCGCCGGGGACTGCCTGCGAGTTCGGTCATGCCCGCCTTGCGGATCTCTTCGGCGCTGCGGCCCAACATCCCGGCGATCAGGTCGAGTTTGGTCAGCTCGGCGATCCGCGCCGCGCCAACGGTGCGGCCATCGCGCAGGATCGTCACGACGTCGCAGATCTCGAAAATTTCATCAAGAAGATGGCTGACATAGATCACTGAGGTGCCCTGTGCTTTCAACTGCCGGATGACGCCGAACAGCACCTCGACCTCGCGCTCGTCCAGCGACGAGGTGGGTTCGTCCATGATCAGCAGCTTTGCGTCCATCGACGCGGCGCGGCCGATGGCGACCAGTTGCTGAATGGCGGTCGGATAACTGCCAAGCGCCCGGTGGGGGTCAAGGTCGATCCCGAAGCGGTCCAGCACAGTGCGCGTTCGCGCCTCGGCCACGCGCCAGTCGATCAGGCCCAGACGGGTGCGGGGTTCATACCCCAACACGATGTTCTCGATCACGGTGCGCTGCGGCACCAAGGTCAGTTCCTGATAGATCGTGGCGATACCCGCCTCCTGCGCCTCGCGCGGAGAGCGCAGGTCGACGTCGCGGCCTTGCCAGCAAACAGTGCCGCTGTCGCGCCGATAGACGCCGGTCAGGATCTTGATCAGCGTGGATTTGCCCGCGCCGTTCTGGCCGACGATGGAATGCACCTCGCCCGGTGCGATCGTCAGCATGGCATCTTGCAGCGCCGGAATGCCGCCGAAGGATTTGGTGATCGCGGTCATCTGCAGCAAAGGGTCGTCCATCGTGGGCCGGGTGTCCTGTCGTTGCGAAAGTTGGGGGCCGCATGACGCGGCCCCCGCAAGGCCTGCTGACCGGAAGGGGTCAGTAGGCCCCGGCCAGATTGTCGGCCGCGTTTTCCTTGGTGAAAATGCGGTCTTCCACCTTGATCCAGGGCTCGATCGTTTCGCCAGCGGCGTATTTCTTCATCGTTTCACAGGCGAGCGGGCCGAAGAACGGCGAGCTTTCGACCGTGACGCCCATCTTGCCGTCGATGATCGCTTGCAGCGCGTCGCGGGTGCCGTCGATGCTGACGACCAGCACGTCGGCGCCCGGTACCCGGCCCGCAGCTTCCAGCGCCTGAATGGCACCGATGGCCATCTCGTCGTTGTGCGCATAGACAATGTTCACGTCGGGGTGCGCCTGCAGCAGGGTTTCCATCACCTTGCGGCCTTCATCGCGCGCGAAGTCGCCCGAGCGGGACTCAAGAATGGTAAACCTGCTGTCGGCGCCGATCGCGTCGTCGAAGCCCTTCTTGCGGTCATTGGCGGGCGACGACCCGGTGGTGCCTTCCAGTTCGATGATCTTGCCGTCGCCCTGATGGTTGGCGATGACCCATTCCGCCACGCGGCGGCCCTGATCGATGAAGTCGGACCCGAGGAAGGTCACATAATCCTTGCCGGCGGTTGCGACCGATGCATCGACCGACCGGTCGACGAGGAAGGTCGGGATGTTGGCCGCCTTGGCACGCATCACGGCGGGGATCAGGGGGCTTTCCTCACGCGGCGGCAGGAACAGAACATCGATGCCCTGCGCAATCATGCTGTCGACATCGGCCACCTGCTTGGCCGCAGACCCTCCCGCATCGGTTTGCACCAGGTCCCAGCCGCAGGTCGCCGCCGTGTCGACAAAGCTTTTGGTCTGAGCAATGCGCCACGGGTTATTGCTTTCGGTCTGGGCGAACCCGACCTTGTAGCTGTCCTTGGCGGCCAGCGGCGGCAGGCCCTGCGCCAAGGCAAGACCCGTCGACAGGGCCAGCGCCGTTGCAGCGGCGCCCAACAGGATACGTCTTTTCATGTCTTCCTCCCAGAAATGCGGCGGATGCCGCAAGGTTGCGGACCCTCTCAGGCCCAGTTGAGGTACATCGTCTTCGTTCGGAGATATCCGTCGAAGCCGTGTTTCCCATCCTCTCCGCCCAGACCCGACAGGCCCCAGCCGGAGTGGAATCCTTGAGCCAGTTCACCGTTGGTCCGATTGCAGTAGATCTCGCCGAAATTCAGGCGAGCGGCTGCGGCCATCAGACGGCGGCGATCCTGCGTCCAGACATAGGCCGACAGGCCGTAGTCGCTGTCGTTGGCAAGGGTCAGCGCCTGATCGAAGCTGTCGACCGACATCGCGGCGACAACCGGGCCAAACACCTCGTCCTGCATCACCGGCAGGTCGTTGGTCGTGGTGTGTAAAACGGTCGGGGCCATCCAGTGTCCCTTGGCAAAGGCCCCGTCGCGCAGCGGCCCACCGCGCAGCAGCACTTCGGCCCCGGCAGCAATGGAGGCAGCGGTCAGCGCCTCGACCTTGTCGACTTCGCCCCGGCTGACCTTGGGGCCAAGGTCCGGGTCGGTCAGCGGCATCCCGATGCTCAAGGCGGCAGCCTGTGCGGTGAACTTGGCCAGAAATTCGTCGGCAATCGCGCGATGCAGGTACATCCGTTCGTTGCAGGTGCAGACCTGGCCGCAGTTGGTGAATCGCGCCGTCACCGCCGCCGCCACGGCGCGGTCGATGTCGGCATCCTCCATCACGATGAACGGGGCCTTGCCGCCGAGTTCCAGCCGCAGAGTCTTGATCTGCGCCGCTCCCGCAGCATAGATTTCGCGGCCCGCGCGGGTCGATCCGGTCATGGTGACCATATCCGCGCCTTCTACCAGCGCCCGCCCCAGCGTGCGCCCGTCGCCGGTGACGACGTTGAACAACCCGGCAGGCAGCCCGACCTGTTCGGCCAGCGCCGCCAGTGCCAGACCCGACAGCGGGGTGAATTCATGCGCCTTAAGGATAAAGGCGTTGCCCGCCACCAACGCCGGCCCCAGCTTGCGCGCGGCCAGCGCCAGTGGATAGTTCCATGCCGTCAGCCCCACCACCACGCCATGCGGCAGACGGCGGATCTGGATTTCCTCGTCCGGCGCATCAGAGGGCAGAATCTCGCCTTCGATCCGCCGCGCCTGTTCGGCAGCAAAACGCAAAAAGGTTTCCGTAGCGCCCACTTCGCCCTTCGCCTGACCCAGCGGTTTGCCCTGCTCGGCCACGATGACCCGCGCAAGAAGATCGGTATGGGCCCGCACCGCGTCCGCCAGCGCCTGGACCGCCTGTCCGCGTTCCACGGCAGGCCGCCGGGCCCAGGCCGTCTGTGCCTTGCGCGCCGCGTCAAGGGCCATGGCGGCCGTTTCGGCAGTTCCGGCGGTGGTGGTGGCGATAACGCGTTCGTCGGCAGGGTTTTCGACTGCGTGACCGTCCGCCATGCTGTCGCCCCAGCGGCCATCAACGAACATCCGCGCCCGTATCGGAGGGCCATCAGTCTCGAGATTGGTCAGTTCTTGCAGCACTGCGACGCCTATTTTGGTATGACAAAACTTGCAACAGTTGGAGATAAAAAATGGCGAATCGTCAAGCGAATTTTGGGCCAGATAAATGCAATTATGCCGGAATATTCACTAAATTGCTCATAATGCTCAGCAAAATGGACTTATAGATTCTTATTGGAAAGTTTAATCATACCAAACAAAGATGCTTGCGCTGCTTTTCTTGCTTTGTATAGTAAGACCAAACCAGAAACCGGAGCGCCGGATGCCCGACCAAATCGCCCGTTCCAGACCATCGACTTACCGCGCCGCTGACGCGGTGGTGCGTCAGATCGAAGCCCGCATTGCGGCGGGCGATCTGGCGGACGGAGCACCGCTGCCGTCCGAACGCGACCTGATCGAAACGTTCGGGGTAAGCCGGACCGTGGTGCGCGAAGCAGTGGCGACGCTGGCCTCGCGCGGGATGGTCGAAAACCGTCCACGCTTTCGCCCGGTGGTCCGGCGCCCCGGCTATGACGCGGCGCTCGCGGCGGCGGATGGGGTTGTGGTGCATCTTCTGGCGCAATCGGGCGGAGTGAAGAACCTGTATGACACCCGGATTTTCCTCGAGGCCGCGCTGGTGCGCCAGGCCGCCCGGCAGGCCCGCAAGGACGATATCGAGGCGCTGAAGCGGGCGCTGGACGCGAACGAGGCCGCCATCCCCGACAGCGCCGCCTTCTACCGCACCGATGTGGCGTTCCACGCGGTTTTTTACGACATCCCGAAGAACCCGGTCTTCCCGTCGCTGCACAAGGCCTTCACCGCCTGGCTCGCGCCGAACTGGGTGAAAATGCCCCGGTCACCAGACCGCAATCGGATGAACTTCCTGCGCCACTCCGACATCTATCATGCCATCCGCGACCGCGACCCCGAAGCCGCGGAAGCGGCGCTGAACGCCCATCTGAACGCCGCGTGGGAATATGTCCGCGGCACCTTCGAGGCTGTCTGACACCCCCCGCACGGGCAAACGCCCCTGACCCAAGGAAAGGACGCACGCCATGGCGCGCGAAGAATTCGATCACATCGTCGTCGGCGGGGGCTCTTCCGGCTGCGTGGCGGCGGCTCGACTGGTGGCCGACGGCAATGCCCGCGTGCTGCTGCTGGAAGGCGGCCATTCGAACCGGCACCCCTTGCTGGACATGCCGCCGGGCATCTTCAAGATGATCAATGGCTCCAGGTTCATGCAGTATCACACCACGGTGCCGCAGCCGCACCTGAACGGGCGGGCACACGACATTCCGCAGGCGAACGTGCTGGGCGGCGGGTCTTCGGTGAATGCGCAGGTCTACATGCGGGGGCGACCTTCGGATTATGACGCGTGGGACGCCACCCTGCGCGGCAACAATGACGGGGCGGACTGGTCGTGGAATGCTGTCCTGAAGCATTTCCGGGGGATGGAGGACAACGACCGCCTGAACAACGCCCAGCATGGCTTCGGCGGGCCGATGCAGGTTTCGGACCCCGGCTACATCGACCAGATGTCGCGCTGGTTCGTGCAGGCGGTGCAGGGGATGGGCGAACCTTACAATCCCGATTTCAACGGGCCGTCGCAACGGGGTGTCGGGTTTTATCAGTTCATGAACCGCCACGGGCGGCGGTCATCGGCCGCCTATGCCTTTCTGTCACCGCTGCAGGGTGACCCGCGCCTGACGCTGCGCTTGCACGCGCGGGTCGAGCGGATTGTGATCGAGAACGGCCGCGCGGTCGGTGTGGTGTGGCGCGATAAGGCGGGGGTGCAACGCCAGAGCTTTGCCCGCGGCGAGGTCATCTTGACCGCCGGTGCGCTGATCACGCCCAAACTGTTGATGCTGTCGGGTATCGGACCCGCAGACCATCTGCGCGACCACGCCATCGCGGTGGTCGCCAACCTGCCCGGCGTGGGCCAGAACCTGATCGACCACCCCGAGGTTCCGATCATCGCCACCGCAAACGGACCCTATGGCTATTTCCGGCAGGGCGAAGGCTGGCGGATGGTGCTCAACGGGTTGCAGTTCTGGCTGTTCAAGGCGGGCCGCATCCTGTCGGCGGGGGTCGAGGCCGGGGCCTTCGTCAACCCGGATGACCCCACAGCAGAGCCGACCATTCAGGCGTTCTGCGTGCCGATCGTCTATCTGGACCGAGACACGCTGAGCCTTGTCGAAAACACCTATGGCCTGACCGTGACCACCGTCGTCGTCAAGCCGAAGTCGCGCGGCGAGGTGCGACTGCGGTCGGCCAACCCAGCCGACATGCCACTGGTCAGCCCCAACCTGCTGCACCACCCCGCCGACATGGCGGCGATGATTGCAGGGCAGCGGTTCTTCGTCCGCGCCTTCCAGACAGCACCTCTGGCCGCCCGGATCAAGCGTCTTGCGGTGCCGGATCCGGCGCATATGGACGATGCGGCGCTGGCCGACCATTGCAGGCGGTTTGTCAAGACCAACTACCACCCGGCGTCCACCGCGCGAATGGGGGCCGACGGCGACCCGATGGCGGTGCTGGATGCCCGGATGCGAGTGCGCGGGATCAAAGGCCTGCGCGTGGCAGACATGTCGGCGGTGCCCGACATCAACGCCGGAAACACCAATGCCCCTGCCATGATGCTGGGCGACCGCTGCGCGGATTTTGTGATGGAAGGTCACTGACGCATGACTGTGGTGTGCATCGGCGAATTGATGGCCGAACTTTCGCTTGATAACGATGGCACCGCCCGCATGGGCTTTGGCGGCGACACCTTTAACACCGCCGCCTATCTGTCGCGCCTCGGACAACCGACCAGCTATTTGACGGTTTTCGGCGATGACCCCTGGTCGTTTGAAGCACGGATGCTGGTGGCAGCAGAAGGCGTGGACGACAGCGCAAGCCCGGTCGCGGCGGGCCGGACGCTTGGTCTTTACGCCATCCGCACCAGCGCCGGTGGCGAGCGAGACTTCACCTATTGGCGGGACGCTGCCCCCGCGCGGGGCCTGTTCGGAGACTTCTTCAGCGACCGTGTCGCGCAGGCGGTTCTTTCCGCACAGGTCATCTATCTGTCGGGTATCACGCTGTGGCTCTATGATGCGGCGTCCCTTGACCGGTTGTTCGGCTTGTTGAAGAACGCCCGTGCCCTTGGCGCAAGGATTGCTTTCGACGGCAACTATCGCTCCCGCCTCTGGGGGCCCGATCCGGCACAGGCACGACGCGTTTATGCGCGCATGCTTGCCTTGACCGACATCTGTCTGGCCACCTTTGACGACGAGGAAATGCTTTGGGGGGACGAAGAACCTGCGGCCAGCTACCGGCGCCTGATTGCCATGGGGGCCAGCGAGGTGGTGGTAAAATGCGGCCCCGATGGCGCAATGATCGCTTCGACCCGTTCCATCCCCACCCGAAGAAACACCGGGCCAGTAGATACCACGGCGGCAGGTGACAGCTTCAACGCGGCCTATCTGACGGCCCGCCTTCTGGGTCAGGATCAGGCACTGGCAGCGCAGGCAGGCAACAGACTTGCTGGGCAAGTCATCGCCCACCGAGGCGCGTTGATCCCGCGCCGTGTAATGGATTGGGCCGCCATCTGGGACAAGCAGCAATAGGGCACCTCGATTTTTACCTGTTTTCAGCGCCGCACCTCGGTGCGACTGGTTTGAAGTTGGCAGTGGGCTGCTGA
>CAYQPD010000114.1:0-7804 GCA_964419305.1 uncultured Rhodobacter sp.
TGCAGGAAAAGACCGTCAAGCACTACATGACCTCGATTCTGCAAAAGCTGCATGTGCGCAACCGGGTCGAGGCGGCGGTTTACGCGCGCGAGCATCTGCGCGACTGACGGCGGGCAGGAACCACGCGCATCAGGCGTCCGACTCGGTTCAGCTCAGGCCCAGCTCGGCGCTGATGCGCGCGATATCCTTGGCGGTGGCGGCGCGCTTTGTCACCACGTTGCCATTGGGGTCGGTCAGCACATAGCGGTTGTTTTGCAACAATTCGGTCCAGCCGGCGCTGTCCACGATCTTGATGCTTTTCCGCGCGGCGCTGATCGTGATCACGCTTTCCACCCCCGAGCGACGCGCGACCGAGCTGATGCCATCACGCAGGCCGCCAAGCCGGGAGCGATCAGCGCTGGTGGCGCTTCGACGTTCGATCACCCGACCATGTCCGTCGAGGCGTTCGTAGGTCCCTTGAGCGATGCGCTCGGTGGCTCCATTGGTGTAGATCAGGTTGATGCCATCGGCCCTGAACAAACGACCGGAATTGTGATCTTCAGCCGAAAACGCGCCGCCGTCCGAGCCGCCGCCATCGCTACCGCCATCCGAGCCGCCATCGCTGCCGCCGTCCGAGCCGCCGTGATCTTCGCCGTCGTGACTGTCGCCACGATCACGGCTCTGTTCGCGGTCGTTCCGGCTGTCGGCCCAAGCAATGCCACCCAGCCCATCGACCCGAATGGCCAGCGGCACAAGGCCCGCGCCCAGCAGCACGCTCAGGAAAATCAGGTTGAACAGGCGGCGTTTCATTTTTCAAAAGCCCATGTTTCAAGCCTAAGTGGAAGTGCCCCGACCGCAAAAGCCCGAGGCACTCTTAACGCCTGCTCGATGATCCGCGCAACAGGTTCAGGCGATCAGATCAGTTTACCATAGCGCGGATCAAACGGCAGATCAAAAGGTCGCCGGAGCAGGGGTCGGTGCCGGGGCGCAGTTGCGCGCGCCACCCGTGCGGCCCGTGCCGCGGCAATTTCCGCGGATGCTGCCGTTGCCGAACCCGGTCCCGCCCTGGTAGTAGCCGTTATCGTCAAAACCATTGCCGCCAGTGCCGTGGTCATTCCCGTCGTGCCCGCCATCATTACCGTCGTGCCCGCCATCATTCCCGTCGTGCCCGCCATCATTGTCGGCCAGGGCCACCGCAGAGCCCAGTGCCACGACGCCGGTCCTGGCGTCCATGGTGACGCTCAGCGGCATTGCCGCCAGCAGGGCAGAAGCGCACAGCAGGGCCAGCAGGCGTTTCGGCGTGGTGAACATTTTGGCCATCTTCATCTCCAGTTGATTTTGCTTACCCGATCTGTGTCGCCGGGGATGAGCCTTCCTCCCATATCCTGTGGCCTCGGCATACTGCGGTTCGACCTTTGCCCGCGGGGGTCGGACTTCCTCAGCAGTGCGGTGCGACCAAAGTCTGAAAGACCATCGGACCCTGGTCTGAGGTTGGCGACAAGGCACAGCCAAACATGGCCGGTGCGGGCGGGTGCCTTGCGCGGCCACGGTGCGATGTGCCGGGCCGCCGAGGGCTGGCGCGGCGGGCCCCAGGACGAGCGATTCGGACGCGTTACCGGGCGCTGCCGGGCGGAAGGGGGCACGCGAGGTGCGACCCGGCCCGGCAAATGCGAATTGCCCCGACCGAAACGGATCGGGGCAATTCTTGAGTTCCTGACCGCACCGGTCGCGGCGCTGTTACCGCCTTACGGATGCTTGATGCAGTCGGTTCATGCGATCAGCTCACGCTTCGTTCGTGCGGATCACAACGTCGCCGGAGCGGGAGCAGGGGTCGGTTCGGGCGCGGGCGCGGGTGCCGGAGCGGGCTGCCCGGTGCCACAAGTGCTGCCAATTGCACCAGCACCAGCATCGCAATTTCCGGACGTGCCGTCATTTCCGGTGCCGGTGCCACCGTCGTTGCCGTTGTCGTTGCCGTTGTCGTTGTCGTTGTCGTTGCCGTTGTCGTTGCCGTTGTCGTTGCCGCCGTCGTTGCCGTGGTCGTTGCCGCCGTCGTTGCCGTGGTCGTTGCCGCCGTCGTTGCCGCCGTCGTTGCCGCCATTGTCGTCGGCCAGCGCGACCGACGCACCCAGTGCCAGGACGCCCGTCTTGGCGTCCATGCTGAAGGTCAGCGGCAGCGCTGCCAGCAGGGCCGAGGTGCAAAGCAATGCGAGCAGGCGGTTCGAGGTCTTGGCTGATTTGGTCATCATCTTCTCCAGTTGTTCACCCGATCCATTTGCCGGGGATGAGCCTTCCTTTCACACCCCGTCGGCCCCGCATATTGCCATGCGACCTTTGCCCGAACCGCTCAGACCTCTTGGCGGCAACAATGCGACCAAGGTCCGGATGGTGTCGGAACCATGGTCTGATGCACGGGGTGAAGGCAGCCCAGGGCCAACGCGTGTCGGCCTTTGGTCTGAAAATTATGTTGAAACGATACGACCTTGGTGGATTGTCGTAGGCTTCGGTCCGGGTGATCGTGACGGCGCGTTTCAAACGCCAGACCGGCTAGATACCGGGTGCGGTCGGAAACCACGCAACGGGTCGGCGGCCAGGGGGCTGGTCGTCGATCAAAAGCAGCCACGGCAAATACCCCCCGCCGTGGCTGCCATTTACCCCTCATATCACCGCCGGTCAGACCCCAGGCATCGCCTTGATGCCGTGCGTCCCAGCGCAAGCGCGCGCCTTAATGGCGCCGCGCCAGCGCAAAGGCCGCCAGAAACGCGGTGATCGGGGCGATTGCACCAACCGTGCCAAGCACGGCGGTTGCGGCGGCAAGCTCGGCTGCCAGCCGCGCCTGCGCCTGTGCCGCCCGCCTGCGCCTTTGGGCGGCGCGTGCCTGCTCCAGGGCCCACGCCGCCAGCGCCAGCCCTGCAAAGATCACGGCAAAGCCCAGCGCGGCCCAGGGTAGCCCGATTCTTGGCACCAGCACGCTGAACCCGGCGACGGTCAGGAAAACCACGGCGGCGGTTGCCAGCAGCAGCGGCGCTGCTGCCGCCAGCATCCGACCAGCCGCCGCCTGCGGCAGCCGCAAGGTCAGATCGCGCAGCGCCACGAGAAGTTGCGCGCCCATCGCTCAGCGCCGGGTGAGAAAGCCAAGCAGGAAGCCCAGCCCGGCGGCAATGCCGATTGCGCTCATCGGGTTGGCAAGCACCGCGTCAACCACGGTATCCTTGGCCTCGTAGCCGGTTTTTACCGCCTTGCGGCGCGCCGCCCCGACCGTTTCAGTCATATCATCGACCGCAGTGGCAGTCAGCCTGGCAAGGTCGGCGCGCAGGATGGCAATCTGTTCACGCAGGTCATCGGGAAGTTCGGGGGTCTTTGAAGTCGCCATGATGGGTTCCAGTTCTGTGGGGCGCGCCAATGTCGGCACCGCTTGGTGCCGGGCTTCGCTATGGCCACCAGACACCCGGTCGCATCGCCGCGCACTAACCCCGGTCAGCGCCGTGCCCTTGCGAAGCCGGGCCGGTGGCAGCAGTCTGGCGGGCTGATGGTAGGTCGGCGCAGCGCCCGGCCCTCACGGCAGCAGGATCGTGGCCCCGGTGGTCTGACGGGCCTCGAGCGCGGTGTGCGCCGCACCCGCGTCGCGCAGCGGCCAGGTGTGCGGTTCGGGAACCTTCAAACTGCCGTTCCCCAGCCGGGCAAACAGATCGTCGCTGCGCGCCAGCAGCTCGGCCCGGCTGGCGATGAAGTCGAACAGCACCGGGCGGGTGGCGGAAAGTGATCCGGCGCGGGCAAGGTCGGTCAGGGTGAAGCCCTGGATCATCCCCGACGACTGGCCGAAACTGACAAACATCCCGCGCCGCGCCAGGCACTTGAGCGAGCCAGCCCAGGTGTCCTGCCCGACCGAATCGTAAACCGCCGCCACCCCGCGCCCCTCGGTCAGGTGGCGCACTTCGGCGGCGAAATCGGCGCTGCGGTAGTTGATCACATGGGCATAGCCATGCGCCCGCGCCAGCGCCACCTTGGCATCCGTTCCGGCGGTGCCGATCGCGGTGGCCCCGAGCGCCTTCAGCCACTGCCCCAGCAGCAGCCCAACGCCGCCGGCCGCCGCATGCACCAGCACGGTCTCGCCCGGCTGCACGACATGGCTTGCCGTCACCAGATACTGCGCCGTCAGCCCTTTCAGCAGCGCCCCGGCGATCACCGTGTCACTGATCCCCGCCGGCAACGCCAGCAGCCGATCGGCGGGCACCACCCGGCGCTGGCGGTAGGCGCCATGCGCCAGCACATAGGCCACCCGGTCGCCGGGCGCGAAATCCGCCACACCGGAACCGACGGCCTCGACCACGCCCGCCGCTTCGGCGCCGGGGATCATGGTTTTTTCCGGCCACGGATAGAGCCCCGAGCGGTAATAGACATCAAGGAAGTTCACCCCGATGGCGGTATGGCGCACCAGCACCTCGCCCGCGCCGGGGCCGGGGGTCGCGATATCGCGCCACGCCATCACTTCGGGGCCACCGGGGGCGGATGCGATCAGAGCCTTGTCCATCGCCCTACTCCTGCGCCAGAAATTCGCGGTCCACCGGCACCTGCATCGCGGTGGACAGATGATTGGTCTGCCCGGCCAGGCCGATCAGCGCCAGCAGTTCGGCATATTGCGCCTCGGTCATGCCCTTGGCGCGGGCGGCGGCGGTGTGGGAATGGATGCAGTAGGTGCAGGCGTTGGCGCTGGAAACCGCGATGTAGATCATCTCCTGCACCACGGGGCCAAGCACCGAATCACCCGCCATCACCGCTTTCAGCGCCGCCCAGGTGCGCGTCAGCAGCGCGGGTTGATTGGCGAGAGCCCGCCAGAAGTTGTTGATGAAATCGGATTTGCGGGTGGCGCGGATGTCGTCGAATACCGCCTTCACCTGCGGGTTCGCGTCGGCCTCGGCGTCGCTCATCAGTTTCACGGTTGCCATGGTTTGTCCTTTCCTTGCCGCGGCGCGCGCATCAATGCACCGCCGCATACATGATCTTTGCCTCGGTCGCCTCAACCGGCGACAGTTCCTCGACGATCCGGCCCTGACGGCAGACCAGAATCCGGTCCGACAGGTTCATCACCTCGGGCAGGTAGCTGGAAATCACCACCACCGCCAAGCCCGCATCCGCCAGACCGTTGATGATCTGGTGAATTTCGGCAATCGCCGCGACATCGACGCCGCGCGTCGGCTCGTCAAAGATCACCAGGCGCGGGGCCTGCACCAGACCCTTGCCGATCACCACCTTCTGCTGGTTGCCGCCCGAAAGTTCCACCACCCGGGCGTTGGCGTTGATCGCCTTGATGTTCAGCCGCGCGGTCCAGTCGGCGGCCAGCGCCCTGACCTCGGCCAGCCGCACCAGCCGCGCCTTGGCCTTGCCTGCGGCCAACACGCCACCGAACAGGTTTTCGCCGACGCTCATGGTCTCGAAGATGCCTTCGGACTTGCGATCCTCGGTGACATAGACGATGCCGTCGCGCACCGCTTCATACGGGGTCAGGTAGCGCACCGGGCGGTCATCGAGCGTGATCGCCCCGCCGCGCAGGAAATCGCGCCGCGCAATGCCCGCCACGATCTTGAAAGTCTCGGTCCGGCCCGAGCCGATCAGCCCGAATACCCCGGTGATCTGGCCCTCAAACACCGAAAAGCTGGTGTTGCGCACCAGCGCGCCCATGGAAATATCCTGCACCGACAGCACCTTGCGCCCCGGCTTGCGCAAGGCCGCCGGCCCGCGTTCGCGGTAGATGGTGGCCGAAAGGCTGCGCCCGACCATGGCGGCGATGATGCTGTCGCGGGTGAAGCTGGCAGTATCGGCGGTGATCACCAGTTCGCCGTCGCGCAGGATCGTGATGCGGTCCGAGATTTCCAGCGCCTCTTCCAGCGCGTGGCTGATGAAGATGATCGACACCCCGCGCGCCTTGAGCCTGCGCAGCAGCGCGAAGAAGTGGCGTTTTTCCTCGGGCGTCAGGCTGGCGGTGGGCTCATCAAAAATGATCACCTCGGCGTTGTGCTGCACGGCGCGGGCGATCTCGACCATCTGGCGCTTGGCTGCCCCAAGGGTGGCCACCAGCGCGGTCGGATCAACCCCGAAATTGAGTGATTGCAGGAACTGCTGAGCCGAGATGTAGGTGCCGCGCAAGCGGTTGAGAAATTTCTCGGACCCGAGGTAAAGGTTCTGCGCCACTGTCATCGACGGCACCAGCGAGGTTTCCTGAAACACCATCGCAATGCCCGCGTCCAGCGCCGCGTTCGGGGTGGCAAAGCTGACCTCATGCCCGTGGTGCAGCATCCGCCCGGCGCTGGCCTGCACCACCCCGGCCATGATCTTGGTCAGGGTCGATTTGCCGGCCCCGTTTTCGCCCAGCAGGGCGTGAATCTCGCCCCGCCGCAGATCGAAATCTACCCCGCTGACGGCGGGCACCGAGCGGTAGGATTTCGAGATCGCTTCCAGCTTCAGGATCGGGGTCATTCAGGTGCCCTCCGGCGCGGGCGCAAGAATGCAGTCGCCGCCCTTGGATGCGATGTAAAGCTGCCCCTGATGGTCCAGCACCGAAGTCACGCCGTGCCGCGTGCCGTTGGCGCGGCTATGCAGGCTGAACAGCGGTTTCATCGCCGCATCCAGCCGCACCACCAGCCCGTAAGACCGGCTTGGCGACCACGCCTTGTGCACCCCGAGCATGCGGATGCCGCCGCATTGCAGCGGCTCCAGAAAGCTGCGCCCCGAGGCCAGCGCCGGACTGATCCAGAATTCGGGCGACACTTCGGCCATCATCGCCAGTCGGTAACGGGATTCCTGCAACACGAACTCGATCAGCCGGTTGCGCGGCGCGAACAGCGCCAGCCACGCGCCGCCACCCGCCGCCGGGGCCAGGCGCGCGGGATAGCCGGGCAGGCTTTCCAGTACCGGGCGCAGCTTGCCGTCGCCCAGACGGATCAGGCGGTGCCGCCAGGCCTCAGAGACAATCACCCCCGCCCCGTCGGGCAGCAACCCGAAGGGCCATGCCAGACCTCCGGCCAGTTTCTGCCAGCCATCCTCCTGCACCCAGACCGAACCCGAGGCGTTCTTCTGCATCAGATCGGCCGCCCATTGGCCGGGCGGCAGCGTGGCCGAGCCATTGGCCAGCCATAGCCGCCCATCCGCGCCGTAAGCCAGCGCGGTGATGCACCGCACGCCCGTCGGCAGCGCCGCCGCTGCCCCGGCGATGGTCAGGCTGCCATCCGCCAGCCCCACCGCCAGATCGCCGTGCGGCGAGACCGCGAGCGCGGTGATGTCGGAGCCGTAGCGCTGCAGCACCTCGCCACCCGGTGCCATCAGGGCTGGGCCGGAACTGGCCACCACCCGACCCTGCCAGAATACCAGATTGTCCGGTGCGGGCATTTGCGCGAACACCGGCGCATCGTCGAGCGCGGTGTTGGGGCGAAAGGCACCATCCAGCGGCGGAATGGTGACGGCCTTGCCACGAAAGATATCGAGGATGGGGTCGAAGATCATCGCTTGCCCCCCCAATAGGCGCGCATGCCGGTCCAATCCGGGTCAGCGCCTGCAATGGCGAACCGGCCGATGCGGTTGTTGAAGATGCCACCGATGAACAACTGCCCCTTGTGCTCGCGCATCGAGGTCACCATGGCGTGGGACGCACCCCCCAGATCGCCCATGGTCTGGATGATCTGCCCGGCCTCGTCGAACTTCACCACGCCGCCGGTGTTGATGTTCGGAAACAGCCATTCGTCCTGCGGCAGCCTGCGCGCCATCCGCTTGCGCATCGCCGGGTGGCGCAGCGACAGATCGAACGTCGGAGTGCGCATCCCCAGCCAGGCCATCC
>CAYQPD010000115.1:0-7749 GCA_964419305.1 uncultured Rhodobacter sp.
CTGGCCCAAGGGGCCAAGGGCTGACGGCGAAAGCCCGCCCCTGGCGGGACGGGCCTTGATTTCTGGCGCTTCGCGCGAGGATATTTGGGCCAGCAAGAAAAGGCTCAGGCCGCCGCCGTCACCGCCCGCGCCGTCAGCACCGCCACCAGATGGGCGCGGTAGTCGGGGGTGCCGTGCATGTCGCCAATCATGCTGCCCGGTGCCACTTTCAGCCCGGCCAGCGCCGCAGCGGCAAAGTTTTTCGACAGTGCGGCTTCGGCTTCTTTCCAGCGGAACACCCCGCCTTCCGAGGCCCCAGTTACCGCCACCCGCACGCCGGTGGCAAAGCGGGCCACGAACACCCCGACCAGCGCAAAGCGCGAGGCGGGTTGGTCGAACTTCACGTAAGCCGCTTGCTGCGGGATCGGAAAGCGGACCTCGGTGATGATCTCGCCTTCCTTGAGCGCGGTTTCGAACAGGCCGGTAAAGAAGTCGTCCGCCGCGATCCTGCGCTGGTTGGTGACGACCGTCGCCCCCGAGGCCAGCACCGCCGCCGGGTAGCAGGCCGAGGGGTCGTTGTTGGCGATCGAGCCGCCGATGGTGCCACGATTGCGCACCGCCGGATCACCGATGCCGCCTGCCAGAGCGGCCAGCGCCGGGTAAGACTTGCCGACCTCGCGCGCCACTTGGGCGTGCGGAGTGGCGGCACCGATCACCAGCGTATCACCCTCCTTGCGCAGGCCGCGCAGCTCGGCAATCGCCGTCAGGCTGACCAGCACATCGGGGGCCGCGAGGCCCTGCTTCATCGTCGGCAGCAGGGTCTGGCCCCCCGAAAGCGCCTGCGCGCCGGGGGTTTGCAGCGCCTTGACCGCCTCGGCAATGCTGCCCGGTTTCTTGAAATCGAAGTTCTGCATCGTTTCCTCCCTTGGCCGGATCAGCCGTTGATCGCCGCCCAGACGCGCGCGGGCGTCAGGGGCATGTCGATATGGGTGACGTTGCCGTGGCCGCCGCGTTGCAGCGCGTCGATCACCGCGTTGACCACGGCAGGGGGGGATCCGATCGCCCCGGCCTCGCCGCAGCCCTTGGCCCCCAGCGGGTTATGGGTGCAAGGCGTGTTGCAGCTATGATCGACCGTGAACATCGGCAGATCGTCGGCGCGCGGCATGGCGTAATCCATGTAGCTGCCGGTCAGCAACTGGCCATTGTCGTCATAGACTGCCGCTTCCAGCAGCGCCTGACCGATGCCCTGCGCTACCCCGCCATGGACCTGCCCATTGACGATCATCGGGTTCATCACATTGCCGAAATCATCGGCACAGGCGAAAGAGGCAACTTCGACCCGGCCGGTATCGGGGTCAACCTCGACCTCGCAGGCATAGGCCCCGGCCGGGTAGGTGAAGTTGGCCGGATCGTAGAACGCGGTTTCCTCCAACCCCGGCTCGAGAGTTTCCAGCGGGTAGTTGTGCGGCACATAGGCCGAGAATGCGATCTCGCCGAAGGTCTTGGCCTTGTTGCTGCCGGGGACGGAAAACATGCCATCCTCGAACGCGATGTCGGCTTCGGCAACTTCCAGCATATGGGCCGCGATCTTCTTGCCCTTGGCGATGACCTTGTCTACCGCCTTGACGATGGCCGAGCCGCAGACCGCCAGGCTGCGCGACCCGTAAGACCCCATGCCGAACGGAATCTTCGAGGTATCGCCATGCACGATGTCGATGCTGGAGGCCGGGACGCCCAGCCGGTCGGACACGATCTGGGCGAACACCGTCTCGTGGCCCTGGCCGTGGCTGTGCGCGCCCACCATCACCGAAATATTGCCGGTGGCGTTGACCCGCACCGTGGCCACATCGAAAAGTCCGACCCGCGCGCCCAGGGCCCCGACCAGCGCCGAGGGCGCAATGCCGCAGGCCTCGATCCAGGTCGAAAGCCCGAGGCCGCGCAGCTTGCCGCGCCTGGCCGATGCCGCGCGACGGGCCTCGAACCCCTTGAGATCACCGATCTGCACGAGCCTGGCAAGCGTGGCGCCGTAGTTGCCGGTATCATAGACCAGCCCGACCGGGGTGGTGTAGGGGAACTGGTCGGGGGCGATGAAATTCAGCCGCCGCACCGCCACCGGATCAAGCTTCAGCTCGCGGCACATCTTGTCGATCACCCGCTCAAGCGAATAGGTCGCTTCGGGGCGGCCCGCGCCACGGTAGGCATCAACCGGGGCGGTATTTGTGAACACCGCCTTGACGTTGACGTAGATCAGCGGGGTCTTGTAGGGCCCGGCCATCAGGGTGCCGTGCAGGAAGGTGGGCGTGACGGTGGCGAAGTTCGACAGATAGGCACCGACGTTGGCCAGGGTCTCGGTGCGCAGCGCCAGGAAATTGCCCTGAAGGTCGGTCGCAAGCTGGATGGTGGTTTCGTGATCGCGGCCATGGGCGTCGGACATGAAGCTTTCCGACCGATCGGCCACCCATTTCACCGGCCGGTTCAGGGCCTTGGCCGCCGCCAGCACCGCCGCCTCTTCGCCATAGTGATAGATTTTCGAGCCAAACCCGCCGCCGACATCGGGCGAAATCACGGTCAGCTTGTTTTCCGGGATGCCCATCACGAAGGCGGCAATCAACAGCCGGGTCAGGTGCGGGTTCTGGCTGGTGGTGTAAAGCTTGTAGTCGCCGGTGCCGCTGTCATAGTCGCCGATCGAGGCGCGCGGCTCCATCGCGTTCGGCACCAGACGGTTGTTGACCAGCTTGAGCGTGGTGACATGCGGGGCCGCCTTGAAGGCAGCATCGACGGCGGCGCGGTTGTCCTCGATCCAGCCCCAGTCAAAGCAGACGTTGTTCTCGATCTCGTCATGGACGCGGTTGGTGGCGTCGGCCACCGCCTGCGCCATGTTCACGATGGCGGGCAGTTCGGTGATGTCGGCCTCGATCGCCGCCGCCGCGTCGCGCGCCTGTTCCAGGGTTTCGGCCACCACCACGGCATAGGCGTCGCCGACATGGCGCACCTTGCCATGCGCCAGCACCGGGCGCTTGGGTTCCTTCATGGTCTCGCCGCCACGTGACTGCACCAGCCAGCCCGCCGGGTTACCCCCCATGGCCGCGAAATCCGCGCCCGTCATCACCGCCAGCACACCGGGCAGCGCTTTGGCCGCCGCAGTGTCGATGCCGTTGATCCGGCCATGCGCCACCTGACTGCGGGCAAAACAGGCATAGGCCTGGCCGCGCAGGTTGATGTCGGCGGTGTAGCGCCCCTTGCCGGTCAGAAACCGGATATCCTCGCGCCGTTTCGTGCTGGCGCCGATGCCACCATCTTTAGGCATGTCATCCTCCCTTGCTGCGATGCGTCAGAAACGCCCGCCATTCTTATGAAAACAGGCGCTATTCCGCCGCAACCGCCGCCACGTCCTGGCCCGAAGCCGCCAGCACCGCCTTGACGATGTTGTGATAGCCGGTGCAGCGGCAGATATTGCCCTCCAGCCCGGCGCGCACTTCGGCCTCGGTTGGTTTCGGGTTGTCGGCCAGCAGAGCGGCAGCGGTCATCACCATGCCGGGGGTGCAGAAGCCGCATTGCAGCCCGTGGTTGTCCTGGAATGCCTGTTGCAGCACGCTCAGCGATCCGTCGGCATTGGCCATGCCTTCGATCGTGGTGATCGCCCGGTCGGCCACATCCAGCGCCAGCGTGGTGCAGCTTTTCACCGCCACGCCATCGACATGCACCACGCAAGCCCCGCATTGCGAGGTGTCGCAGCCGATATGGGTGCCGGTCAGCCCCAGCCCGTCGCGCAGGAACGAGGCCAGCAGCGTGCGCCCCTCGACCTCGCCCGAGACGGGTTTCCCGTTCACGGTCATCGTGACCTTGGTCATGGTTTTCCTCCCCTGAAAATGCGCGCCAGCCATGCGGCCAGCCGTTTGAACCAACCCTTGTCGCTTTTGCCCGAATCAGCAACCTTTTCCTCGGCCGCGCCCGGTCCTTCGATCGCGGCCTGAAACCGGGTGAAGAATTCGTCGGCCATCTTCTTGGCAAAACCGTCGATGATCCGGCTGCCAAGCTGGGCCAGCTTGCCGCCGACATTGGCCTCGACGGTGTAACCCAGCCGGGTGCCGCCGGGGATCGGCTCCAGCGTCACCTTCGCCCCACCCTTGGCATAGCCCGCAGGTCCGCCCTTGCCTTCGCCGCGGATGGTGATGCTGCGCTCGGGCACCAGTTCCGACAGCTTGACCACGCCGGTGAAGCGCGCCGAAACCGGCCCGACCCGTTGGACCACCACCGCCTCGAAGCCATCCTCGGGGCTGCCGGTCATGCTTTCGCAGCCCGGCACCGCAGCCTTCAACACCTCGGGATTCAGCAGCGCGGCCCAGACCGTGGCCGGATCGGCCTTGATGTCGCGTTGATCGCTGAGTTGCATGGCAGTTCCCCCTGACGGCAGCTTAGCGATCGCCCGCCGCTTGCGCTATCACACCATAGTCGTAAGGGGGGCCGCTGCAGCCATTTCCGCCACCGCGACCGCCGCACGCAGCGCGACCGGATCAATCGGCTTCAGCAGCAGCGCAAAACCTGCCGCCTGACAGGCGCTGCGCAGGCTTGGGTCGCGGTCGGCGGTCAGGATCGCGGTCGCCACCGCGCCGTGGCGCTGGCGCAGGGCACAGGCGAACTCCAGCCCGCTCTGCCCCGGCCCCAGACGCTGATCGACCAGCACGCAGTCGGGCAGGATGCCGATCTCGTCGATCAGCGCCAGCGCTTCCTCGCCGCTGACGGCCTCGATCACCGACACGCCCCAGCCTTCCAGCACCAGCACCAGCGCCCGGCGCAGATCGGCATCGTTTTCCACCAGCGCCACGATGCGGTTCACCGCCGGGGGCGGTGCCGACACCGGACGCGCATCGCGCCCCGCCCCCGCCGTGCCAGCGGCCAGCGGCACGCCCACCGTGAAGGTCGTGCCCCGCCCCACCTGCGAGCGCAGCGCCAGCGGATGGCCCAGGGCCGCGCAGGCGCGCTCGACAATCGCCAGCCCCAGCCCCATCCCCTCGGCCGCCGAGGCGCGCGCGTTCAGGCGGTGAAACTCCTTGAAGATGTTGCCCTGTTCAGCCTCGGGGATGCCCGGCCCGGTGTCATGGACCTCAAGCCGCAAGGTGGCCCCCTGTCGCCTCGCCCCCACCAGCACCCGCCCGGTCACGGTATAGCGCACCGCGTTGCCGATCAGGTTCTGCAGGATGCGCCGCAGATAGGGGGGGTCCGTCATCACCCGCGCGGCGCAGGGCATCACCCGCAACGCCAGCCCCTTGGCGCAGGCAATGGCGGCAAATTCGTCGCGTAGCGGCCCCAACACCTGATCCAGCGCCACCACCCCGACCGAGACCGCCTGCGGCCCGCTTTCCAGCCGCGAGATATCCAGCAGCGCGCCCAGAATCCCCTCCACCTGCCCCAACGCGTTCTGCGCCTTGTGCAACGCCTCGCGCGCGCGTGGGGCGACGGTATCGTCGCCGATCGAGGCCATGAACAGCTTGGCCGCCGACAGCGGTTGCAGCAGATCATGGCTGGCCGCCGCGACAAAGCGCGACCGGCTGGCGTTGGCGCGCTCGGCCGCCGCCAGAGCGGCCTTGAGGTCCAGCGTGCGGGCGATCACCTGATCCTCCAGCATCGCGGCGCGCTGAAACTGGGCATAGGCCGCCCCCGAATCATCAGTCGCCCGCTCGACCCGGCGCATCAGCACCTGCACGATTTCCAGCAGCTTTTCGCGCTGGCGCTCGGGCGGATCGGCGGGATTGATCAGCGCCTCAATCATCAACCCGCTCCGGCGGGTAAAGCGCCACCCCGGTCATGGTCTGGTTGACATGCATCGCATTGAACTGCTCGCCATAGGTCGAGAACCCCACCACCCGGTGGGCGCGCAAAAGCTGCGACATCGCCCCGATCTGCTGCTTTTCCAGCGCTTCCATCCGCCGCAAGATGCAGTCGCAGGCCAGAATTGCCGCCGGTGCCCCGCCCTGCGCCAGATCGTCCAGTGCCGCCGCCAGATGGGCTGCGATATCCAGCGGCTCGGCCATGGTCAGCACCAGCCCCTCGTCGATCGCCGAAAAGAACACCAGATCGCCATTGTCGGCCACCCGCTGGATCGAGCGCACATGATGGCGCCCGCCGATCCGCACCACCAGCGGATGGGCGGCAAAGGTAAAGGTGGTCAGTTGCCCCGGATCCTTGCCCAGCAGGCGCGCATATTCGCGCGCCGCCGGTTCGGCGTTGATCGCGCGCACGATGCGGCGGGCGGGATCGGCCTCGGTCACCACCATCCGCCGCTCGGTCGGCACCAGATGATCAAGGTTGAACACCCGCGCCCGGCAATCGCTGCGCAGCAGGGTCAGCACGGCGGCATGGCGCAGCGCCCGCCCGCCGTGCAGCACAAAGGTCGCGCGAAACCGGGTGCCGTCGCCGGCCGAGCCGCCGAACAGCGGCACCGGCCCCAGGCCGGCGGCCAGCGCCGCCGTCAGATCATCCTCGCGCGCGGACAGCCCATCGACCATCAGAAAGGCAAACTCGTGCCCCCAGTCGGGGCGCTGGCGCGAAAGGTTCTGGCGCGCGCGCACCAGCCAGCCGATCAGCGCCTGACGCTCGATCCGGTCGAGATCGGGGATCAGCAGGATGTCGGCGGCAAAATGCGCGGCGGGCAGACCCACCGCCACGATCCCGCCCTCGCTGTAGCCGTGATCCGAGATTTCCCCCGCCGTGGTGCAGCCGATCACCGGCACCGCCCCGAACCCCGGTGCCGCCGCCGCCGCTACCTGCCCCGGATCGGCCTCGGGCGAGACGAACAGCAGCACCACCGCGAACGGCCCCGGCCCCAGATCGGCGGCCAGCCGCCCGACGGCGTCAGGCCTCCCTGCCGCCACCCGCGCCACCGCCACCACGCCCTGTCCCTCGTCCATCAGCCCCCCACCCGTGAGTCTTGCGACCATGCCGCCGCCGTGCAACGGACCACCCTTCATCTTCGCCCAAATATCCTCGCCGAAGGCACGCCGCCACACGCGCAGGCGTCAGCCATGTTCGGGCAGCAGCCGGGCAAAGCTGGCCTCATTGGCGATCAGCACCGCCTGGGTGCGGCTCTGCACCCCAAGCTTGCGCATGATCGCCGTGACATGCGCCTTGACCGTGGTCTCGGCGATGGTCAGATCGAAAGCGATCTGCTTGTTCAGCCGCCCCTCGCAGATCAGTTGCAGGATTTTCGCCTGCTGCGGCGTCAGCCGTGCCAGGCGCGCCATCGCGTCGTCGCGCGGACTAGGGGTGGCCGCAGGGTCGGTGTGCGGCAGGTAGCCCTCGGGCACGTAACCGTGCCCCGCGCTGATCGCCGCGAACGCTGCCCGGAATACCTCGCGGCGCGCGTGTTTGGGCACGAACCCCGTCGCCCCGGCCCCGAGCGCCGCCCCGATCACCCGGTTGTCGGCCAGCGACGACACCACCACCACCGGCACCGCCCCCACCACCCGGCATAGCCGGATCAGGCCGTCGAGCCCGGTCACGTCGGGCAGGTTCAGATCCAGCACCACGACATCGGGCAAGGGCATCAGGGCAAGCCGGTTCAGCGCCGGATCGAGGCGGTCAAAAGTCTCGACCTCGACAATCCCCGCCACCGCCCGCAGGGTCAGCGCCAGCGCCTCGCAGAACAGCGGATGATCGTCGATGATCAGCACCGACTTCAGGGCGCGCGCAGCGGTCGGCGGCATGATCCTGCCCCCTCCCCCGGGGCGAGCTCAGCCTAGCACGCCGCCCCCGCCGCGCAAGAGATGACCG
>CAYQPD010000116.1:0-7712 GCA_964419305.1 uncultured Rhodobacter sp.
AAAGTGCGACTCACGCGCAGGCGGCTCAACATCTGACACCGCGTCAGATGGGGCGCATCTATGCGTCGGCGTCGGAATTTCTGGCGGGTGAACCAGCCGGACAAGGCACCGATTGCCGCTTTGATGTGGCACTGGTTGATGGGGTCGGGCGGATCGAAATTCTGGAAAACGCGTTTGCCGCCTGATTTTCCGGGGTGATTGCAACCGCTGGCGGCTTGCGTCATCTAGGGGCGTGAGCAGGAGGAACGCCCGTGGGTCTGAAGATTGCACTGCAAATGGACCCGATCGGGTCAGTCAACATCAATGCCGACAGCACCTTCCGGATCGCGCTCGAGGCACAGGCACGCGGGCATACGCTGTTTTTCTACACGCCCGACAAGCTGGCGTTCGTCGAGGGGCGGGTGGTGGCGCGGGGTTGGCCGATCGAGGTGCGGCGCGAGATCGGCAATCATGTGAGCTATGGGGCGGAGGCCGAGGTTGATCTGGGCGGGTTCGACGTGGTGTGGCTGCGTCAGGATCCGCCGTTCGACATGGGTTACATCACCACGACCCATCTGCTGGAGATGATTCACCCGCAGACCCTGGTGGTGAATGACCCGTTCTGGGTGCGCAATTTTCCCGAAAAGCTGTTGGTGCTGCGGTTTCCCGATCTTACCCCGCCGACCGCGATTGCCCGGGATCTGGCCACCATCAGGGCGTTCAAGGATCGTCACGGCGACATCATCCTCAAGCCGCTTTTCGGCAACGGCGGGGCGGGGGTGTTCCGGCTTGATCCCAACGACCGCAACCTGGCCTCGCTGCACGAGATGTTCACCGGCATGAACCGCGAGCCGCTGATCGTGCAGAAATTCCTGCCGGATGTATCGCGCGGCGACAAGCGGGTGATTCTAGTTGATGGCGAGCCGGTGGGGGCGATCAACCGGGTGCCGCAGGCGGGCGAGACGCGCTCGAACATGCATGCCGGTGGGCGACCCGAAAAGGTGGGGCTGACGTCCCGCGATTTGCAGATTTGTGCCACCATCGGCCCGCTGTTGCGTGAGAAGGGGCAGATTTTCGTCGGTATCGACGTGATCGGGGACTATCTGACCGAGATCAATCTGACCTCGCCCACCGGCATTCAGGAACTGGAACGGTTCGACGGGTTCAATTCGGCAGCGCGCATTTGGCAGGTGATCGAGGCCAGGCGCGGGGTTTGAACGGGCGCTCATCCGCCCGCCCGGGCGTCTTCGCTGCGGGTCCCGTGCGATGAGCGACCGGACGGGAGCGAAGAGCGGCCCTCGCCATTGGTGGCGAACGCCAGCCGATAGCTGACCGCTTCGGCGATGTGGGGTTGGCGGACGTCCCTTGATCCCTCGAGGTCGGCGATGGTGCGTGCCACCCGCAGCACGCGGTGATAGCCGCGGGCGGAAAGACCGAAGCGTTCGGCGACCCGGGTCAGCAGCGCCCTGCCTTCGGCATCCGGGGTGGCGATTGCCTCGAGCAACTCGCCTTCGGCTTCGGCGTTCACCCTGGTTTCAGGGTGATCGGCGAACCGGGCGGTCTGGCGTGCCCGCGCCTGTTTTACCCGTGCCGCGATTGCGGTCGAGCTGTCGCCCGAAGCGGGCAGGTCGAGGTCGGTGTAGGCCACCGGGGGCACTTCGATGCGCAGATCGAAGCGGTCCATCAGCGGGCCGGAGATGCGGCCAAGGTAATCTTCGCCGCAGGTCGGCACGCGGGCGCAGGCGCGGGCCGGGTCGGCAAGGTAGCCGCATTTGCACGGGTTGGCCGCTGCCACCAGCAGGAACCGGCAGGGGTAGCGGATATGGGCATTGGCGCGCGCCACCATCACTTCGCCGGACTCGATCGGCTGGCGCAGGGTTTCCAGCACGGCGCGCGGAAATTCCGGGAATTCGTCCATGAACAGCACGCCGTTATGGGCCAGGCTGATCTCGCCGGGTTTGGCGCCGCGCCCGCCCCCGACGATTGCCGCCATCGAGGCGGTATGGTGGGGCTCGCGAAACGGGCGCACCCGGCTGATGCCGCCCTCGGACAGCAGCCCGGCCAGCGAGTGGATCATCGAGGTTTCCAGCGCTTCCTGCGGCGAAAGCGGCGGCAATATGCCCGGCAGGCGGGCGGCCAGCATGGATTTGCCAGAGCCGGGGCTGCCCACCATCAGCACGTGGTGACGCCCGGCAGCGGCGATTTCCAGCGCCCGCTTGGCGCGTTCCTGGCCTTTCACGTCGCGCATGTCGCGCTCCTGCGGGGCGGGTTGCACCTCGCCCGCTTCGGCCGGGGTGATCGGTGACTGGCCGGTAAAATGGCGCACCACCTCGTCGAGCGAGGCAGCCGCCAGCACCTGGGTCGCGCCAACCCAGGCGGCCTCGGCACCGCAGGCGCGCGGGCACAGCAAGGCGCGGTCGTGCTCGGCGGCTGCCATTGCGGCGGGCAGGGCACCGATCACCGTGATCAGGCGACCATCGAGCGACAACTCGCCCAGGGCCACGATGCCTTCGATCTCGTCCTTGGGAATGATTTCCAGCGCGGCCAGCAGTGCCAGCGCAATCGGCAGGTCGAAATGCGAGCCCTCTTTCGGCAGATCGGCGGGCGAGAGGTTGACGGTGATGCGTTTCGACGGCAGTGCGATCGACATCGACGCCAGGGCCGCGCGCACCCGTTCACGTGCTTCGGACACCGCCTTGTCGGGCAATCCCACGATGGCAAACGACGGCAGGCCTGCGGCCACCGCGCATTGCACCTCGACGATGCGCGCCTCGACTCCTTCGAATGCCACCGTATAGGCCCGCGCCACCATGCCCCGCCCCCCGTTTACCTTGGTTAATGGCTAGAGCCGATTGGTTTACGAGTGGTAAAGAGCGGCAAAGCTCAAGACCCGCGCCTGACGGGGCGGATCATGGGCAGTGATTGATCCGACCGATCTGCCAATCTGCGCCATCATGGCTGATCGTGGTGACCGAAAGATTTTCAATGCCATGGCTCAGCGCCTGACAGGGGCTGATGCCAAGCGCCGCCTGCACCTGGGTCAGGATCACCCCGAAATGTGCGACCACGATGATGTCGCGCCCGGCGTGATCGCGCAGCGCCCCCGCCACCATGCCGCCGACGCGGGCGGCAAGGCGGTTCCAGCTTTCGCCGCCCGGTGGTGCCACATCGCCCGGTTCTTCCCAGAACCGGCGGCTGAGCGCGGGGTGCGAAACCTCGACCTCGGCGAAATTCCGGCCATCCCAGTCGCCAAAGTCGAACTCGCGCAATCGCGGGTCGTGCGGCAGGCGCTGGCGCCCCAACCCAAGCGCATCGGCGGTGGCGCTGGCGCGCCTGAGATCGGACGAGATCAGCAACGCGTCCTGCGGCAAATAGGCGTTTAGACGCGCCAGACGTGGCAGGTCCGACAGATCCGCCGCCACGTCGCGCCAGCCGACAAAAGCCCGCTGATGCGTCGGGCCATGGCGCACCCACCAGAAGCGGGTCATGCCAGCCCCGCGGGCAGGGTGCCTTTCAGCACCAGCGGCAACCCGGCGATCACCGCCACCACCAGACCGGCTTCGGCGGCAAGGCGCTGATTGAGCCGCCCCTGGGCGTCGCGAAACTGCCGCGCCAGCGCGTTGTCCGGCACGATCGACCAGCCGACCTCGCCCGTCACCACCACCACCCGGGCCTTGCAGGCGGCAAGCGCGGTCAGCAGGGCGTCGGTTTCCGCATCGAGATCGGCCCCGGCCAGCAGCCGGTTGGTCAGCCACAGGGTGGCGCAATCGATCAGCACGACAGCGCCCTCGGGCACCGTGGCCAGCGTAGCGCTCAGCTCATGCGGGGCCTCGACGGTCTGCCAGCCGGCCCCACGGTCGGCCTGATGCGCGGCAATGCGGGCGCGCATCTCATCGTCCCGGCCTTCGGCGGTGGCGATATAGACCCGCGCGCCGGCGCTGATTGTTACCAACTGCTCCGCCAGACGTGATTTGCCAGACCGCGCGCCACCGATCACGATGGAAAGGTGTGGCAGAAATATGTTATTTGTCGTTCGGGTCATCGCCGTGCCTTGCAGCTTTGGGTGGGTGGCGGCGCAGCCGAAAAGGGGGGATCATGGCGCTGGATGGATATAACGGCCAAATCCTGTCGCGCCAAGCGCGCTCGGCAGAACTGCTCGACGCCGAGACCGAATCGCGGCTGGCCCATGCCTGGCGCGACGGGCGCGACGAGGCCGCGCTGCACCGCCTGATCACCGCCTACATGCGGCTGGCGATTTCGATGGCGGCGAAATACCGCCGCTATGGTGCGCCGATGAATGACCTGATCCAGGAGGCCAGCCTTGGCCTGATGAAAGCCGCCGACAAGTTTGACCCCGATCGCGGGGTGCGGTTCTCGACCTATGCGGTGTGGTGGATCAAGGCCGGGATTCAGGATTACGTGATGCGCAACTGGTCGCTGGTGCGGACCGGCTCGACCAGCAGCCAGAAGGCGTTGTTCTTCAACCTCAAACGGGTGCAGGCCAAGCTGGCGCGCGAGGCGCTGCAGCGCGGTGAAAGCCTGGATCAGCATCAGTTGCGCGAGCAGGTGGCGCGCGAGGTCGGGGTCTCGCTGGCCGATGTCGAGATGATGGAGGGGCGGCTGGCGGGGTCGGATTTCTCGCTGAACGCGGTGCAGGGCAATGACGCCGACGGGCGCGAATGGATCGACCTGCTCGAGGATGACGCCGCGCAGGCCGACACCGTGGTGGCGGTGGCGCATGATGGGGCGGCGCTGCGCGGCAGGCTGGCGGCGGCGCTGGCGGCGCTGACGGCGCGCGAGCGCTTCATCGTGACCGAGCGCAAGTTGCGCGACGGGCCGCGCACCCTCGAAAGTCTGGGGGCCGAGCTGGGGCTTTCCAAGGAGCGGGTGCGTCAGGTCGAAGCGGCGGCCTATGCCAAGCTGCGCAACCGGCTTGAACATGAGTGGCCGGAAGTGCAACACTTGCTGGCATGAACAGGATCGGTATTTTCGGCATCTTCGCTGTGGCGTTGGGGGTCTGGGCGGGCGCGCTGGCGGCCGGGCCGGTTCAGCCCGAGGCGCTTGATCATCTGCCGGTGGCGGATGTGGTGGTGCTGGGCGAGGTCCACGACAACCCGCTGCACCATGTCAATCAGGCGCGCGCGCTGGCGGCGCTGCGACCGCGCGCGCTGGTGTTCGAGATGCTGACGCCCGCGCAGGTGCTGGGGCTGCCTGCCGACCGCGCCGACCCGGTGGCGCTGGAGGCGGCGCTGGGGTGGCGGGCGGCGGGCTGGCCGGATTTCGCGATGTATCATCCGCTGTTCATCGTCGCCCCCGGCGCGCAGATTTTCGGCGGGGCGATGGCGCGCGCCGATGTGGTGCGGGCGATGCAGGATGGGGCGGCGGCGGTGTTCGGCCCGGATGCTGCGGGTTACGGGCTGACGGCGGTGCTGGCCGCCGACCAGCGCGCGGAGCTCGAGTCCGAGCAGGCGCAGGCCCATTGCGGCGCGCTGCCTGCCGATCTGCTGCCCGGCATGGTCGAGGCGCAGCGCCTGCGTGATGCGGCGCTGGCGCGGGCGGTGGTGGCGGCGCTGGCGGCGACCGGCGGGCCGGTGGCGGTGATCACCGGCACCGGCCACGCGCGCAAGGATCGCGGCGTGCCTGCGGTGCTGGCGGCGGTTGCGCCAAGGCTGCGGGTGCTGTCGATCGGGCAGCTCGAATCCGATCCGGGGGCGGCTGCGCCGTTCGATCTGTGGCTGATCACCGCGCCGGTCGATCGTGGCGACCCGTGCGAAGTCTTTGCCAATCAGGCCGGGCCGCAGCAGGGCAGTTGAGTTTCGCCGCCTGGCCCCCTAAACCAGTGCCAGACCCAGGCGCAGGAGAGCCCATGATGCTGGCGGGCAAGCGGATCCTTGTGATCATCGGCGGCGGCATTGCCGCCTACAAGGCGCTCGATCTGATCCGCCGTCTGCGCGAGCGCGGGGCGCGGGTGGTGCCGGTGCTGACCGAGGCCGGGGCGCAGTTTGTCACCCCCCTGTCGGTGGCGGCGCTGGCGGGCGAGGCGGTGCACCGCGATCTGTTCGATCTGACGACCGAGGCCGAGATGGGGCATATCCAGCTTAGCCGCAGCGCCGATCTGATCGTGGTGGCACCCGCCACCGCCGATCTGATGGCCAAGATGGCGCAGGGGCTGGCGAATGATCTGGCCTCGACCCTGCTGCTGGCCACCGATCAGCGGGTGCTGCTGGCGCCGGCGATGAATCTGCGGATGTGGGATCACCCGGCCACCCGGCGCAATCTGGCGCGGTTGCGGGAGGATGGCATTCTGACGGTGGGGCCGGAGGTCGGCGACATGGCCTGTGGCGAGCATGGGCCGGGGCGGATGGCCGAGCCGCTGGCGATTGTGGCGGCGATCACGGCGGCACTGGGGCAGGGGCCGCTGGCCGGTCGGCATGTGCTGGTGACCTCGGGGCCGACCCATGAGCCGATTGATCCGGTGCGCTACATCGCCAACCGCTCCAGCGGCGCGCAAGGGGCAGCGCTGGCGGCGGCGCTGGCCGCCTTGGGCGCGCGGGTGACGTTCGTGACCGGCCCGGCGCTGGTGCCCCCGCCCGCCGGGGTGCAGGTGGTGCGGGTCGAGACTGCCGCCGAGATGCTGGCGGCGGTCGAGGCGGCGCTACCGGCCGATGCGGCAGTGTTTGCCGCCGCCGTGGCCGATTGGCGGGTGACCAATGCCGCGGGCCACAAGCTCAAGAAGGATGGTTCGGGGCGGGCGCCGGTGCTGGAGTTCGCCCAGAACCCCGACATCCTGGCGACCGTGGCGCGGATGGGCACCGGGCGGCCCCGGCTGGTGGTGGGTTTCGCCGCCGAAACCGACGATGTGATTGCCCATGCCAGTGCCAAGCGCAACGCCAAGGGCTGCGACTGGATCGTGGCCAACGACGTATCCGCGGCGAGCGGGATCATGGGCGGGGCCGAGAATGCGGTGACCCTGATCACCGCCGAAGGAGCGGATAGCTGGCCGCGGATGACCAAGGTGGCGGTGGCGCGGGCGCTGGCCGGGCGGATTGCGGTCGCGTTGGGGCAGGGCTGAGTGCGCTCCGCGCGGGAGTATTTTTGCAAAGAAGAACATGGGGTTGGGAATGGGGCCTGAGGTGCGGGTAAGGTGGGATGACGGGGCCGACCGGGGGCTGCCGCTGCCCGAATATGCCACGGCGGGGGCGGCCGGGGCCGATCTGCGTGCCAATCTGGCCCTCGCGGATCGCGCGCGAGGGATCACCTTGGGGCCGATGCAGCGGGCGATTGTTCCGACCGGGTTGCGGGTGGAAATTCCGCCGCGGTTCGAGGCGCAGATCAGGCCGCGCTCAGGGCTGGCGGTCAAGTTCGGGATCAGCCTGCCCAACACGCCGGGCACCATCGACAGTGATTACCGCGGTCCGCTGGGGGTGGCGCTGATCAATCTGGGGGCCGAACCCTATACCATCCGGCACGGCGACCGGATTGCGCAGATGGTCGTGGCCCCGGTGGTGCAGGCGCGGTTCGAGGCGGTAGCCGAGTTGGACGAGACGGCGCGCGGCTCGGGTGGCTTTGGCTCGACAGGGCGGGGCTGATGGTGCCGGGGGGCTTTGCGGCGGGCGAGCTGGGTCGCTATGCCCGCCACATCATGCTGCACCAGATCGGCGGGCCGGGGCAGCGGCGGCTGAAGGCGGCGCGGGTGCTGGTGGTGGGCGCCGGGGGCTTGGGCTCGCCCGCGC
>CAYQPD010000117.1:0-7707 GCA_964419305.1 uncultured Rhodobacter sp.
GGCGGCCGAGATTTTCGGCAAGGCAACGGGTCTGTCGGGCGGGCGTGGCGGGCACATGCACCTGTTTGACCCGGCCGTGAACTTTGCTTGCGCCGGGATCATTGCCCAAGGCATGGGACCGGCGGTCGGGGCGGCGCTGTCGCGCAAGATGCAGGGCAAGCCCGGCGTGGCGGTTGCCTTCATCGGCGAGGGCGCTGCCAACCAGGGTGCGTTTCACGAGGCGATGAACCTTGCCGCCGTCTGGAAACTGCCGTTCATCTGCGTGATCGAGGACAATGCGTGGGGCATATCGGTTGCCAAATCGGCGGCAACGCCGGTCAAGCGCAATGACGTGCGCGCGGCGGCTTACGGGATTCCGGGTCACTACGTCGAAGGCAACGATCCGTGGAAAATCTATGATGTGGCGGGTCAGGCGATTGCCCGCGCCCGCGCCGGTGAAGGCCCGACGCTGATCGAGGTCGAAACCTACCGCCTGGCCGGGCACTTCATGGGCGATGCCGAGGGCTATCGGCCCAAGGGCGAAAAGGACGCACTGTTCGCCAAGGATCCGATCCCATTGATGCGCAAGCGGCTGGAGGCGGACGGCACCTTTACCGCTGCCGAGTTGACCAAGATGGAGGCAGAGGCCGAGGTCAAGGTGGCAGCGGCGATCAAGTTTGCACGCGAGGGCGCCGCCCCGAAACCCGAAGACGCGTTGACCGCAGTTTTCGCGTGACCGGAACAGGGAGAAAATGAAATGACAATTGTAAACGAACGCAAACTGACGATTGCCCGCGCGATGGCCGAAGCCATGGCGCAAGAGATGCGGATTGACCCTGCGGTTTTCGTGATGGGCGAGGACATTGCGCAACTGGGCGGAGTCTTCGGCAACACCCGCGGCCTTGTCGATGAATTCGGCAAAGACCGCGTGCGCGACACGCCGATTTCCGAGACCGGCTTCATCAGCGCCGCTGTCGGCGCGGCGATGGACGGCATGCGCCCGGTGGTCGAACTGATGTTCGTCGATTTCTTTGGCGTGTGCTTTGACGCCATCTACAATCTGATGGCCAAGAACATCTACTTCTCGGGCGGTCACGTCACGGTGCCGATGGTCTTGATGACCTCGACGGGCGGCGGCTATTCCGATGCCGGGCAACATTCGCAATGCCTTTATGGCAGCTTCGCGCACCTGCCGGGGATGAAGGTGGTCAGCCCGTCGAACGCTTATGACGCCAAGGGTCTGATGACCGCCGCCATTCGTGACAACAGCCCGGTGATCTTCATGTTTCACAAGGGCTTGCAGGGCATGGGCTGGCTTGGCACCGAGGCTGCGGCCAACGTCCATGTGCCTGAAGACGCCTATGAGGTCGAGATCGGCAAGGCCGCCATCGCGCGCGAAGGCAGCGATGTCACCATCGTCTCGATCGCCATGGGCGTGCATCACGCGCTGAAGGCTGCCAAGGTGCTGGAGGCTGAAGGCATCAGTACCGAGGTGGTGGACCTGCGGTCGCTTGTGCCGCTGGACCGCGACACGGTGCGCGCCTCGGTGCGCAAGACCGGGCGGCTGATCGTGGTGGACGAAGATTACCACAGCTATGGCGTCTCGGGCGAGATCATCGCCACGGTCTGCGAGGCGGGCGACATCACGCTGAAAGCACCGCCCCGGCGGATCGCCTACCCCGATGTGCCGATCGCCTATGCCCATGGGATGGAGCAGTTCTGCCTGCCCAACCCCGAAAAGGTCGCCGCCGCTGCGCGCGAAATCTGCCGCACCGCCGTTCCGGCCTGACAGTTTTCACCGGTCAAACACCACCAGCCGCCGCCCCAGCCTTGGGGCGGCCCCAGAAAAGGTATGCCCATGACAACCGATATCCGTATTCCCGAAGACCTTTACGACGGCGACGAAGAATCCGTCATTACCGCCTGGCTGGCCAGCGATGGTGCGACGGTAAAAGAGGGCGCTCTGATCGCCGAAATCATGACCGCAAAGGTTCAGAATGAGATGACCGCCCCGGCTTCGGGCAAGCTGACCATCCTGAAACAGCAAGACGAAGTGGTGGCCAAGGGCACCGTGATCGGCCAGATCACATGACCACCCCAACCCCACCCCGCACCGTGGCCCTGCGCGGGATGCGCGGGATGATCGCCGACAAGATGGCGTCGTCGTTGCGCGACGCAGCCCAACTGACCCACCACGCCCGCGCCGATGTGTCTGCGCTGGTGCGGGCCAAGGCGGCGCTGGCCGGGGGCGGGGTCAAGGTCTCGATCGAGGATCTGCTGATGGCCGCACTGGTGCGGGTGCTGAAGCAGCATCCCGACCTGAACGGCACGCTGCGCGAGCGTGAGGTCGTGCTGCCGGAGGCGGTCGATCTGTGCGTGGCGATCGCGCTGCCTGGCAACCTGCTGGCGGCCCCGGCGATCTTTGGCGCGTCGGACATGACGCTGCCCGAGTTGCGCGCGGCGCGGCAGGATCTGGCGGCGCGGGCCAAGATCAACAAATTGACGGTGCCCGAGATGACCGGCGGCACCTTCACCATCTCGAACCTGGGGCTCAGCCGGGTTGAATTCTTTACCCCGATCCTGAACACCCCGCAAATCGCGATCCTCGGAGTGGGCTGTGTTGTCGATGTGGCGGTGCCAGCCGATGGCGGCGTTGCGTTCCGGCCGATGACCGGGCTGTCGCTGACCTTTGATCACCGGGCGGTCGATGGTGCCCCTGCGGCCGATTTCCTGACCGCGCTTTGCGTCGAAATCGAAGGGTTTGTGCCGTGATCGTGGTGCCGTTCCGGACCGCTGCCGACGGCATCGCGCGTGAGCGGGCTCTGCTGGAGGCGGGAAAACCGGCGGTGCTGTTATGGCAGGCGCAGGCCGATGCGTTGGTGGCGCCCGAGGCTTGGCTGCGGCGTGATGGCGTGCGCGCGCTGGAACCGGGTCTGGCCCGGTCCGGCTGGCCGCTGCTGGCGCGCGGCAGCGGCGGCGGCCCTGTGCCGCAGGGCCCCTGCACGCTGAACCTTGCAGTGATTGCGCCACTGCAAACCGGCACCGGTATCGAACACGGCTACCGGCTGATCTGCGGCGCGGTGGCCGAGGCACTGACCCGGTTCGAGATTGCCACCGACACCGGCGCTGTGTCGGGTGCCTTTTGCAACGGCGCTTGGAACGTGACGGCGGGGGCGCGCAAGCTGGCCGGAACCGCGCAACGCTGGCGCACCACGCCGGGCGGGCGCATCGGCCTTCTGCACGCGGCGATCCTGATGACACCGCCGCCCGACACGGTCTGGTCAGCGCTGGCCAAGCTGCACCGCGCCGCCGGTCTGACACAGGCACCGCGGCCCGAGGCCCATGTGGCCCTGAGCCAACTCATGCCGGAAACGATGCGCTCCGCCTCTGTGGTGGGGGCGCTTCTACGGGCGGTGGAGGACCGTCTGTCACGACTGCTGTCTGGAGAGCAGCAGGCGGCCTGAGCCGCAAGAGGTAACCATAAGGGAGGATACAAAATGTCGATCACGTTCCACCGGATCCCGCCATCGGGGCCGGATCATCTCGGCATGAGCCGCCGGATGTTTCTGCTGACCACGACAATGGCCGGCATCACCACTAGCATGATGCTGGGCAGCGCGGGTGCCGCTTTCGCAAGCCCCCTCGACGCGGGGCAAAGCGCCATGTTGCTGCGCATGGTGCAAGACATCTACCCACATCCCGGCCTGCTGCAAATCTCGCACTATGAGTCCATCTCCGGCACCGTGATCAAGGGTGCCCAGGACAACGCCGAGACGGCAACTGCATTGATCGACGGTTTGGGGCGGGTCAACGCATTGGCACAAGAGTTGTTCGCAGTGGATTACGTCGATGTCGCGGATGCCGACGCGCGCGAAGGTATCCTGCGCAAGTTCCAGAACGAGGGGTTCTTCCAGGGTGTCCGCTGGACCGCCTACTTCGGCATCTACAACAACAAGGAGGTCTGGCCGCTCTTCGGCTATCAGGGCTCTTCGGTCGAGCAGGGCGGCTACCTCGACCGCGGCTTCTCCGACATCACTTTCGTGCCACAAGGTCCGACGCTTGAACAGCGTCTGGCCGAAGTTCAGCAATAGGGGAGGCCGACATGGCACAATTTGATTTGGGCGACGACGGCGTTGTCGTCATCATCGGCTCGGGCGCGGGCGGCGGCACGGTCGCCAACGAACTGGCACAAAAAGGCATCAAGTCGGTGGTTCTGGAGGCTGGCAAACGCTTTGGCCTCGAAGACATCGAAAACGACGAATGGGCGATGTTCAACAAGATCAGCTGGCTTGACAAGCGCCACAGCGCCGGCGGCTGGCACGGCGCGGTCAATCACCCGACGCTGCCCACCTGGATCGTCAAAGGGTTTGGTGGCTCGACAGTTCACTGGGCCGGGGTGGCGCTGCGCTTCAAGGAGTACGAGTTCAAGACGCGCACGACTTACGGGGCGATCGATGGGGCGAACGTCGAGGACTGGCCAGTCGATCTGGCCGAAATGACGCCTTGGTATGAAAAGGCCGAATTAAAGATGGGCGTGACCGGCAAGACCACCGGCATGCCGCACCTGCCCTGGAACAACGGCTTTCGGGTGCTGGCCGAAGGCTGTCGGCGGACCGGGCGCAGCGACTACAACTCTGGCCCGATGGCGATCAACTCGGTCGAGCGCGACGGACGACCGGCCTGCCAACAGATCGGCTTTTGCATGCAGGGCTGTGCGATCGGGGCGAAATGGTCGACCATGACCACCGAACTGCCGCGCGCCGAAGCGACCGGAAATTGCGAAATCCGCACCGACTGCATGGCGCTCAGGATCGAGCATGACGCGGCCGGCAAGGTGACGGGCGTGGTCTATGCCGACAAGGACGGCAACCAGCAACTGCAAAAGGCGCGCGTGGTCTGCGTGGCGGGCAACACCATCGAAAGCCCGCGGCTGCTGCTCAACTCGGCCTCGCCGATGTATCCCGACGGGCTGGCCAATTCCTCGGGTCAGGTCGGCAAGAACTACATGACCCACACGACAGGCGGCGTCTATGCAGCCATGCCGGAAAAGGTGCACATGTTCCGCGGCACCTCGGTCGCGGGCATCGTCGGCGACGAGGTTCATCACGACGCCTCGCGCGGGTTCAGCGGCGGCTACTACCTCGAATTCCTGTCACTGGGCCTGCCCTTCATGGCGGCGTTCCTTGAGCCGGGCAATACCGGCTGGGGACGCAGCGTTTCCCGCGCGCTGGAAAGCTACGACCGCATGTCGGGCGTCTGGGTTCTGGGCGAGGACCTTGCGCAGGAGCGCAACGCCATCACCCTGCACGACAGCGAAACCGATCAGTATGGCCTGCCGGTGCCGATCGTGTCGAAGACCCCGCACAACAATGACTACGCGATGACGGCGCACATGTACGAAACCTCGGCGCAGATCTACGAAGCCGTTGGTGCCACCGACGTCTACGAGCTGCCATCCTATCCGGCCAGCCACAATATGGGAACCAACCGGATGCATGCCGACCGCGCCAAGGGGGTGGTCAACGGCCATGGGCAGTCGCATGACATCGCCAACCTGTTCGTGTCCGATGGCAGCCAGTTCACCTCTTCGGCGGCCTGCAATCCGACGCTGACCATCGTCGCCCTGGCGATCCGTCAGACCGAGTATATCGCGAAAGAGATGAACGCGCACAGTATCTGATCCGCCCTTGGGCCGGATCGGACCTCAGGCCGGGCCGCAAGGTCCGGCCTGATTCAATCGGAGCGGTGCAGCTTCTGTTCGGCAATCCAGCGGTTAAGCGTTGCGCGGCTCTTACCCAAAAGGCGCGCAGCTCGGCTGATGTTCCAGCCGGTGCTGTCCAGCGCTTCGCGCAACACGTCGTGCTGCGTTGCGGCTTTGGCCTGCTGGCCAGTCATCCTGACCCGTTCGGGCAGGTCCAGCAGATTGATCCGTGTGCCATTGCCGCAAATAGCCGCCTCGCGCAGGACGGAACGCAGCTCGCGCAGATTGCCGGGCCAATCATAAGCCAGCAACGCCGCCCGCGCCGGATCGGATAGCGAGAGGTTGTTTGCGGTGTCGGACAGCACTTGATCCACAGCTTTTTTGAAATCGCGCAGCCTGAGCGGCGGCAGTTCCACGATGGCCTGCCCCGCCAGATGCAAAAGCCCCGGATCAACCGCCTTGTCCGCGCTCAGGTCTGACCAGCATCGTTCACTGGTGAAGAACAGATGCGGGCACAGGGCCGCCTGAACCGGCCCGCCATCCGCATCGGCAAAACGCCGCAGGAACCCGGCAAGCTCGACCTGAAGATCGGCGGGCAACCTGTCCACATGGTGCAGGATCAGCGACGGCGGGCAGTGTTCCACCGGGTATTCGCACAGGAACCGCAGCCCTTGCAGCATCTCGGCAAAGTCGTTCGCGGTCAGGGGCCGGCTGCCGTCGATGGTTCGGGTGAAGGCCGACGTCAGCCCAAGATCCTCTTGCAGCGCCTCGACAAAGTCTGCCTGACCCAGCCCGGTCTCGCCGCACACCAGCAACGGCACGCAATGCGCCGCAAGCTTGCGCGCGCGCTCGATCAAGGCGGGAAGCGACGCACCCTGCTCGGCCAGCGCGGCCAGCGCACGGGCGGGTCGGCTGTGCAGCGCCCGGACGCGATCCGGGATCCCGCCGATCGACACCAACCGTCGCGGCAGCACCATCGCCGGGCCGCGCAGGGTGACGGTCGCGCCCTGTATGTCTGACAAGTGCCGCCCTTCCAGCTTGCGGTGCGCCTCGGGGGCCGGGCCATCCTGCCACAAGGGCAGGCTGGACAGAATGGTGCCATCCTCTTCGCAGGCCACGATCGTCTCGAACCGGTGCATCCGGTCGGCGCTGCGCGAGATCAGCCGCGCCGTCATCCGCTCCTGATAAAACTTGCGAAACAGCCGGGCCTGAAACCTTGTGCCCGCGATCCGCAGCACCTGTTCGCACCAGGCGATTTCCTCGGCGCGGCGCCGCGCCGAACCGACCAGCGTCAGCGTGCCGATCAGGTTGGCCTTCGCATCGCGCAAGGGTGCGGAACTACACGCAAAATCGTGGAAACAGGAAAAGTAGTGATCCGCCCCTTTTACGGTCACCACTCGGCCCGTCTGCATCGCCATGTCGATCCCGTTGGTTCCCGCCGTGGTCTCGGCCCACAGCCCACCCATGCCCAGACCGAAGCGGCCAAATTCCTGCGCGTCGGCATCGGGAAGGTAGCTTTCGACCACGACACCGTCACCATCGCTGATCAGCAGGCAATAGCGGCTCTTGTCCGGCAGGATCGAGGATTTGTCGAGTTCGGGCCCGCCGCCGACCAGATCGAGAAAACGCTCACGCCGCTCGGCAACAATGTTTTCCTGTAACCGCATCACCGGTTGGGCGGACCGCGACACCAGCTTGTATTCAGCAGCACATCGATGCAGGGACGCGTCCAACAGCGTGTTGAATGCGTTTGACAAATTATCACCGAACTGTCCCGGCATATTTCATTCGCCTCTAGGGAACTCTACGCAATATTGTTACACGAGACCCGGATTTGAACCAACAAATGTTTTTGTGCTCTCGTTGTGGATTTGGTCGTTCCCCTCCAACCCCAACCGCCCGGACCCGAACGATGCCCGATCCGCAAGAAAATTGCCATCGTGAGTCCAAAATCCTCCCTGCATTTCGGCTGTATGTCATGCTTTTGGTGTCGGTATTGTCCGCTGTCAGATCGCAACATCAAGCCT
>CAYQPD010000118.1:0-7675 GCA_964419305.1 uncultured Rhodobacter sp.
CAGCCGCGCCACATCCTGCGGCGTGGGATCGCGCAGCAGCACGCCCACCGCGCGCCCGCCAGGCACCACCTGAATCAGCGGAAACGCCTGACCCTGTGCCCAGAACACCGCGTGATCGGGCAGCACTGCCGGTTCCACCGGGGCCTCGCGCCCCAGCACCGCGCGCAACAGCGGCAGGTGGCACAAGGTGCCATAAAAGAACAGATGTTCCATCACATCACCGCCACCGTTTTGCCACCCATTCCGTCGCCACCCCGCCGACCACCGCCCCTGCCAGCAGCGTGCCCAAGACCGGCGGAGCCAGCATCCTGGCCCCGTTTTCCAGCATCAGGGCAAACACCGCCAGCAAGGCCTTGACCACATCGTGGCCATAGCGATGGTCCAGCGCGCGCGTGATCATCAGATAGATGCAGAACCCCAGCAGCGCGAAGGCGGCAAAGGTGGCGGCGGTCTGAATCCCCGAGGTGATCGCCGCACCATAGCCGCGCCCGGCCAGTTTGCCCATCACCTGCCAGCCGCAGGCCAGCCCCAAAGCGGCGCAGATCAGACTGAAGTAGCCGAACCGGGTGCCCTCGGGCATGGTCGGCTTGAAGGCCTCGGCCGCGAGATAGCCCATGGCGGCAAACAGCAGGGCGGCAACCAGTTTGGCGGCAGTCGGCATGGCAAACCTTTGGCTGGGCTGGAACAGCAGCGCTGCCGCCAGTCTCGCGCCGCGCCCGCCCCGGCGCAAGGGCCGCCGCCAGGATTTCGCGCCCTCAGCCACGCGCGCGCGCGCCATAAGCCACCAGCGCCCGCGCCCGACCGGCGGCAAGATCAATCATCGGCACCGGATAGGGCCGCGTTGGGGTTAGCTGCCACCGGCGCGGCACCGCGTCGAAAAAGGCCAGTGCCTCGGGCCCCGGAGCGGGCGACAACTCGGCCACGAACCGGCGACGATACGCGCCGTCCGGGTCGAACTTCGTGGCCTGCGTGGCCGGGTTGAAGATGCGAAACCACGGTGCCGCGTCCGGCCCGCAGCCCGCCACCCACTGCCACCCCATCGCATTGGCCGCCGGATCCCAGTCGGTCAGGCAGTCGGCAAACCACGCCAGCCCCACCCGCCAGTCGGTCAGCAGATGCTTGGTCAGATAGCTGGCGGCGATCATCCGGGCGCGGTTGTGCATGGTGCCGGTGACCTGCAACTCGCGCATCGCGGCATCGACGAACGGCTCGCCGGTGACACCACGCCGCCAACGCTCGGCATCCTCGTTGTCGGCCCGCCACGGGAAGCCCTCCCATTCGGCGCGCCAGTTGCGATCTGCGATATGCGGCGTGTGGTGCAGCAGATGATAGGCAAACTCGCGCCAGACCAGCTCTTTGAGAAAGACCTCGGCCCCGGCGCACCCCTCGTGCCAGGCCCGCATCCCGGCGTGCCAGACCCGGCGCACCCCGATCTCGCCGTAAGTCAGGTTTTCCGACAGCCGCGAGGTGCCGGGCAGGTCGGGGCGATCGCGCGCGCCAGCGTAGTCGTCGATCGGCCCGTCCAGAAACCGGCCCAGCCGGGCCTGCGCCGCAGCCTCGCCCACCGCCTGAAATGGGGCCACCACCGCCGCGCCGCGCGCCATCCCGCGCTCCAGCCGCCAGTCGGAAGCCGCCGCACTATCGGGCCACCGCGCGGGCGGGCGCAAGCCCTTTGGTGCCGGCAAAGCCACCCCCGGATCACGCCCCTTCACCGCCTGCCAGAACGGCGTATAGACCCGATAAGGGCCGCCCTGCCCGGTTGCCACCTGCCACGGCTCATGCAGCAGATGCCCGCCATGGCTGACCGCCACCACCCCGCGCGCCCGCAACCCTGCCTTCACCGCCCGGTCGCGCGCCTGCGCCGCCGGGTCGTAAAGCCGCGACCAGTGCACCCCCACCGCCCCGGTCTCACTGATCAGCGCCGCAAGCACCGCCAGCGCGTCGCCCCGCCGCAGGATCAGCCGACTGCCCGCGCCCTCCAGCCTGCGCGCGAACGACTCGAGCGCCAGCCCCAGCCGCCACCGCGCCGCCGCCCCGATCGCCTCGGTCTCGGGATCAAGAATGAACAGCGCCAGCAGCGGTCGCCCGCTGGCCACCGCTGCCGCCAGCATCGGAGAATCGTCCAGCCGCAGATCGCGCCGGAACCACAGGATCAGCGGGGCTTCCGTCATCGTGGCCCTTCACCTTTGTTTAAGTATCCGCAGGGGGTGTGGGGGGCGGCAAGCCCCCCGCCCTGCGCCCCATCACAGCACCTGATCCAGCGCCATGATCAGCTTGGCCACCTCGGCCTGGGTGGTGTAATGCACGAAGCTCAGCCGCAGCACACCGCGCGCCGGGTCGATCCCCATCGCCTCCAGCGGCCGCACTGCGTAGAAATCGCCGCCCCCGGCCATGATGCCATGCCCGGCCAGCGCCGCCGCCACCGGCTCGGCGGCGCGATCAAGCGCCACCGCCACCGTCGGCGCGCGCGCCTCGGCCCGGCTTGGCCCGAGCAGCCTTACATCATTGCGCCCCGCCAGAAAATCGAGCAGCGGCTGCAACAGCCGCACTTCGTGGCTGCGCATCAGCCCGTGCACCGCCCGACCGCGCGCCAGCGGCTCGGCATCGCCGCCGAAATGATGCCCATAAAGCGCATCGACATAATCCGCAATCCCGGCGCAGGCGGCCACCTGGGCATGATCCGGCCCGGCCGGGGTGAAGCGTTTAAACAGCACATCGGCATTGAAATAGTGTCCCTGCGCGGGCAGTTCAGCCCCGATCCCGCGCCGGATCACCATGATGCCCTGATGCGGACCGTAAGTCTTGTAGGCGGAAAACAGATAGATGTCCGGCCCCAGGGTCGGGATGTCGGGAAAGCCGTGCGGCGCATAGCTGACGCCATCGACGCAACTGAAGGCCCCCGCCGCCCGCACCATGGCGCAAATCTCGGCCACCGGGTTGATTTCACCCACCACGTTCGAGCAGTGCGGAAAACACACCAGCCGCACCTTGCCGTCGTCCAGCAGGGCAGTCAGATCGGCCGGGTCGAGATGCCCGCTGTCGGGGTCGATCCGCCACTCGCGCAGCTCGACCCCATCGGCGGCCAGCCGCCGCCAGACGCCCGCGTTGGCCTCGTGATCCTGATTGGTCACCACGATCGCGCCGCCGCCCGCCAGCCACTGCCGCACCGCTTGCGCCAGCACATAGGTGTTGGCGCTGGTCGATGGCCCGAACGACACTTCGTCGTGCCTGATCCCCATCAGCGCCGCCAGCCGGGTGCGCGCCTCGTCCATTTCGGCCCCGGCCAGTTGCGACGCCAGATACGGCGCATAGGGCTGCACCTTGCGATCATGGTAGAACCGCACCAGCCGGTCGATTACCGGCTGGCAGGGATAGGAACCGCCCGCATTCTCGAAAAACGCCTGCCCCGCCAGACTTGGGCTGGCGAATGCGGGAAATTGGGCGCGCACGAAATCGACATCAAGCTGGATCATGGCTACTCCGGTATCTGCCGCCGCAGCCTAGCAGCCCCGCCAGCCGCCGCAAGAGCCCCCCCTGCCCGCCGCCCGCCCCACTTCCGTTACGTCAACCGCGGCGGCACCGGCACCCGCAGCCAACGAATTGCCACAAACTTCTTGAGCCAGCCAGATCGGTGCTCTAGCGTCAAGGCATGGAGTCGGCTGCCCTATCGAAGCAGGCCGCCCGTCAAAAAATAGGGAGTATCATGTCAATTCGCAATTTCCTTCTGGCCAGCGCCGCGCTGGCCCTGGCGGCACCGGCCTTTGCCGCCGACGCCGACCTGGTGGTGTTCGACTGGGCCGGGTTCGAGACTCAGGCCCTGATCGAAAGCTATGTCGCCAAGCATGGCCAACTGCCGACCTACGCGCTGTTCGGAGATGATGACGAGGCCTTCCAGAAAGTGTCGTCGGGCTTCAAGGCCGATGTCGTGCACCCGTGCTCGCAGATGGTGTCGAAATACCGCGACGCCGGGCTGATCGAACCCTGGGACGTCAGCCGCATCCCGAACTACGGCGAGATCGACCCGCGCTTCACCAACTCGCCGATCTTCAAGGATGATGCCGGCGTCTGGTATATCCCGACCGATGGGGCCTTCACCGCCGTCGCCTACAACACCGAAACCGTGCCGGCCGAAGACGTGGCGACGCTGCAGGTGTTTGCCGACCCGAAATATAAAGGCCGGATCTCGCTGCCGGACAACGTTGATGACATGTGGTCACTGGCCTTGCTGGCAACCGGCGTCACCGACTGGACCACGGTCACCGAAGAGCAGTTTCAGGCCGCCGCCGCCTGGATGCGCAAGGTTCACCCCAATGTGCGGGCCTATTGGGCCGACCCGTCAGAGCTGTCGCAACTGATGGCCTCGGGCGAGGTGCAGGTGGCCTGGTCGTGGAACGACTCGATCGCGCTGATGCGCAGCGAAAACTTCCCGGTCGGCTTTCAGCGCCAGGCCAAGGAAGGCGCATCGACCTGGTTCTGCGGCTACGTCAACATGAAAGGCGCGCCGGGGTCCGAGGACAAGGCCTATGATTTCATCAATGCCTGGCTCGATCATGGCTCGGCCAAGGCATTGCTGGATAACTTCGGCTATGCCTCGACCAACCCGGTGGCGATGGCCGACATTCCGGCCGAAGCGCTGGTGGCGGCCGATGTGAACCCGATCGAGGGCACGCTGCTGAGCCAGGTGCCGATCAGCTCGGAAATGCGCGACCGCATGCTGACGGAATTCGAGAATATCAAGGCCGGGTTCTGAGCCCGACGCGAAACCGGCCGGAGCGCCCGCATCAAGCTGCGGGCGCTCCTCCTTGGCGTCGCATCTTCTTTGCCGAAATACTCTCGGGGGGCGCGGGGGGCAGACGGCCCCCCGTTCGGCGCTTGTGCAAAGCTGATCGCCCCCCTATATTGTCCCTGTCAGGGGCAACTCTGACTATGGCGATAAACGCACCCGTAATACGCGGATCGGACCCGGGGGCGGTACCCGGCGGCTCCACCAATACTCCCTCATTGGGGGCGGAGGGGGCCGAAACAGGATCGACGAACGTCTAAAGGGGCCAGCTTTTGCTCGGTGAGGTACCACCGTTATCGGTCCAAAATGTACAGTTGCCAATGACAACCGTGCTCCGGCAATGGCTCTGGCTGCGTAAGCAGTTCGAGTCGCCGAAACCAAGTCCTTGGGCTTAGCAGCTCAAGGCGGGGTCCGCAGGCACCTGGCAACAGAAGCCTGCACCTTCCCCTTTCCCCCTGGCCGCGCGCTCGTCGTTCGCTGCCGCGCGCATCCGCGAAGACCGACCGCAAGGAAGGGATGAGCAGCCGCCCTCAGCCGCGAAAATGGCGCAGCACGAACACCCGCAGCGCCGAAGCCAGCCCCGCGTCCGCCTGCCGCGCATCGTCGATTTCCGCCGCCAGGGTGTTGATCGCCACCCCACGCGTGGCGGCAATCTCGCGAAACGCGCGCCAGAATTCGGCTTCCAGCGACACCGAGGTGCGGTGGCCGTGCAGTGTCAGCGAATGCTTGACCGGGCGGGCACTCATGTCGGGTCGGGGTCGGCGCGGGCGTGGCCGTCAAGCTCGCGCCGTGCCTTGGCGGCGCGCGCGGTTTGCAGATCGCGCGCGGCGGGGGTCAGGCCGAACCTTGCCGCGTTGGCATCCGCCGCAACCTTGCGCGCCGCCCGCCCCCGCGCCTTGCGCACGGCCTTGAGGTTGACGATCTGCGCCATCCCCTGCCCTTACTCCCTGGGGCCGATCATGTCTTGTGGCCGCACCACGCGGTCGAAGGTCGCGCCATCGACATAACCAAGCGCAATCGCCTCTTCGCGCAGGGTGGTGCCGTTGTGGTGCGCGGTCTTGGCCACCTTGGTCGCCGCGTCATAGCCGATGGTCGGGGCCAGCGCCGTCACCAGCATCAGCGACTCTTTCATCAGCCGATCAATCCGCGCCACGTCGGCCTTGATCCCGACCACCATGTTGTCACAGAAACTGGCCGCCGCGTCGCCCAGCAACTGCATGGATTGCAACACGTTGTAGGCCATCATCGGGTTATAGACATTAAGCTCGAAATGCCCTTGGCTGCCGGCAAACCCCACCGCCGCATCGTTGCCCATGACATGGGCGCAGACCATGGTCAGGGCCTCGGCCTGGGTCGGGTTGACCTTGCCCGGCATGATCGAACTGCCCGGCTCGTTTTCCGGCAGGATCAGCTCGCCCAACCCCGAGCGCGGCCCCGAGCCCAAGAGCCTGATATCGTTGGCGATCTTGAACAGCCCCGCCGCCACCGATTTCAGCGCCCCCGAGAACATCACCATCGCGTCATGGGCGGCCAGCGCCTCGAACTTGTTGGGCGCGGTCACGAACGGCAGGCTGGTAACCGCCGCAATCTTCGCGGCAATCGCCACGTCCCAGCCCTTTTTGGTGTTCAGCCCGGTGCCGACCGCCGTGCCACCCTGCGCCAGCTCGTAAATCTCGGGCAGGATCTTGTTCACCCGCATGATGCCCTGCGCCACCTGATGGGCATAGCCGGAAAATTCCTGCCCCAGGGTCAGCGGGGTGGCATCCTGGGTGTGGGTGCGGCCGATCTTGATGATGTCCTTGAACGCGACCGATTTGGCCGCCAGCGCCGTGTGCAGCTTTTCCAGCCCCGGCAGCAGCACGTCGCGCGCGCTCATCGCGATGGCCACGTGCATTGCGGTCGGAAAGGTGTCGTTCGAGCTTTGCCCCATGTTGACATGGTCGTTGGGATGCACCGGCTTCTTGGAACCCTTGACGCCGCCCAGCATTTCGATGGCGCGATTGCTGATCACCTCGTTGGCGTTCATGTTGGATTGGGTGCCCGAGCCGGTCTGCCACACCACCAGCGGAAAGTTGTCGTCGAACTTGCCGTCGATCACCTCTTGCGCGGCGGCGGCGATGGCGCGGCCCAGTTCGGGCGCAATTGCGCCCTCGTCGATGTTGACCAGCGCACAGGCCCGTTTGATCACGCCCAGGGCGCGGATGATGGCGACCGGCTGACGCTCCCAGCCGATGCGGAAATTCTGCACCGAGCGTTGGGTCTGCGCGCCCCAGTATTTGTCGGCAGGCACGTCCAGCGGGCCAAAGCTGTCGGTCTCGATGCGGGTCATGGCACGGGCTCCTTGAGGTTGCGCTGCCGTGATAGGCCGGGGGCGGGGCAAGATCAATCGGCATGCGGTGGCATACCGCCGCAGGGCAGCACTTACTTGCGGAACTTGTCGAGACTGACGACCTCGGCCTTGTGGGTTTTGGCGTGCGCCTTGCCCCCCGTGTCGGGCGCATCCTGCGCCGAGGATTCGGCACCGTCGCCGTCATCATCCGCGTCGTCGTCATCCTCGTCGCGGGTCTCGAAGCGCAGGCCGAACTCGACCGAAGGATCGACAAAGGTGCGCACCGCATCAAACGGGATCACCAGCCGCTCGGGCTGGTTGCCGAAGTTGAGGGTGATCGAAAAGCCCTGATCCGTCACCTCGAGGTCCTCGAACCAGTGCTGGATCACCACTGTCATCTCGCCCGGATAGCGCGAATGCAGCCAGTCGGCGATTTCGACCTCGGGGTGGGTGGTATCAAAGGTGATGAAGAAATGGTGCGCCCCCGGCAGCCCGTCGCGCGCGACATCGGTCAGCACGGTCTGGATCAACCCGCGCATCGCGCGGTGCATGAGATTGCCGTA
>CAYQPD010000119.1:0-7584 GCA_964419305.1 uncultured Rhodobacter sp.
CCACAGCGGATTTCAGCTTGGCCCGTTTTTTTACCTCAAGTTTTCCGGAGCTTGCGATCTTGCGCAACCTTGTCACGCGGGAAGGGCCGGGATGATAGCGCTTCTGCTGGGTGGGGCCTCGGCCTTTGGATTGCTGGTCTGGCATATGCAGCGGCGGGCGCGGGCACCGGTGGTTCTGTCCTTTGCCCGGCTGTTGCCCGAACCAAAACCCGCCGCCCGGCCAGAGCCGCGCTTCGCGCCGACGCTGCCCTTGACCTCGATTGGGTTCTGGTTGCGCATTGCGGCGGCGTTGGGTGCGCTGGCTGCGATGCTGATTAACCACGATGTGTTGTTGGCGCAAAGCGGTGAGGCTGTGGCGCTGCGGATCGTGGTGGACGTCACCGACAGCATGAGCCTGCCCGAAGGCAGCGCCACGCGGTTTGATGCGGCAAAGGTGGTGATCGCAAACGTGCTCGACCGGCTCGGCCCCAACGGCACATTGTCTTGTGTCGAGGTTGTGCCTGTCGGGGCCACAATCGGGCAAGCCGGGGCGTTGGCGGCTTTGCACCCGCTGCCCGAGGGCGGCGACGCTGGCCTTTTGCGTGCAACCGCGCAGAGTGCAAGCAAGGATTGCCAGCCCACCCATGTGTTGGTGCTGACCGACGCGGTCCAGCCTGCGGGAGATTGGCCTGAGGGTGGGCCGGTGCTGATCTGGCACCAGATCGGCGCGCCGGTTGCCAATGCGGGCATCCGGCAGGTGACGCTGACGGCTCCAGGGCTAAGTGCCGCTCAGGCAGGCGTGAATTTTGAAGTGGATGTGTTCGGGCTGGACCTGAAACCCGGCCTCGATCTGGCCGGGCCGGGCGGCAAACGCGAAGTGCCCTTGTTGCCCGACCCTGACCGCCCTTCGGTCCTGCAAGGCACGCTGCCCCTGACCAAGGCCGGGTCTTACCTGGCGGCGTTGCGGGATGGCGGGGCTTACGGTGCCGATGATGTCGTGGCCTTCACCGTACCCGATCTGCCTCGCCATCAGGTTGACTGGCGCTTGGCCGGTTGGAAAGCACCAGCAAATCTGGAACCCGGTGCGGGGCCAGATGTCTTGCTGGTGGCCGCGTTGGACCAGATTACCCCCGCCGATCTGGCGCGCCCGCTGTTGGCCACCTATGACGGCTGGCAGGGCGGAGGTCAGGCGCAAGCCATCGGAGCCTTTACCGAGGACGCTGACCTGCGGGCCGGGTTAAACCTGGATGCCTTCGAGGCCCACGCACCCATGCCCTTGCAGGCCGCCCTGCCACCGGGCTTCGTGCCAGTGCTGACCGATGCAGCCAGCGGTCGTGCCTTTGCGGCCCGCCGCCTGTCGCCGCCCGGTCTTATTGTTCCCGCCCCGGTGGCATCAGGGGATGATCAGGTCACCAATCTGTCGCTGACCCTGTTCTTTGACGCTTTGTCGGCGCTGACTAGTGGCGGCACCAAACTGGCAGACAGCAGGTGGCAGGATGCTGGCGGGCGCAAAGTGGCTCTGGCTTGGAAGGAAAGTGACACCGCCCGCGCGCTGGCCCCGACCCCCACATCCGCCATCGAACCGGCTCCACGCCCCGCCAAGCCCTCGCCCTTGACGCCATACCTGATCCTTGCCGTTCTGGCCCTGATCCTGACCGAGCGGGTGTTGGCGCTTTGGCCGCTGATGCAAAGGCGCAGCCGTGCTGTGTAGCGCCGTCTCACCCCTGTTTTCCGCGTTCGGATCGTTGTCCTGCCCCGGTGCTCCGGCTTACGGTGCGGTCATTCTGGCGGGACTTGTTGCGCTGGCGTCGCTGGTTCTAGTGCTGCGCAGTGCTGCGGTTCTGTGGCGGCGGGCGGTGGCAGGGGCATTGGTAGTGCTTACGGGCCTGATGTTGGCCTTTGCGGCGATGGAGCCGAAACTCAGTGCACCCATGGAAACGTCCGAGGGCGGAATGGTTGTGGTGCTGGTCGATGGCTCGGAAAGCTTCTGGCGTGACCCGGACCGCGCGCGCGCCGCCTTGGACGATATGGCTGATCGGATCGGTTCTGGGCGGATCAGTTCCAGTGATTCTACGGCTGGAAATTGGCAAGGGCAGGTCCTGATCTTCGGCGCGTCGGTGGAATCTGCGGGTGCCGTCGTGCCGCTGGACCGTCTGGCCGAGGTGGTGCGGCAGGCCGAGCCCCCGAAAATCAGTGATCAAAGTAATGGTGCTGCGGGGTTGCAGGCAGCACTGTCGGCCATCAGCAAAGCCGGCGGGCGGGGGCAGGTGATCCTGGCGACTGATGGCCTGTTTGACGCACCGGTGCCAGACGCGACCCTTGCCAATGCAGTCGCGGCGGGCGTGGCCGTCAATGTTTTTGCCGCAGGTTCATTGGCGCCTGGTCGGGGACTGGTGGCGCTGGATCTGGGGCCAGATCAGTGGATCGGTCGCCCCGCTGCGGTCCGTACCACCATTGCGGGCGGTGGCGAGATGCGGTTTTCCGATGCCGCAACCTCGGTTACAACCAAGGTTCCGCCTGCCGATCATCTGCAAGCGCAGCGGGCCAATGTGGTATTTGCCCAACGGGGCCTGCGCCACGTCTCGGTCCGGTTCGACACCGAAGGTCATCAGCAGGACCGCACGCTCTACACCCTGGTACGCGGACCGGCGCGCGTGCTGGTTTACGGTGCCGCTGCGTGGGCCGACGGGCTGGACCCTGTGAAATGGCTGATCGAGCGTGGCGATCCCGCAGCACCCGCCGACCCCGCGGGTTTTGATGCGGTGGTGGTTGACAGCCTGTCCCCGACGGATTTTGCGCCAGGCTTTGCCGACGGTTTGCTGAAAGCTGCCGACGGAACCGGTATCTTTTTGATCAACGGCCCGATGCGCGGAACCAAGGAACAGGTCCAGCGCATCGGCGACTGGAACGCGAGCCCCCTGTCGCCCATCTTGCCCGTTGACAGCGACCCGCGCAAATTCGTGCAGGAACCGCCGCCCCGCAACGTGGTCATCATGATCGACGTATCAGGCTCGATGGCGGGTGGACCCTTGGCTACGGCAGAGGCTGCGGCCCATGCGATCATGGCGCAACTGCGGCCCCAGGATACCATTGAAATCCTGCCATTTTCCGATGGGTCCGACCGTCGGTTTGAACAGACCAACGCCTCGCCGCAGGCACTGGCGCAGGCACAGGCATTTGTAGACAGCCTTGTCGCAGGTGGTGGGACTGAGCCTGCGGAAACCTTGGCAGAGGCCGCCAAGAAGGCCTCCAACTACTGTTCTTACTTCTTTCTGTCGGATGGCGGGTTTGCCTTGCCGCCGGGGACCAGCCCGAAATGCTATACGACAGCGATTGCCACGGCTGGCATGGATTTTCCGCCAGACATTCTCAAATGGGGCGATGCGATCACGCTGCAACCCGGCAGCGGCGTGGACGAATTGAAGCTGCGCTATTTTGAACCCGACGTGCGGACCGAATACTTCCGCGAGGGTAGTGTCACCCCGATCACCGTCGAGGATGCCGCGACGTTCCCGCCCGTGCCACCACTGGATGGCGTAGCGCTAAGCTTTCCGCGCGTCGATGCGTCGGTGCCAGCGATCTATCCCACACCGCCGCCTGACCCTGTGCTGGCCTTTCGCCATGACGGCACAAGGCGTGGTATTTCAACTGCGGTGCTTCTGTCGCAAGTGCCGCAATCCTGGGCCAGCGATCCGGCGGGCAAAGCCGTGATGAATGCCACCCTGACCGAGTTGATCGGCTGGAAAGATCAGAACCGTTACGCCATCCGCCTGACACTGGCAGGTGACGTTCTGACCGCCCGCATCACTGTACAGGTGGGACAGGCGGGCAAAGCCATGCCGCAACGCCTGACAGCCAGCCTCACCGACGGGGCAGGAGCCACGCACAGTCTGAACCTTGCACCGATAAGAGAGGCGGGGGTATTTCAGGGCATAGCGCAGGTCGCGCTGAGCGACGCGCCGGGCCATGGCACCTTTGTCATCGAAGAACCGGGTGCCCAACAGCGCATCCCGATGTCATTTCCTGCCTCAGTCTCTACCAAGGGCCAGTCCTCGGGTGAGCCGTTTGATTCTGGCATTGCCCCACGACCATTGGTGCAGATTGCCGCGCTGACGGGCGGCCAGATGCCGTTTGAGGGCTTGCACAACATGGCAGCGGCAGAGACGCCTCCGCCCATCATGGATCTGGCTGCCATGCTGATTGCCCTTGCGCTTTTGGCCTATGCGCTTTCCTTCTGGGTAGGTGGAGGGCGGCCGTGAAAGACAATACAGTACCGACCAGTTCATTTGGCACCTTGCCTGATCTTACCGGTCTCGCGCCGGGCCCGGTCGTGGCTGAACTGCGCGATCTGGGTGCTGCCGGGGTTCGCCGCGCCTTGGGCATGACACTGGATCAGCCTGCATCCGCGCCGCATCTCGGGTTTTGGCTGGACCACCAGACTGCCAGCGGATTTGCCGCGCGTTCTTCGCTGCGCCGATTGAAACAGGCCATGATCTTTGACGATCCCACGGATCTTCCCCCGCTTCTGAGCGGCATCGTCAGCGCAGAGCTTGCTCCGTTCTGGTCGACGCGTGCCTTGGATTGGTTGGGCCGCAAAACCGAAGGCCGACTTTTCACGCGTCCGAAACCGGCAAGCCTCGGTCAGGAAAATTTCGCCGGTGCCCTTGCCACTCAGGCCTTTTTGTACGGAGACTACCGCGCCGAACTTGCACGCGCGGTGCATTTGCACCTGTCCAACAGGGTGATCTTTTACCCCGATCCCGATCCGCTACCAATGTTTTCGACGGCCACGCTGTGCCATCTGGTTGCGGGTTTTGCAGAGTTTCCCACGTGGTCCGCCGCTGCCCGCGAAAATCTGACCGAGCTTGCCATCGGTTTGGACTTCCAACCGCAATGGGCCGGTTTCTGGGACATGTGGCTTCTGGACCAAGCCAGCCAACAACGCGGGTTTAATCCGGTTTGCCCGTTGCCATTGCTGCGAATTGTCAACATTGTGCCACGCGCAGAGGCTGAACTCGCCTTCGATCCGCGGGTCTGCCCCGATTGGGCTGATGCCAAGCCGCACTATCTCGATTTGCTGAACCAAGGCCTACCCTGATTTTGACCGGAGTTATCTTCTATCATGTTTGACCAGAAATCCATCGCCACGCTGTACTACGCCCACCGCAAGACCCTGTCGTCACTTGTCGCTTTGGAATCCGCATTGAACGGGCGGTTTTACAACATGCAGGCAGCGATAGAATGCATGATGCTGGCGGCGTTGACCGGCGAAGCGATGTTGATGATTGGCCCGCCCGGCACGGCCAAATCGCGGTTGGTGCGCAGTTTTTGTGGCCTGGTTGGCTTAATCAAAGATGAGGACCCGGCCACGACCATCCGATCCGATGGGGCGTTGCAAAAAAACGAGAAGTATTTTGAGTATCTGCTGACTCAGTTCACCGAACCGTCAGAATTGTTTGGCTTTTACGATCTGGGCAAGCTTTTTGCTGCCGAAGCCAGCCAGCGCAGTTTTGAGCGCGCGACCGATGGCATGATGCAAAAGGCGGAGGTGGTTTTTCTGGATGAGGTGTTCAATGCCTCCAGTGCCATCCTGAATTCGCTGCTGACGTTCATGAACGAACGCAAGTTCCATGACCGGGGTCGGGTGCATCAGACGCCGATGCGGCTGCTTTTTTCGGCAACCAACCACCCGCCGCGGGAAGAGGGCTTGGGCGCCGCGTTTGACCGCTTTTTGTTGCGGTGCAGGCTGGACAATGCCTCGGCCGACCCGACCTCACTTGCACAACTTTTGGCCAAGGCGTGGAACGAAACCCATGCGGCTCCTCGGGCCGACAGCCAAGGCGACCAATTCAAGGGACTGCTGGAGGCTTTGGATGCCTACCGTCTTCAGGTCGATGCGATGACGCGGGCGGGGATGAAGATCAACACCGACGACATCTTGTTTTCCCAGTTGGCCGATCTGGTTACAGAGTTGCGGCGCAAGGATTTATCGCAGATGTCTAACCGGCGTCTGGTCAAGTTTTCCGGGGTTGTGCTGGCCCACGCTCTGCTGAGGGCCGCGCGTGCGGGCGATGCTGCCCCACCCCGGATCGAGCCGCGTGATCTGATGGTGATCCTGAATTACGGTCTGGATCAGGAGGATGCGAGCACGGTGCAGACGCTGCGAACCCATCTTCTTGGAATGTGATTGGCATCGTGTCGGTGAAAATCGTCTCGCCCGAAATCTGGCCCGGCTTGCGGGAAACTCGTCAGGGTGAACCTTTGCACGCCCGGGCCACGCAGCTTATGGTCGCGGCGCATGAACGTCATGTACCCTTGACGCCGCTTATGGCAGTGGAACTGGCGCGGTTGGAAACTGCGGCCCGTCCCGCGTTGGATCAATATTGGGGCCGCGCCTATCTGCGCTGCGGCGAGGCGATGGCGGTGCCCGATCTGATCGGGCAATCGGAATTCTGGGCGGGCAGCGTGGCGCGGCTTATGGGGCTGGTGGTGGAACCTGTGCTGCGGCATGCTCAAGCGCAAAGCGGTTCTGTTGCCCTGCGCGGAGCGGCGGCTTTGGGTGCGCAGTTTCAGGCGGATGATCTGCGCACGGCTATCACAAAACTGGAAGCGCAGGTCTGGCGGGCGTTGTCGGAAACTGATGTTATGGGACGCGGATTTTGGGTTCTGGCCGGGGTTGGCCTGCAAGCGGCGGCTACGCAAACGCTGGAACGCAAAGTTTCTCGACTTTCCCGCGTCCTGTTGCACCGCGATTTGCCCGGCGAACCTGATGTCACCCTGTCACGCCTGCTGTTCGAGGCGGAGCCAGCTTTCCCCGATCAGTTCGTCAAACGCCAACGCACACGTGCGCGTTTCCGGTCGATGCGCAAACGTTCGGGCATAAGGCCTAAAGAGGGAGGAGTTGCGGGCATCCGCACCTCGCGCATGGTCGAGGATTTTTCTGACAGCCTGCTGTCCGAACTGGTGCTGCCGGAGGAAATTGTGGCAAGCAAGATCCTGCAAGAGGGGTTGATGGTGCGCCACCGCCCCCCATTGAGGGAACCAAAGCGTGATCTTTTGTGGCTGACCTTGGCCGATCGCAGGCTTGAGGATGCCAGCAGCGCCTTGTTCAAAGCAGCATGGGCCGATGCAGCCCTTCGCCTGCGGCTGATCTTGTGCAGCATGGGGCTGGAACACAGTGACCTGATGTGGAGTGAGGCGAACCGCCTGTCGCAAAGCCAACAGATTCTGTCCGCGCAAGGCATGACCTTGCCGCCCGGCATTGACCCGATGGCGCTGTCAGGGCCGTTGCGCGCCGATATGATCCTGCGGTCTGGCCTGTTGCCTTCGTTTCTGGACAGCCTGCCGCGCAAGGTCGCAGTGGAGGCCCCTGTGGAGGCGGCGGACCAGGATTTCCTGTCCTTCCTGCCCGGCCTTGCCACGCAGGCCGTGACAGAGTTGGCACAGCGTGCGAAGGGCGTGCGCCGCCGCGATGGCAGCCGTGCAGAGCCGCCGCGCCCGGCAGACTATCACAAGCGCCTTGTGCTGGTGGGCGTGCAGGACAAGACCACCAAGCCGGGCCAGTTTCAGGATGACTGGCCCAGCTTGCGCCAGCAAGTGCGCGCC
>CAYQPD010000120.1:0-7559 GCA_964419305.1 uncultured Rhodobacter sp.
TCCTGTGGTGCGATCGGCTCGGGGCAAAGGTTGCGGCGGGCCATGGCCACCGCCTCGGGCGGGCAGTCGTGGTAAAGCGCATCCGCCACCAGGGCTGGATCAAAGCTGAAGCTCAGGCGGTCGGGGGCGATGCTGATCGCGGCGCGCAGCGGCTGGCGCGGCCCGGCCCGGCGCAGGTCGGCCAGCGAGTGGCCCGGGCGCGGAACGTAGGCGCACAGATAGACCAGCGCCGCGATCCGATCGGGGGCCAGCTCGGCTGCGGCGGTGATGGCATAGCCGGCCGCCGAATGGCCGACCACAATGGTTGGTCCATCAAGGCCGGCAACAATCGCTTGGGCGTAGAGATCAAGGGTTACCGCCGCGACCGGGGTGCGGTCGGTGCCGTGGGCGGGCAGGTCGATGGCACGGGCCTGATGCGGGCCGTGGTTGAGAAAGGGCAACACGCGATCCCAGCACCAGGCACCGTGGCACGAGCCATGGATCAACAGAAATCGGGCCATCGGGATTTGCTCCGGCAGGTTACGACGGAAAGCTGAGGTTGTGTCTAAGCAAGGTGATGAATGTGGCAATTGTTCGAATTTGGCGCGGTGGCCGGGATCACACCGGAAAGCGCGCCAGCGCCAGAGCGAACACCTCGGCATCGACATTGCCGCCGGTGGCGACGGCGATCACGGCATCACCGCTGATCTGCTCGGGGACGAACAGCGCGGCGGCCAGCGCCACTGCACCGCCCGGCTCGAGCACCAGTTTGAGGCGCGAAAACGCCAGCGCCACCGCGTGCAGGGCCTGATCGTCGCTGACCACCAGACCGGGGCCGCACAGGCGCGCCATGATCGGAAAGGTGATTGCGCCCGGTGCGGGGGTGACGATGGCGTCGCAGACCGAGCCCGAGAGAGTGGGGTTGGAGACGATGCGCCCGGCGGCAAGGCTGCGGGCGGTATCGTCGAACCCCACGGGCTCGCAGGGGCGGGCGCGCAGGCCGGGGGCACGCGCCTTCAGCGCCAGCGCGATTCCGGCGGTCAGCCCACCACCGCCGCAGCACACCAGCACATCCGCCACGCCAATGCCCTCGGCGGCGGCCTGCCCGGCGATCTCAAGCCCGACGCTGCCTTGCCCGGCGATCACCTCGGGGTCATCATAAGGCCGGATCAGGGTCAGGCCGCGCGCCTGCGCGAGATGCGCCCCGATGGCGTCGCGATCCTCGGTCTGGCGGTCGTAAAGCACCACCTCGGCTTTGAGCGCGCGGGTGTTGGCGATCTTGATCCGGGGCGCGTCGGCGGGCATCACGATCACCGCCGGGGCATGGTGGCGGGCGGCGGCCAGCGCCACGCCCTGGGCGTGATTGCCGCTGGAACAGGCGATCACGCCGCGCGCCCTCGCCTCGGGCGACAGCGCCGACACCGCCGCCCAACCGCCGCGGAACTTGAAAGAGCCGGTGTGTTGCAGGCACTCGGCCTTGACCCACACCCGCCGCCCGGCGATGTCGTCGAGAAAGGGCGAGGACAGCAGCGGGGTGCGCCGGGCGTGGCCAGCAAGGCGGGCGGCGGCGGCGTCGATGCGGGCGATATCGGTCATGCCACGGCTTTCAGAAAGGCGGTGATCACCGCCAGCGCAACGGGTTCGTCGAGAAACGGGATATGGGCGCGGTCGGGCACCAGGCCAAAGATCATGTCGGGGCGGCGGCGGCGCATCTCGGCGGCATCCGCGGCTGACAGCAGATCCGAGTTGGCGGCGCGGATCAGCGCCAGCGGCAGGCCGGCGCAGGCATCGAACAGCGGCCAGAGGTCGGGGGCCGGACCTTCGACAGCCGCCAGAAAGGCCTCGCGCAGGGCGGGATCATAGGTGATCTTCAGCCCGCCGTTGGCCTCGGTATAATGCAGCCGCGCCTCGGCCAGCCAGCGCGCAGGCGGGACGTGCTGAAAGCCTGGCAGGTTGGCGGGCAGGCTGGCCGCCAGCGCCGCGTGGGTCTTGGCGCTGGGGTTGCGCCCGACGTAATCGAAGATGCGCTCAAGCCCGGCGCGTTGCAGCGCGGGGCCGACATCGTTGAAGCACAGCCCCAGCAAGCGCTCGCGGGCGCGGGCGGCCAGCATCATGCCGATCATCCCGCCGCGCGAGCTGCCAAGCACGGCGGCCTGCGCCACCCCGAGGTGATCAAGCAGCGCTACCGCATCGCGCGCCTCTTGCGGCACGGTGTAGCTGGCAGCCCCGGTCCACTGCGACGCGCCGCGGCCGCGATAATCCATCCGGATCAGGCGGCAGGGCGGCAGGTGCGGCACCATGTAGTCGAAATCGCCCATGGTGCGCGTGAGGCCGGCAAGGCACAGCAAGGGCGTGCCCTGACCTTCGTCGCGGTAAGCGAGGTGCGCCCCGTCGGGGGTGGTGAAGAATTGGGTCATCGCGGTGCCCCTGTGTGCGGGTTGGCAAGCGCCGGGAGTGCGGCAAGATCGGGCAGGATATGGCTTGGCCTGCCCGGCAGGCGATCGGGCGGCGCACCGGCGCGATTGACCCAGACCGTGGCAAAGCCGAAATGCGCCGCCCCTGCCACATCCCAGCCATTCGACGACACGAACAGCACCTGGTCCGGCGGGCAGGCAAAATGCGCGGTCGCAAGGGCATAAACCCGCGCGTCCGGCTTGTAGGTGGCGATGGTTTCGACCGACAGCACGGCGTCAAGCACAGCCGCGATCCCGGCCGAGCGGGTGGCGGCAGCCAGCATCATGGGGGTGCCGTTCGACAGGATCGCCAGCCGGTGCCCCTGCGCCTTCAGCGCGGCCAGGGTGGCGGGCACTTCGGGGTAGGCGGGCAGGGCATCGTAAAGCGCCAGCAGCCGGGCGCGCAGCGTGGCATCCGCCAGCCCCTGCGCCGCCAGCGCCCAATCCAGCGCATCGCCGGTGAGTTGGGCGAAATCGGCGTGGTCGGCCATGATGGTGCGCAGCCAGGTGTATTCCAGTTGCTTGCGCCGCCAGTCTTCGGCCAGCCGGGGCCAGAGCGCCGCCAACCGCTCGCCGCCCGGTGCGGCAGCGGCCAGCCGTGCGGCTGCCGAGACGTCAAACAGGGTGCCATAGGCATCGAACACGATTGCGGTGATGGGCATGGTGGCCTCCTTGGGCGGCAGGGTGACACATCAATGCTGCCGGGAAAAGGGCCAGATCGCGCGTGCAGCCCTTGCAGGAAGCGGGTGCAGCCCCTAAACCGCTGCGGCAAGCAGGAGAGCGGAACCATGGCCAGAGGCACCACGATACTCGAAGATCGCGCGCGGTCGAAAAAGGTTGGCGCGCTGCGTGGGCTGGTGCCGTTTCTGGCCCCCTACCGCGGCATGGTGGTGCTGGCGCTGCTGGCGCTGATGCTGACGGCGACCATCAGCCTGATCCTGCCGCTGGCGGTGCGCCGGGTGGTGGATGGCTTTGCCGCCGACAACGCGGCGCTGCTCGACCAGTATTTCGCGGCGGCGCTGGTGATTGCCGGGGCCTTGGCGCTGGGCACGGGCTTGCGCTACTACCTTGTCACCCGGCTGGGCGAGCGGGTGGTGGCCGATATCCGCCGCGCCCTGTTCGACCGGGTAATGGGGATGAGCCCGGCGTTCTTCGAGCGCATCCTGACCGGCGAGGTGCTGTCGCGCCTGACCACCGATACCACCCTGATCCTGTCGGTGATCGGATCGTCGGTGTCGGTGGCGCTGCGCAATGTGCTGATCCTGTTCGGCGGCATGGCGTTTTTGCTGATCACCTCGGCCAAGCTGACCGGGCTGGTGCTGCTGATTGTGCCCGCCGTGGTGGTGCCGATCATCGTGCTGGGGCGGCGGTTGCGCAACCTGAGCCGCGAGAACCAGGACTGGATCGCGGCTTCGGCGGGCAATGCTTCCGAGGCGCTGCTGTCGGTGCAGGCGGTGCAGGCCTTTACCCACGAGGATTTGTCGCGCGCGACCTTCGGCGAGGTCACCGAAAAGTCCTTCACCTCGGCGCAGCAGCGCATCACCACCCGCGCCGTGATGACGGTGATCGTGATCTTTCTGGTGTTCACCGGCATTGTCGGGGTGCTGTGGATCGGTGCGCGCGACGTGCAGTCGGGGGTGATGAGCCCCGGCGAGCTGGTGCAGTTTCTGATCTATGCGGTGCTGGTGGCGGGTTCGGTCGGGGCGTTGTCGGAAATCTGGGGCGAGTTGCAGCGCGCCGCCGGGGCGACCGAGCGCCTGGTCGAGTTGCTGGGGGCGGTCGATCCGGTGCAGGATCCGGTAGCCCCCAAGGCGCTGCCGCGCCCGGTGCGCGGCGAGATCAGTTTCGAGGGCGTGCATTTCCAGTATCCCGCGCGGCCCGGGGTTTCGGCGCTGGACGGGGTCGATCTGCGCGTCAGCCCCGGCGAGACGGTGGCGCTGGTCGGGCCGTCGGGCGCGGGCAAGACCACCATCCTGCAACTGTTGCAGCGCTTTTACGACCCGCAGCAGGGCGCGGTGCGGCTGGACGGGGTTGATCTGCGCGACATGGCGCGGGGTGATTTCCGGCGCTGCATGGCGCTGGTGCCGCAGGACCCGGTGATCTTTGCCACTTCGGCGCGCGAGAACATCCGCTTTGGTCGCCCCGACGCAACCGATGCCGAAGTCGAGGCCGCCGCAAGCGCCGCTGCCGCGCATGACTTTCTGGCCGCCCTGCCGCAGGGCTATGACACCTACGTGGGCGAGCGCGGGGTGATGCTGTCAGGCGGGCAAAAGCAACGCATCGCCATTGCGCGGGCGATTTTGCGCGATGCGCGGGTGCTGCTGCTGGACGAAGCCACCTCGGCGCTGGATGCCGAAAGCGAGCGGCTGGTGCAGGTGGCGGTGGAACGGCTGGCGGAAGGGCGCACGACCCTGGTGGTGGCGCACCGGCTGGCCACGGTCAAGCGTGCCGACCGGATCGTGGTGTTCGATCAGGGCCGGATCGTGGCCGTGGGCGGCCATGATGCGCTGGTGGCCGAGGATGGGCTTTACGCGCGGCTCGCGCGGTTGCAATTCACCGACGGGCAGCTTTGACGGCGCTGCGCGCGGCGAGTATTTGGGCAAAGAAGAAGCGAGCCGCTGGTGCGGTGGTCTGACGTTGCGTAGCGCGCGCGGTTTTCCTTGCTTGCGCGGCCAATCCCTCGCATCCTTCGGGCAATCACAATCCCCGCCGAAGGGGAAGCCGGGGAGGAGACTACCGTGGGAACATTTGCATCATTGGCGGATATCAAGGCGATCGAGGCTGAAGCGGCGCACTGGAGCGATCGCGATGTGCCGCGCACCATATATCAGTTCATCACCGCCGCCAAAGAGCGCTTCGGGGCGCGGCCCGCGGTCTCGTTTCAGCTTTTGTCGGGGCCGAACGACCCGGCGCAGACCCTGACCTGGGGTGTTCTGCATGGTCGGGTGACACAGGCGGCCAATCTGTTTCGCAGTCTCGGCGTCGGCGACAAGGACGTGGTGGCGTTCGTGCTGCCCAACAGCCTCGAGACGGCGATCACCCTGCTGGCCGGGGCGGTGGCAGGGATTGTGAACCCGATCAACCCGCTGCTCGAACCCGAACAGATCAGCGCCATCCTGCGCGAAACCGGGGCCAAGGTGGTGGTGACGCTGAAGTCGTTCCCGAAGACCGAACTGGCGCAACGGGTGGGCGAGGCGGTGAAACACGCGCCGGGTGTCAGGACCGTGCTCGAGGTCGATCTGGTGCGCTATCTGACTCCGCCGAAAAGCTGGATCGTGCCCCTGATCCGGCCCAGGAACCCGGTCGAGCACGTGGCAAACGTCAAGAATTTCAACGCCGAGGCGCGCCGGATGCGGGCCGACAAGCTGACCTTCACCGACGATCCGACCGACCGGGTGGCGGCCTATTTCCACACCGGCGGCACCACCGGCATGCCCAAGGTGGCGCAGCACATGGCCTCGGGAATGATCTACAACGGCTGGCTCGGGGCCACCTTGATGTTCCGCGAAACCGATGTGGTGATGTGCCCCTTGCCGATGTTTCACGTTTTCGCCGCTTATCCGGTGCTGATGTCGATGATCGCCTCGGGCGCGCATGTGGTGTTTCCGACCCCGGCGGGCTATCGCGGCGAGGGGGTGTTCGACAATCTCTGGAAGCTGATCGCGCGCTGGAAGGCGACCTACATGATCACCGTGCCGACCGCGCTGGCGGCGCTGATGCAGCGCCCGGTGAATGCCGATGTCAGCACCCTGCGCGGCGCGTTTTCGGGCTCGGCCCCGTTGCCGATCGAGCTTTACAACCGCTTCGAGAAGGCCACCGGGGTGCAGATCATCGAGGGCTACGGGCTGACCGAGAGCACCTGCCTGGTGTCGATCAACCCGCCCGACGGCATCAAGAAGACCGGCTCGGTCGGGCTGCCGTTTCCCTATACCACGGTGCGGATCCTGCAGACCGATGGCGATGGCAAGGTGTTGCGCGAATGCGGGGTCGATGAGGTCGGCGAGATCTGCATCTCGAACCCCGGCGTGTTTGCCGGCTCGACCTATACCCAGGTTGACAAGAACCATGGTCTGTTTGCCGAGGGTCGTTTCCTGCGCACCGGCGATCTCGGGCGGCTGGACAGCGACGGCTATCTGTTCATCACCGGTCGCGCCAAGGATCTGATCATCCGCGGCGGGCACAATATCGACCCGGCTGAAATCGAGGAAGGCCTGATGGGCCATCCTGATGTGTCGTTTGTCGGCGCGATCGGCCAGCCCGATGCCTTTGCCGGCGAGTTGCCCTGCGCCTATGTCGAGTTGGTCAAGGGTGCGACCGTGACCGAGGCTGATCTGATGGACTACGCCCGCACTCACATCCGCGAACGCGCGGCCATCCCCAAGCATATCGAGGTGTTGGCGGAAATGCCGAAAACCGCGGTCGGCAAGGTGTTCAAGCCGGACTTGCGGCGGCGCGCGATTACCCGGGTTTACGATTCGGCGCTGGCCGAGGCGGGGCTTGCGGTGCGGGTGGCGGCGGTGGTGGAAGACAAGAAGCGCGGTCTGGTGGCCAAGCTCGCGCGGGCACCGGGGGTTGACGACGCGGCGGTGGCGGCGGTGCTGGGCAGTTTTGCCCGGCCGTGGGACTGGGCCTGAGCGCAGGTCCGGGGGGCTGGCTTCCCCCCGAGGATATTTCGGCAAAGGTGAATGGCGGGGTCAGGTATCAAGCCAGATCGTGACCGGCCCGTCGTTGATCAGGGCAAGCTGCATGTCGGCACCAAAAATGCCATTGGCGCAGGTGATGCCTTCGGCGCGCATCCGGGCGGTGAAGTGGTCATAAAGGCGCTTGCCCTCGGCCGGGGGGGCGGCGGTGGAAAAGCCGGGGCGGTTGCCGCGCGCGGTATCGGCGGCAAGGGTGAACTGGCTGACGATCAGGGCCGCCCCGCCGGTATCGCGCAGGCTGAGGTTCATCTTGCCCGCGCTGTCGCGGAAGATGCGAAGCTTGGCGATGCGGGCGGCAAGGGCGCGGGCCTGGGCATCGCTGTCGCCCTGCATGGCGCAGATCAGAATCACCAGGCCGGCCTCGATCTGGCCCACGATTTGCGCTTCGACCGTGACCGAGGCGCGGCTGACCCGCTGGATCAGGGCG
>CAYQPD010000121.1:0-7514 GCA_964419305.1 uncultured Rhodobacter sp.
GCCCATGAACACGAACATCGGCAGGGTCAGCAGCGGATACCATTTCATCAGCTTCATCGCCGCCGAAAAGCCCAGAGTCTCGCCGCCGGTGCCCCACAGCCCCAGGGCCGCGACCACCGACACGAAGCCGATCACCCCGAACACCCGCTGCCCGGTCGCCATCAACAGCATCATGGTCGAGAACATCAGCAGGGCGATCATGTCATGCGGCATCAGATCGTCTCCCCGCGGATGACCGCAATATCGCGGAAAAAGGCCGAAAGGGATTGCAGGATCATCAGCGTGAAGCCCACGCACATCACCAGCTTGATCGGCCACAGGTAAGGCCGCCAGGCGGTCGGGCTGCGCTCGAAATAGGTGAGGGAATAGGTGGTGCTGTCGATTGCCCCCCACAGCATCACGGCCAGATAGAAGATCAGCGCCAGCACCGTGAAGGCATCCCACCACGCCTTGCGCCGGTCGGTCAGGCTGGCATAGATCAGGTCCATCCGCACGTGGTGGCCCATCTGCATCGCATAGGGCCCGCCGAGGATGTAGTAGGCGACCATGAAGAACTGCGCCATCTCGAGCGTCCACAGCGACGGCTGACCCGCCGCCTTGCTGATCGAGGACCACAGCAGAATCCCCATCAGCACGAACAGCAGATACATGGCAAACCGCCCGATGCCGTAGTTCATGCGGTCAACGATACGGACGAATGTCACGATGATCGGCGGCATCCGGGTCTATCCTGCCTTGGCGGTGGGGGCGACAGCCGCCCCGGTTTCAATGGTGGCCAGCGCCTGCACCAGCACCGGCGCAAGGTGCGCGGCCATTTCGGCCTGCGCCGTGGGCGTGGCGATCAGATCGTTGCGAATCTCGAGCATGACGTTGGCCAGGCCGTAGGGCGTGGCTTGCAGGCGCAGGGTGTGGGTTACGTCATCGACCGCCGAATAGGGCGCGTTCAGCTCGGCCCGCAGGCTGGTCTGGGCCAGCGCCGCAGCAAGGACCGCGCGCGCCAGCGTCGGGTCGGCGTCATGGATCACCCCGAACTCGACCGCGCGCCGTTGCCCCATGTAGATCGGCGTGAACGAGTGAATCGTCACCATCACCGGGGCCAGCCCCAAGGCAAGGCGGCGCGCCAGCAGGCCGTGCAGTGCGTGGTGGAACGGCAGATAGACCGCCGCCGCCCGCGCCGCCCGCGCCTCCGGGCCGAGCGCCGCGTTGCCGGGCACGTCATGCACTTCCGACCGCGCCGCCATCGCGCCGGGTTGGTCGGGTGCGCGGTTGCAGTCATAGATCAGGCGGCTGACCGGGGCATGCACAAGGCAGCTCTTCAGCCGTTGCGCCAAACCCTGCGCCAGCCCCAAAGCCCCCGGATCCCAGGCGATATGCGCCCGTTGCTGCGCCGCAGTCAGCCCCAGATCGCCCCAGGGCGCGGGAAATTCGTTCGAGGCATGCTCGCACACCAGCACGATCCGTCCGGCACCGTCCGGGCGTTCGATCCGGGCTGGAAAGCCGATTTGCGGTGTATTCCCATGGGCCGTCATTGCTGCGAGTCATCCCTTGTTGTTGCTCCAGCGTCCACCGGCAGAGCGGTTTTTGTCAAGAACTATTCTTTCAGCAACTTTCTGTTACAATACTTTCTGAAACGGTGCAGTATGCCGCAGGCGGCGCGCTCATCCACCCTGCCGGGCGTCTTCGCTGGCTCGCGATGACCGCCCGCGAGGGCGGGAAGAGCGCCGCCTTTGGGACGTGCGAGGAGGCAACATGAAAGCGGCAATCACCGTCGAGGATCAGATGCGCATGGCTCTGCCCGCCCTGACCCGGGCCGAGCGCCAACTGGCCACTCATATCCTGCGGTCTTACCCGGTGGCGGCCCTGGGCTCGATCACCGCGCTGGCCAAGGCCGGCGAGGTCTCGACCCCCACCGTGGTGCGACTGGTGCAAAAGCTGGGCTTCAAGGGCTACCCCGACTTCCAGTCGTCGTTGCGCGGCGAGGTCGAGGCCATGCTGATCTCGCCGCTGGCCAAGCACGACCGCTGGGCGGGCGGGGTGCCTGACACCCACATCCTCAACCGCTTTGCCGACGCCGTGGTGGCCAACCTGCAAGCCACCCTCAGCCAGATCGACCACGCCGATTTCGACGCCGCCTGCGCCCTGCTGGCCGACCCTGACCGCCGCCTGTTCGCGATGGGCGGGCGCATCACCCACGCCATGGCCGATTACTTCGTGACCCTGATGAAGGTGGTGCGCCCCGAGGTCACGCTGCTGTCCGACATGTCCAGCACCTGGCCGCCGGCGCTGCTCGACATGGCGCGCGGCGATGTGCTGCTGGTGTTCGACATCAGGCGCTACGAGAACTCGGTGCTGCAACTGGTCGAACTGGCGGTCGAGCAGGGGGCCGAGGTGATCGTGATCACCGACCGCTGGATCTCGCCCGCCGCCAGCCATGCCCGCCACACCCTGTCGTGCCATATCGAGGCCCCGTCGGCCTGGGATTCGACGGTCTCGATCCTGGTGCTGGTGGAAACCCTGCTGGCATCGGTGCAAAGCCTGACCTGGCCGGAAACCGAGGGCCGCCTCAAACGTCTCGAAGAGCTTTATGCCCACTCGCGCTTCTTTCGCAGGCACCGTTAGCGCCACAGCCAGGCGTGACCGGCCAGCCAGCCCTGCGCCTTGGCCAGCACCCGGTTGCCCCAGCCGGGGGCAGGCACGGTGCCTTGCGCCAGCCGCTCGACCACCACCTCGGGCGGGCAGGGGCGGCGGCTGACCGGATCAAAGTAGCGCGGATAGGCGATCAGCGCGGCATGGGCCAGCGCCAGCCGATCGGGGCGCGGCAGCGGGGCACCATCGGCGGCATGCAGGCGGCGCTCGGGCACCGGACCCAGATCGCGGGTCAGGCCCCAGCCGGCGTAGAACGGGGCGCCAAGGCAGGTCACCGGCTTGCCGCGCAGCAGCGCCTCGAAGCCCATCAGCGAAGTCATCGTCCAGACTTCATCGCAGGCGGCGATCAGAGCGATCGGGTCGGCGTGGCGCGCCACCGCATCGGCAAGACCGGCCAGATCGGGGTCACTGATCCGACCGGGGCGCAGCCCGGCCTCGACATCGGGGTGGGGCTTGTAGATCAGCACCGCGTCCGGGTTGGCCGCGCGGGCGGCCTGCACCAGGCCCAGATTGCTGCGCACCGCCCCCGCGCCCAGCCGGATCGAGGCGTCGTCCTCGACCTGACCGGGGATCAGGATGCGGTGGCCGGGGGGCAGATCGGGCAGGGTGGCGGCGGCGAGATTGTATTTCGACAGGCCCGCCGCGATCAGGCTTGCCACCAGACGCTCGGCCCGCGCGGCCCCAAAGGGCAGCAGGGGGGCGGCCATCAGGCGCTCAAACCGGCTTTCGCGGCGCGGGTCGTAGTAGATGCCCAGGTCGTCGGCCACCAGCGACAGGGGCGGCACCAGATCGGCCCCCAGCCCGGTCGAGCGCAGAAAGCCATCTTCAACCTGGCGGATCACCGGCGCGGCCAGCCCGGCGGATTCAGTGCCGGCCCAGACCAGCAGACCGCGCCCTTCGGCACCGGCCAGCGCCACCGCGCGGGTCGGGTCGTCGATAAAGCGCAGCGGTTTCTCGCCCCCGAACATCGCCTGCAACCGCCCGCGCTTCCACAGCCGCATCCCGAGCGCGACGTGACCAAAGCGGTCTTCGCGAAACGCGCGCACCTCGGCTTCAAGCTGATCCACCGCCGCTTCAAAGCGGCACAGCCGGTCGCGGCAGGGGTCATACCAGGTCGGGGCAAGGATCATCGCGGCGGCAAAAAGCTGGACCTTGGTCAGGGCGCGGTGGCGGCGCGGCGGCGGATGCTCGTCGTTCGACAGCCCCCAACCGGCATAGAACGGCTGGCCAAAGACGCGCGGGCGATGGCCGGCCAGAATCGCCTCGAACCCCAGTTGCGACGATACGGTATAGACCGCCACGGCACCCGACAGCAGCGCCCAGGGCGAAACCGCAGCGGTCAGCAGGCTGACCCTGCCGGTGGCATCGGCGGGGCCATAGTGGCCCGGTCGCAGCCCCAGCGCGGTTTCGGGATGGCTCTTGATGATCACCCGCGCGCCCGGGTTTTCTTCCTGTGCGATCACCAGCATGTCGCGAAAGGTGGCGGCGCTGGCCCCCGAATGGCGGATCGAGGCATCATTAAGGGTTTGATCGACCACCACCACATAGCCCGGCTTCGGCAGCGGCAGCGCCTGGTCGTGAATGTTGTATTTTGATAAGTCCAGCGCCATGATGCGGCTAATTCCGTTGCGTGCCCGCTGCAAAAGGTTCGAATCATCCAAGGGGTGGGTGGCGAGCAGGCGCTCCAGCGCGGACGGTGCGGTGCTGTCGAAGTGCACACCCACGGGGTCGATCAGCAGGCCAAGCGGCGGCGCGCCGGTTCGGCCCGGACGGACCGAGCGTAGAAATGCGTCCTCGATTCGCACCAGCGGCACGCCGCGCCGGGCGGCGATGGCCTCGCCGCGGGCAGCAACGGGGCTGCGGCCCCAGACCACCACGCCATCGCGCGGCCCCGGCAGGCCAAGGCGCAGCTCATGCCCGGCCAGGGTCAGGATGCGCCGCAGCCGGGGCTGGCGCACAAAGCCCGCGTTGTAGAAGAACAACCGCCGAGGGTTGGCCTCGGCGGGGTTCGGGTCAGGGTCGGGCGTGGTCAAGCGCGCCTCAGATGCCCGCGGCTGACGTGACGGTTCTGGCCGCCCCTGCGGTGCCGGTGATCGCGCCAAGGGTCTTTTGCCACTGCACGAAGGGCGCTTCGGTGACATAGACGGTGTCGCCGTCGCGGATCAGGAAATCGCGCGCCTCGAACATGCCGGTGGGCTGGGTCAGATCCAGCACATAGACAAAGCGCTGATCGCCGGTCAGATCGTTGCGCCCCAGCACCAGATTGGCGATCTCGGCCGACTCGTTGCGAAACACGAAAAAGCCGGTCGGGTCGGCCAGCGAGGTGCTAAGGCCGCCGACCTGGGCGATTGCCTCGATCGCCGACATGGTCTGGGTCTGGAACGGCACGCGGTTTTGCGAGCCTGTGGCCCCCAACGCCACGAAAGCGCGCTGATCCTGCTCGATCACGATCTGATCGCCGCCGCGCAGGGCGATATCAAGGCCGGGGTTCTGGTAAAGGTCAAGCAGCCAAACCTTGCCGGTCTGACCTGCGCGCGTGACCCGCACGATCGCCACGGCAGGCTCGATCGCCACGCCGCCGGCCTTGGCCAGCATCGCCGACAGGGTGCGGGTCGGGCGCTCGATCGGATAAACCCCCTGGGCATTGACCTTGCCGGAAATGGTCACGGTCGTGCCGTCGCCCGCGACGCGCTGCACCGTCACCTGCGGGTCTGGGGTCTGGGGGTCGAGCTTGCGGGTGATCGCCTGGCGCAACCCGTCGGGGGTCTGGCCGGCCGCGCGGATCTTGCCGGCATAGGGCATGAAGATGTAGCCTTGGCCATCGACCTGCACCTGATCCAGCACCGAGACGCGTTGGCCGGTGTTGCCCAGCAGCGGGTCCGCGGTGACGTTTTCAAACACCGTCAGCGCCAGCACGTCGCCGGGTGCGATCATGTCCGATCCCACCACGCCTGCGTTGCGGAAGTTGGCGCCAAAGCCGAACGCCGGGGTGATCGAGGTGGCGCGGGTGACTTGCGCGTTGACGGTCACCACGAACGCGTCGCCCTGCTGCAGCACCGAACCGGCGAAGATTTCCTGCTTGTTGGGGCCGGAACGCGGCAGGCCACATGCGGCAAGCACGGCAACAACCACCAAAAGGGCCAGCGATCTGACCCCAAGGGACGCTGAAAATTTCACTGCCCGGGCTCCTTTATGGAATTCTGCCTCAAGTTTTTCCACCAAGCTACAGAAAGCCCACAAGAAATGCCAGCACTGCCTGACAAGATCAGTTGACGATTCGCAACTGTTGCCGTGGTGCCGCTGTGCCCGAGGTCAGGGCGTCATAGGGGTCCTCGGTCGCCAGCATCATGTCAACCACCTGGCGCAGCAGGGCACGTCGCCCGCGAGTCGAATAAAAACCGCCCGGCACCTGCGAGGTTTCCAAGAGGTAATGGCGGTAGGCGCGGTAGGCGCGGCTGTCGGGGCGGATCGGGGCGGCAAAGAAATCGGGCAGGCTCTGGGCCGAGACGAACTCGGGCTTGGCATAGACCGCCGCGCCAAAGGTTTTCAACGGCAAGCCGCGCCACAGCACCTGCTGGCCGGCGGTGGAATTGACGGTGACCGCCGAGCGCGCGTGGTTCAAGAGTTGCGCGAGCTTGCCGCCGCGCACGAAATGCACCCGCTCGGTGATGCCGTGGGCGCTCGCAAGGCGGGCGATTTCGTGGGCCACCGGCACCCTTCCATCTTCCAGCGGGTGGGCCTTGAACACCAGATGGTGGTGGGGGGCGGCCCCGGCGGCAAAACCCTCGATCACCAGCGCCAGGAATTCGGTCATGGTGGTGAACGGGCTGTGCATCCGGAAACTGGCGTCATGTTCCAGTTGCAACAGCACCAGATGATAGGGAAAGCCGCCGTATCTGATCTGCAAGGTGGCCGCGATCCGCCCCGCGCTGTGCCACGGCAGCAGCAACAGGCGCTTGACGTAAAGCGCGAATTCCTGCCCGACCGACAGCGCGCGGTGAGGCTGATAGGCGGGATATTCCCGAGTGCCGGTCAGAATGAGCCAGTGATAAAGCGCGCCATAGAAGATGTGCTCGCGCATGTCGCCCCAGCGCGCGGGGGCGTCGGGCAGATCCATGTCGCTGTGCGCGAGGGCGGCCTGCATCTCGTGCACCGACATCTGCATCAGGCGCGAATGGCCGTTGGCCCCGCCGCGCTCGTAGGTCACCCAGTGCGGGCGCAGATAGCCTTCCTCGAACACATGCACGGTGATCCCGGCGGCCTTGGCGATCGCCACGGCGGTGGCATGAATCGGGCGGGTGTCGCCGTAAAGCACGATGTCGGTGATGGCGTGGGTCTGGATCAGGCGGGCACAGGTGTCGGGCCAGTCCGCCAGGCTGCCCTTGAAGGCCAGGTAGCTGGCGGCGGCGGGCCAGAACGCGCGATCACCGCGGTTGAAGCCAACCCGCCAGACCGCGGCCCCGGCTTTGGTCAGCATCCGGCCCAGGCGGTAAAAGAACGGGCCATGCGGCCCTTGCAGGAACAGGAACCTGCGGCTGTCGCCCGATATGCGCATCAATCCCGTCGCTGTTGTCCTGATCCGGTTGCTGCGCCAAACCATAGGGCGGAACACCTGCCGCCCGCCAGTCCTTTCCGCCGCCTGCCGCTGCATCATGCAATGATGCGGTTTGCGGCAAACCTCGCAACCTGCCCGGCCCTTGGTTTTGGGCACCGGGACCGGATTTGCGGCCTTGCGGGGCAAGGACGCCCGGTCCCTTGCCTGAAGGCCAAAGGCCGCAGGGCAAGGGCGGTCGGGCTTGGCCGAGGCCAGGGCAATCAGGCCGCGCCTGCCTGGCGGGCGCAATTCGCGCCTGCCGGGGGCAGGCAGG
>CAYQPD010000122.1:0-7454 GCA_964419305.1 uncultured Rhodobacter sp.
GCCGTAAATGCCGAACCGACCCTGCTCGTCGGGGCCGGTCATGTAGCTGTTGATCAGGTCGTCGGCCATGTCATTCCATCCCCTGCTGATTTCCCCCTGCTCTAGCGCAGACCGACCGCGAAGAAAACCACAGTCAGTCGGCGCAAGTGCGGTATCATTCTTCGCAGCAGAATTTTCTGCCTGCCTCAGCCGGCCGCCGCCACAAACCCCGCGATCCGCCCGGCATCCTTGACCCCCGGCGCAGATTCTACCCCCGACGACACATCGACCTGCCGCGCCCCGGTCAACCTGATCGCCTCGGCCACATTCTCGGGCGTCAGCCCGCCAGCCAGCATCCACGGGCGCAGCCAGCGCCGCCCGGCCAGCAGACGCCAGTCGAACGCCACACCGTTGCCGCCGGGAATTGCGGCCCCCTTGGGGGGCTTGGCGTCGATCAGCACCTGATCGGCCACCAGCGAATACTCGAACACCGCCGCCAGATCGCCCGCATCCGCCACCCCGACCGCCTTCATCACCGGCAAGCCGTAGCGCGCCCGCACCTGCGCCACCCGCTCGGGCGACTCGTGACCATGCAGTTGCAGCATGTCGATCGGCAGCGCCGTCACGATGGCATCCAGGGCTGCATCGTCGGCATCGACCGTCAGCGCCACCTTGGCCAGCCCCTCCGGCACCGCCAGCAGCAGCGGGCGCGCGGCGGCAACCGTCAGATGACGCGGCGATTTGGCAAAGAACACAAAGCCCGCATAGGCCGCGCCCGCCGCCGCTACCGCCTTTACATCGGCCAGCCTGCGCAGCCCGCAGATTTTCACCCGGATGTCGGCCACGGCCTAACCGGCCTTGCGGCTGTCGGCCAGCAGCGCCAGCACATCGTCCTGCGGCGTGCCCTTGGTATCCTGCATCACCGCCAGCTCGCGCTCGAGCCGCGCCACCTGGCGCGAATTGACCGCCGCCGAGGCCCGGTGCTTGTGCTCGCGCAGCCATTCCCAGACAAAGCCGATCAGCAGCCCGGCCACGATGCCGCCGAAGATCACCACGAACAGCGGCACCACGATGCTCCAGCCCAGCCCGGCAAAGGCCGCCAGATCGTCAGGCAGGGCCTTGAGCACGACCGGCCCCCGGTTGGCCATCGCCACCGTCACCAGCGCCACGGCCAGCAGCCCCAGAAAGACATAGCGCAGCACGCGGATCATGGTTCCGATTTCACCTGTTCCTGGCGGCGCGGCCCGTCACTTGCCATTCAGACGGTCGCGCAGCAATTTGCCGGTCTTGAAGAACGGCACCTTCTTGTCTTCCACCGCCACCGCCTCGCCGGTGCGCGGGTTGCGCCCCACGCGGGCGTCGCGCGACTTGACCGAGAACGCGCCGAAACCGCGCAGCTCGACCCGATCTCCCTTGGCCAGCGCCGAAGTGATCTCTTCAAACACCGTGCTCACGATGCGCTCGACATGGCGCTGCGTGAGATGCGGATTTTCATCCGCGATTTTCTGGATCAGTTCCGACCGGATCATCCGAAATGTCCCCCCTTGTGGCACGCTTGGCGACCGCTGCCACGTTATTGTCATGCCCGGACTATAGGCAAGAATTTTTCCCGCACCAACACGAAAACCGGCGGCACGGCGGTCAGTTAGCGCGCATCGGCGGTAAAATGCAACAGGCCCCGCGGTTGGGCGGGGCCTGTGCTTCGATCCGGGTGGATCGTGATCAGTGCCGGTCGCCTTTCAGCGCCGCGCCAAGGATATCCCCCAGCGAGGCCCCCGAATCGGACGAGCCGTATTGTTCGACCGCCTCTTTCTCTTCGGCGATTTCCTTGGCCTTGATCGACAGGCCCAGACGATGGGTCTTGCTGTCAACGTTGGTCACACGGGCATCGACCTTGTCGCCGACCTGAAAGCGCTCGGGGCGCTGGTCGGCCCGGTCGCGGGCCAGATCGGAACGCCGGATGAAGGCCTTCATGCCGTTGTAATCGACTTCGATCCCGCCTTCCTCGATCGCGGTCACGTTGCAGGTGATGATCGAGCCGCGCTTCACGCCATCGACGGCATCCGAGAAGCTGTCTTCACCCAAAGCCTTGATCGAAAGCGAAATGCGTTCCTTTTCGACATCCACTTCACTGACCGAGGCCTTCACGGTATCGCCCTTGCGGTAGTTCTGGATCGCATCTTCGCCGCGCTGATCCCAGCTCAGATCCGACAGGTGCACCATGCCGTCGATATCGTTGTCGAGGCCCACGAACAGACCGAATTCGGTGATGTTCCTGACTTCGCCTTCGATCACCGAGCCGGCCGGATGGGTTTCGGCAAACACTTCCCATGGGTTGCGCATGGTCTGTTTCAGACCAAGGCTGACCCGACGCTTGGCGCTGTCGATCTCGAGCACCATCACATCGACCTCCTGGCTGGTCGAGACGATCTTGCCGGGGTGGACGTTCTTCTTGGTCCAGCTCATTTCCGAGACGTGCACCAGCCCCTCGACCCCGGCTTCCAGTTCCACAAACGCACCGTAGTCGGTGATGTTGGTCACGCGGCCCTTGTGGACCGAGTGCAGCGGGTAGGTGGTTTCAACCGCATCCCACGGGTCGGATTGCAACTGCTTCATGCCAAGGCTGATGCGGTGGGTTTCCTTGTTGATCTTGATGACCTGCACCTTGACGGTCTCACCGATCGCCAGAATCTCGGACGGGTGGTTGACCCGGCGCCACGCCATGTCGGTGACGTGCAGCAGGCCGTCAACCCCGCCGAGGTCAACGAACGCACCGTATTCGGTGATGTTCTTGACCACGCCGTCGATCGACTGGCCTTCGGTCAGGTTGCCGATCACTTCGGCGCGCTGCTCGGCCCGGCTTTCTTCCAGAATGGCACGGCGCGACACCACGATGTTGCCACGCCGACGGTCCATCTTCAGAATCTGGAACGGCTGCTTGAGGCCCATCAGCGGGCCCGCGTCACGCACCGGGCGGACATCGACCTGGCTGCCCGGCAAAAACGCCACCGCGCCACCCAGATCGACGGTAAAGCCACCCTTGACCCGCCCGAAGATCGCGCCTTCCACCCGGGTCTCACTGGCATAGGCCTTTTCGAGATTGTCCCACGAGGCTTCGCGCTTGGCCTTGTCGCGGCTGATCTGGGCTTCGCCGCGCGAATTTTCCACCCGGTCAAGATAGACCTCGACCTCGTCGCCCACGGCAATCTCGACCGAGCCGTCAAGTTCGGCAAATTCCTTCAGATCGACGCGGCCTTCCATCTTGTAGCCGACGTCGATGATGGCCTGACCCGATTCGATCGCGATCACCCGGCCTTTGACAACCGAGCCCTCCTGGGGGGTGTCAATCTCGAAGCTTTCGTTCAACAGGGCTTCGAATTCTTCCATAGAAGCTTTAGCGCACATGCGTATTCAGTTCCTTTTCTCGTGTTCTATACTGGCCATGCGGTTGGGTCCGCCGGTCTTGCCTGCCCATGCAAATAATCGCCGCCGGGAAAACCGACCGCTACGACTCTGCCACAGGATTTGGGGCCTATAGCCGCTTGCCGCCTTGCTGGCAAGGGAAAGCCGACTTCTGGCCAGGGCTGTCGCATTCGGCCGATGATGGCGCGTGCCAAGTCATCAGACCAGCCTGCGCGTTTTCGGTGTCGCAAGCCTGCGTGGTCCGGGCGCGGTGCTGGCCTTGCCCAAGCGTTTTCGCCGTCACCCGATCAGCGGCCCCGAGCGCCCGTAAACCTCGTCGTAATGCCGCCGCAGCCGCTGGAGTGCTATGCGCAACACGATCTTGCCCGAGCGCGCCGACCAGCCCATGCGCTTTTCCGCCGCTTCCAGCCCTTCCAGAAAGCAGCAGCACCGCAGCACCATGTCGCCCAGCCCGGGCCCCAGATCGCGCAGCGCTGCCGCCACCCGTTCGCGCGCATCCGCCGGACCTTCGGCCTTGCCGAGTTCGGGGCGAAAGCCGCCACGGTCGCCACCGGTCAGAAACCGGTCCCAGTTCTGCGCCACCCGCGGCCCCATCTGCGCCAGCTCGAAATCCTCGCGCAGGCGCTCGGCGGCCTCGGCCAGATCCGGCTCGAGAAAGGGCCGCCCGTCCTTGTCGCGCCGCCGCGCCAGCACCGCCACCGGGCTTTCCGCCGCGTTGTAGCGCAACCGGCGCGGACCCGAGTCGTCGGCGATCTCGCGGGTCTCCCAGATCCGGTGCTGATCGCCAAATGGCGTTGAAGCCTCGGCCATGCCGATCCGGCTGCGATCGGCCTCGCCAAGCAGGCGCTTCAGCGCCGCGCTGCCGGCCGAGGTGATCTCGTAGCTGGCAATCCGCCCGGTCTTGCGGCAGACGATCCAGTCGTTGAGCGCAAAGGCCTGCGCCGCCTCGCGCGCGACCACTGCGGTCTGCGCCATGCGCCCGTCGGGCAGCGTGCGCAGCACGGCGGCCTTTTCCATATCGGGCGCAATCACCAGCACCGCCCCCGGCTCGGCCAACCGCCGCAAGATGCGACGGGCTTCGCGGGCGATAGTGGCGTTGTCCATCAACAAGGCCGCCGGGTGGGCGGTCGTGCCTGGGGTCGTCGTGCGGATCGCTGCCGTCATGTCAAAGGCGTCCTTTCTGGCTGGGTCAGTGGTTGCAGAGCCTGGCACCTGCGCCAGAACCGCCAGCGCTTCATCGACCAGCGGGTCGTCGCGACGGTTCTCGTAGCGGCGCACCTGACGCATCACCGTCGAGGCATGGCAACCTTCGCGCCGGGCCAGCGCCCGCAGGCTCAGCCCCGCTTCGGTGTGATCAAGGTAAAGCCGCGCCGCTTCGGGTAACCAGTCGGGCAAGCGGAAATCGGTGCTCAGGTTCGGCGTCATGGTGGTATCCCGTGCTTGCCCCCCAGCAAAGTTTTGTCCAGCCTTGGACAAACGCAACCCTGGGTAGCAATAGTTACCTGTTCGTTAATAAACCGGCTTTGGGTCATAATTGTTTCCAGAACCTAAACAAACGCAAAACCTCCGCGCGCTGCTTACGTCTGAAATGCAACGCCCAGTTGCACTGATGCAATCTACCGGGGTCTTGAACCGGAGAGCTGCCATGACCGATTTCTGCCGCCTGCTTGCCAACCTGAAGCGTCCGCGCCTGCTGATCCGCGCCGCCCGCTTCGGCATCGAGGATTACCGCCGCGAGCGCGATCTGGCGCGCCTGATCAACACCCAGGGCCATGCCACGCCCGAAACCGCCCTGCCCCGACTGTTCTGCGAAGAAGAGCGGATGGAAAACACCCGCCGGGCGGGCGACCTCGGCTACTCGCTGTCGCGCCACATCGAGGTGCTGATCGCGTTGATGGCCGAGGCCCGACTGCTGCCGCGCGACGCCCACGCGTGATGGAAAAGGGGCCGCAACCGCGGCCCCCTCGTTTCCCAACTGGAAACGCTCAGATGAAGGCGTCGGGCGCGGATGCCTTCTTGCGCGCCACGTAATCGGCCAGAGCCTCGGCAACGCCAGGGTCCAAGCTCGGCTGCTGATAGTCACCCAGCATCTTCTTCACCCGTTCGGCCGCCAGGGTTTCGGTGTCGCGCGCACCTTCCTCGTCCCAGGTCTCGAACGGCTTGTAGTCGAACAGGTCCGAGCGCCAGAACGCGGTCTTGAAATTGGCCTGGGTGTGCTCACACCCCAGATAATGCCCGCCCGGGCCGACTTCGCGGATCGCATCCATGCCCTGGCCGTTGGTATCCATATGCACCCCCTGCGCCAGATGGTGCAGACAGCCCAACTGATCGGCGTCCATCACGAATTTCTCGTAACTCGACACCAGCCCGCCCTCCAGCCAGCCACAGGCATGCAGCATGAAGTTCACCCCGGCCAGCAGCGCCATGTTCAGGCTGTTGGCTGATTCATAAGCCGCCTGCGCATCGGGCAGCTTGGAGCCGCAGAACGCCCCGCCCGAGCGGTAGGGCAGGTTCAGCCGCCGCGCCAGTTGCCCGGCCCCATAGGTGATATGCGCGGCCTCGGGCGTACCAAAGGTCGGCGCCCCCGAGTTCATGTCGATCGAGGTCACGAACGCGCCAAAGATCACCGGCGCGCCGGGCCGGATCAACTGGCTGTAGGCCACCCCGGTCAGCACTTCGGCCAGCACCTGGGTCAGCGTCCCCGCCACCGTCACCGGTGCCATCGCGCCGCCGACGATGAACGGGCTGATGATCGCCGCCTGCCCGGCGCGCGCGTAAACCTCAAGCGCCCCCATCATGGTCGAATCGAAGGTCAGCGGGCTGTTGACGTTGATCAGGCTGGTGATCACGGTGTTGTGATCGACAAAATCTGCGCCAAACAGAATCTTCGACATCGCCACCGAATCCTCCGCCCGGCTGGGCTCGGTCACCGACCCCATGTAGGGCTTGTCGCTCAGCGTCATGTGCGCCAGCAACATGTCGAGGTGGCGCTTGTTCACCGGCACATCGGTCGGCTCGCACACCGTGCCGCCGGAATGGTGCAGCCACTTCGACATGTAGCCCAGCTTCACGAAATTGCTGAAATCGGCCATCGTCGCATAGCGCCGCCCGCCTTCCCGATCACGCACGAAGGGAGGGCCGTAAACCGGTGCCAGCACCAGACCCCGCCCGCCGATCTCGACATTGCGCTCGGGGTTGCGGGCATGTTGGGTAAAGGCCGACGGCGCGGTGGCGCAAAGCTTGCGCGCCAGCCCGCGCGGAATATGCACCCGCTCGCCCTTCACATCAGCGCCCGCCGCCCGCCACAGCGCCAGCGCGCCGGGATTTTCGAGAAAGTTGACGCCCACCTCTTCCAGCACCGTGTCGGCGTTCCACTCGATGATCGCCAGCGCCTCGTCGTTCAGAATCTCGAAGTTCGGAATGTTGCGCGTGATGAACCTTGCGGTCTCGAAACTGACCGCCGTGCGTTCCGCCCGACGCGTTGCCCCACCGCCGCCCCGCACCCTGCGCCCCGCCGTATCAGTCATCGCCAAACCCTCCGGATCGTGCCCAAGCGGCCCCGTTTTGGCCCTTATGCCGCCTTTTGCCCGTGCTTCTGCCCCCGATTGCGGCGCTTGCCACGCAAAAGCGACATTCGCGCCGCCTCGACGCGACCTCGCCCTTTCTCATTGGCGTAAATACCCTCGGGGGGCGACGCCGATGCAATCGGCGGCGATGGGGGGGCAGACAGCCCCCCTTTTTCTGCTTCCCCCTTGCGATTCCGCCGTTCAACAAATATTGCCGCCGCCATGACCCAGCATGATCGCCTGCTCATCATCGACTTCGGCTCTCAGGTCACGCAACTGATCGCGCGCCGCCTGCGCGAGCTGAACGTCTATTGCGAGATTCACCCCTACTCCTCGGTCACCGACGCGTTTCTCGCGCGCTTCGCCCCCAAGGCGGTGATCCTGTCCGGCGGCCCCGCCTCGGTCTTTGCCGACGGCGCGCCGATGCCCCCGGCTTCGGTCTTCACCCTTGGCGTGCCGGTGCTCGGCATCTGCTACGGCCAGCAG
>CAYQPD010000123.1:0-7446 GCA_964419305.1 uncultured Rhodobacter sp.
TTTGGATCCGCCAGGGCCAGCGTGATGTTGGCGAACGGCCGGGTCAGACAAGTGCTGAGAAGCTGCGGATCAAGGAACTTGAGCGCGAGAACCGGGAACTGCGGCAGGCGAACGAGATTTTGAGGAAGGCGTCAGCGTATTTTGCCGTGGCGGAGCTCGACCGCCCGTTTCGCAAGTGACAGCTTTCGTTGAAGAAAATCGAGGGTCATACGGGGTCGAGCCAATGTGTAAAATTCTACAAATTGCCCCGTCGACCTACTATGAGCGGCGCGCCATTGCACGTGATCCTGACCGGGCATCGTGCCGTGCAAAATCCGATGCTGCTTTGAGCGTCAAGATCGACGCGGCCTGGGAAGACAACCGCAAGCTCTATGACGCGCGGAAGATCTGGCATGTTCTGCGGCGGGACGGCGAGGATGTTGCCCGGTGCACGGTGGAACGGTTGATGCGCGTTCGGGGCATCAAAGGGGTGGTGCGTGGCAGACGTGTCGTCACGACCAACCCTGACACGTCTCAACCATGCCCAGATGACAAAGTGAATCGCCTGTTCATGGCGGATCGGCCAAACAAGCTGTGGGTTTCAGACTTTACCTATGTGCCGACGTGGTCAGGAACCGTCTATGTCGCCTTCGTCATTGATCCGACATTCCCCAAGTGGCCTGCCGCTTGACGTCATAATCGCCTGAATCCGCCGCTGAGCAAGCTTTTTACGCCCCGAGCGGTGTTCGCGGTCGCGGAAACGCCCGGAGGCGGGCGGCTCGGGCCGTCAACCCGCATCATCCTGGCCCGGCAGCGATGTTTTTCAGCGCGTCGGACAGGCCTTTCGAGCCGCTTTCGTTCGGTTTGGGCCTGGATCGCGGCGAGGATGGCACGCAGCGCACCCAAAGCAAGTTGCGTCATCCAGCTCGCGCATCACCAACAGCCCGCCGTCCGAACTGAGCTGCGTGCCGCGAAATTCCAGCCGCACGCGAGGGTCGAAATCCACCCGATCTGCCCGCCCCGCACCCTCTGGGTGATCCATGAGACACGCCCTTCTAAGCTGGCAACACCATGATTCATATTGCAAATATCACGGACAGGACAGCGAAATCAGCGGATCACCTGGGGAATGCGGGTTGTAGTTTATCGACCGTTCTTTCCGTCGCCACCCCGCGCTCCTTTTTCATTCGCCTTGTGCCGTTTCCAAATTCTCTAGAATATTCAAAATATCAGGCATTTCCCGGAGTTTACAAGTGGCCGCTTCGGGGTTGCGGCGCGGGTGGCAGATGGGCAGGATCGGGCCAGCGGCAGGAGGGGTATCATGGCAGGCAGCATCATCATCACCGGCGCGGGCAGCGGCATCGGTCGGGCCACGGCGCGACGCATGGCCGAGGCCGGCTGGCGGGTCGGGCTGATCGGGCGGCGGGCCGAGGCGCTGGCCGCGACCGCCGAAGGGCTGACCGGCGCGCTGGTGCTGCCCTGCGATGTCACCGACCCGGCGGCGGTGGAGATGGCCTTTGCCACGGCGGCGGCCCGGTGGGGGCGGCTCGATGTGCTGTTCAACAACGCCGGAATGGCGCTGCCCGCCGCCCCGATCGACGAGATCGCGGTGGCGGACTGGCTGGCGCTGGCCGCGGTCAACATCACCGGCATGTTCCTGTGCGCCCGCGCCGCGTTCGGCCAGATGCGGGTGCAAGCCCCGCAGGGCGGGCGGATCATCAACAACGGCTCGGTCTCGGCGCATGTGCCACGGCCGGGCTCGGCCCCTTACACGATGTCGAAACACGCCGTCACCGGCCTGACCCGCAGTCTGGCGCTGGACGGGCGGGCGTTCAACATCGCCTGCGGGCAGATCGACATCGGCAACGCCGCCACCGCGATGACCGGGCGGATGCCCAAGGGCGTGCCCCAGGCCGATGGCAGCCTGCGCGCCGAGCCGGTGATGGATGTGCGCCACGTCGCGGATGCGGTGCTGCACATGGCGGGGTTGCCACTCGATGTGAATGTGCCGTTCCTTACGGTGATGGCGACCGCGATGCCCTATCTCGGACGCGGCTAGAGCACGATGCGGCCTGGCGGCAACCCTCATCGCCATTTTCGCGGCGATCAGCGCAGGCTTTTGGGCCACAGGAAAACGCTCCGGGGCGGGTTTTCCGGCCCAATGTTCATAAGGCTGAACGCCGTTGAACAAGGGTGGTCGGGCACGGGCTGGCGGTTGGAAATCGGGCAGGAAGGGTTTGCGATTCCATTCGACCCGATCTTGCTCCGGCGATCCCGTCGCGGGGCCGGGGAATGCGCAGCGCAGGGTGACCGGGGCATCTGCCCCGGCTCAGAACCCGGTCCGGCGCAGGAAGTCTCGGCTGGCGGCGAGGTCAGGCAGGACCCCGCCCGCGTTGCGCGGGTCGCGTTCCTGCTCGATGGTGATGTAGCCGCCATAGCCGCGCGCACTCAGCAGGGCGCGGATGCCCTTGTAGTCGATCGCGCCGGTGCCGATCGGGCACATCACCCCGGTGGCGCAGGCGTCGAAGAAACGGATGGGCCGACCCATCACTTCGGCAAAAACCGCCGGGTCGATATCCTTGAAATGGATGTAATCCACCCGGTCCCAATACTGCGCAAGGGTCTGCACCGGGTCCATGCCGGAATAGGCCAGATGGCCGGTATCGAGGCACAGCCCGGCGGTTTCCGGCCCGATCCCGGTCACCAGCCGCGCCAGTTCATCGGCAAATTCGATATTGCCGCCGGCATGCGGGTGAATGGTGGCGCGCACCCCGTAACGGTCGCGCGCAAGCTCGGCGATGGCGCGGATGTTGGCGATCATGCTGGCCCAGCCATCCACTGACAGCCGTGGCGCGCGATCCGAGTGACCGGCAGCATAATCGCGCACCTCGTGGCCCCAGTCCATCACCGTCAGGTAAGGCGCGGCAAAGCGTTGACCGGGCAGGGTTGGCGGTTGCGGCAGCGCGGTGATCAGGGCGCAGATTTCGGCGGTCTGGCGCAGCAGGCTGTCGCGGTTGGCCGGGGCGACCAGATTGTCGAAGATCGTGCCTGCCACAATGGCAAGGCCGCGCTGGCTGAGTGCCGCCCCCACCCGCCCCACATCGCGCGGCATGTAGCCGTAAGGCCCAAGCTCCAGCCCGCCAAAGCCCGCCGCGGCGGCCTCGTCCAGCACCTTTTCCCAAGGCGGAAGATGCGGGTTCCTGACGTCGTCCACGCCCCAGCAGCAGGGCGCGCAGGTCAGGGTGATCGGGTTCGGCATCGGTATCCCCCGGAAATGCCGGGCGCGGCGTTGCCGCCGCACCCGCCGGTTCAGCGGCTGATGGTGGCTTGCAGTGCGTCGATCGAGGACTGGATGCCCGCCTCGGTGGACATGGTGAAATCTTCCATCTCAAGCGACACCCAGCCATTGTAGCCGGTCATGCGGACCACCGAGAAATACTCTTTCCACCATTGCAGATCGTGACCGGCACCGACCGCGACATAGTTCCAGGCGCGGTTGGCAACATCGGTCACCTCGCGGGTTTCCAGCAAGCCATTCACATCAGCCAGCCCCCGTTCAATCCGGGTGTCCTTGCCGTGGCAATGGTGGATGGCGCTGCCCAGGGCGCGGGCGCTGGCGATCGGGTCGGCCCCCATCCACATGAGATGGCTGGGGTCAAGGTTCATGCCGACCATCGGGCCGACTTCAGCCCGCAGCCGGAACAGGGTTTCCGGGTTCCACACCAGCATGGCGGAAAAGTTTTCCAGCGCGTATTGCTCGACGCCGACCTCTTTCGCGAGCTTCACCAGCCCATGCCACAGCGGAAAGGCGCGGTCTTCCCACTGGTAGCGGTCGCGCTCGGGCATCTCGCTGGGCCAGGATTTGGTATAGACCAGCCAGTTCGGCACGCTGTCGCCGGGGGCGGCCTCGGGCAGGCCCGACATGGTGACGATCTTTTTCACCCCGATCTCACCCGCAAGGCGGATGGTCTGCTCCATCTCCAGCCGGTGGCGCTGGCCCATCGGGCCGGGATCGAGCGGGTTGGCCGAGCAGTTCAGCGCCGCAATTTCAAGGCCGCGGGCCGAGATTTCCGTCAGTTTCGATTTCAGCAGGCCCTTGTCGGCCAGCAGCGCGTCGGCGCGAAAATGCGGCGCACCAGACCAGCCGCCGCCGGTCATCTCGACCCCCTCGACGCCCAGTTTCACGCATTTGTCCAACATCCCGGTGAACGACAGGTTGGCCATCACATCGGTGCAGATCGAAAGTTTCATGTCAGTGATCCTTCAAACAAAATCGACCCACGTCGCACCGGCGTCGGCCGAGCGCACGCAGTTTTCCAGCCAGCGCACACCCTCAAGGCCCGCCTTGATGCCCGGATAGTGGTGGGTGGAAAGGAACGCGGTGTCGTGGCGGTTGGCGGCGGCGATGGCCTGCGCGATCCAGAGGTAGATGTTGGCCCAACTGTCGCCCAGACCTTCGGTATGCAAGCCCCCCATCCGGTCGATCGCAAGGCTTTCAGGCTCGAGGTAAGCCATGCCGTGGTGCAGGATGCGGTTCGGCTCGCCCTGCACGTCGTAAAGCAACTGGTCGGGGTGGCTGTCGGACCATTCGATCGAGGCTTTCGACCCGACAAAGCGGTAGCGCTGCGACCCCATGTTGCCGGCGTTGACCGAAGTCACCCACAGCCTGCCGCGCGCGCCGTTGTCGTAATGCGTCAGCACCGTGGCGTGATCCTCCAGCGGCGCGCGGGTGGCGATGAAGGAATGGCGGTCGCACAGCAGCCTTTGCACCTTCATATGCGGCAGCACCACCTCGGACAGGTAGTAAAGATGGGTGCCGATGTCGCCCAGAACAAAAGTCGGCCCCGAGGTCGCAGGATTGGTGCGCCATTTCACCGCCTCGGGCGCGCCGACATCATCGCCGGCGTTGAAGCCATGGGTGTATTGCAGGTCAACGATGCGAATCTCGCCCAGGCTGCCGTTGGCGACCATCGCTGCCATCTGGTGCACCAGCGGGTGGCCGGTGAAGCCGTAGGTCACGCCGACGATCAGCCCCCTGGCTTCGGCCAGTGCTGCGATCTCGTCACATTCGGCCACAGTAAAGAACAGCGGCTTTTCGCAGATCACATGCAACCCGGCCTCAAGACAGGCCTTGGTGATCTGGTAATGGGTGAAGTTCGGGGTGGCGATCGACACCACCTCGACCCCGTCGGCGCGCGCCGCCTCGCCCGCGATCAGCGCCTTGTAGTCGTCATAGCAACGCTCTGGCGCCACCCCGAGGTTGACGCCGAAATCCCGGCCACGGGCGGCGTCGAGATCGAAGGCCCCCGCCAGCAACTGGTAGGTGCCGTCGCGCTGCGCCCCGGTGCGGTGCTTGTAGCCGACCTGTCCGGTGCGGCCACCCCCCACCATGCCCCAGCGCAGCGGGCGCGGGGTCAGTCTTTCTCCGTTCAGCATGTTCTTGATCCGTTGGTTGGCCCGATGGGGCGGTGGTGTCAGGCGTAAAGTGGCGGTTTGGTGATCATCGTGACCGGCTCCAGCAGGCCGGATTTGGCGGCGCGCAGGGCGGCGTCGGCGGCCAGGGTCGAGGCATAGCCATCCCAGCTAGACGGGCCGGTTGCGGTGCCGCGGCCTGCCGCCACGATCCATTCGCGGAATTCCTGATCGTAGGCCTCGATGAAGCGTTCGCGCCAGTCGGCGGGAATGGCTTGGCGGATGCCGTGCTGATCCGAGATCACCGTGGCCGGGCGGTTGGGCAGGGCTGCCACGCCGCGCTCGCAACTGACTTCGCCGCGGATGTCGTAGCCGTAGCCGATGTTGACCGAAATCTCGACATCGACCAGCGCCCCCGAGGCGGTGTGCAGCAGCACCACCACCGGGTCGCGCAGATCCTTGCCGACGCTGGAACGGCGCGGCACCCGCACCTCGACGCCGATGATTTCGTCCCCCAGCAACCAGCGCGCGATATCGGCATCATGCACCAGCGTGTCGTTCAAGGGCATGTCCGAGGTGTAGAGCCCCTCGGGCACCGACGCATTGCGGTGCACCGAATGATAAAGCAACGGCGCGCCAAGGCTGCCGCCGTCGATCACCGCCTTCAGCCTGCGGTAATCGGCATCGAACCGGCGCATGAAGCCCAGTTGCACCAGACGGCGGCCAAAACCGACTTCGGCCGCCATCACCCGCAGCGCCCCGGCTTCCGATGTGACCAGCGGCTTTTCGCAAAACACAGGCTTGCCCGCCGCAATGCAGGCCAGCAGTTGTTCTTCGTGCGCCGGGCCCCAGGAACAGATCACCACGGCCTGCACGGCAGCGGCATGGATCAGGTCGGTGGCGCGGTCGAATACCTCGGCACCGGCGGGGGCGGCGGCTTTCGCGCGGGCAGCGTCGATGTCGGAAACCGCCACCACCTCGACCCCGGACAGCACCTGGGTCAGGCGGCGGATGTGGTCCGTGCCGATCATTCCCGTGCCGATGACGCCAACCTTGAGGCTCATTTCGTGCTCCAGTACTTGTTGATGTAGCGTTGCATTTCAGCGCGCATGAAAAGGCCCGACTGATCGGCCTTTTCTTCCCAGGCAAAGACGCAGGCGGTCATGATGCCGTCAAAGCCGATCTCGTGCAGGGTGCGGTAGAAATCATCCCACGGCACCTCGCCCTGACCGATGTTCAGGTGCTGGTGCACCCGCGCGGTCGAGCCCGGCGGGTTGATGATGTAGCGCAGGCCGGAACTGGCCTTGTGGTTGAAGGTGTCGGCGATATGGACATGCGCCAGCACATCGGCGCATTGGCGCAGCATCATGACCGTGTCGTCGCCGAAATAGAAGGTGTGCGGCGTGCAATAAAGGAACTTGACGCGGGCGCTGTTGACGGTGCGGATCAGATCGACCGAGGGTTGCAGCGTCTCGGTCCAGTCTTCGGGGTGCGGCTCGATGTGCAGGTTGACGCCTTCGCGCTCCAGAATCGGCACCAACTCGTCCATGCTGCGCCACCAGGCATCCTCGCAGGCCTCGACCATGCTGCCCGACTGGCAGCAGAAACATGTGCCCTTGTCGGGATGCGGGCCACGCCCGAATTCGCTGTTGAGGGTATCGACCCCCAGCTCGACCGCGATCTCGATGGCGCGTTTCCAGTGCCTGACGGCGGCCTGACGCTCGACTTCATCGTTGGAGGCCCAGCGATACATCGGCAACAGGCTGGCAATGCCGACCTGCGCATCCTTCAGCGCCTTCTTGAACGACCTGATCCGGTCGGGAAAAACCCGCGGTGCCTTGAACCATTCCAGAAAATCACCGCGCGGGGAAAGTTCGATCCAGTCATAGCCAAGCGCCTTTACCTTTGCGGGCAGCGCTTCGAGGCTGAGATGGCGGTGCATGAACGGGTCGAGAGCGATTTTCATTTCAGTTCCCCTATGCTGTGGTTTCAGGCGCCCGCGACCGAGGCCGCATGGTCAGGGCTGGCGGCGGAATGGGCTTCGATCTCGGCTTC
>CAYQPD010000124.1:0-7434 GCA_964419305.1 uncultured Rhodobacter sp.
GATTTGACGCGTGTCAAATCGGGCAAGAAAAGAAGATCGTCATTCCCACCAAGCCTCATCTTGCTCGCGCGCTCAGTTGCCCGACACCAGCCCCACCGGCTGCCCGACCACGGTGAAATGCAGCGCCTCGGGCTGCAGCAGCCGCGCCGCCACCCGCTTGATGTCGGCCAGCGTCACCGCATTGATCCGCGCGTTGCGGGTGGCGGCATAGTCGATCGGCAGGTGCTGGATCTGCATCCCCACCAGAATCCTGGCGATCGGCCCGTTGCCATCAAAGCGCAGCGGATACGAGCCGGTGGCATAGGTCTTGGCCGCCGCCAGTTCTTCCGCAGTCACCCCGTCGCGCGCCAGCGCCGCCCAACTTTCGCGCACCAGTAAGGTCGCCTGCGCCACCTTGTCGTTATCGGCGGCAAACTGCCCCATCACCAGCTCGGCCTGATCCATCGGCACCAGAAAGGTCGAGACCCCATAGGTCAGCCCGCGCTTCTCACGCAGCTCGGTCATCAGCCGCGCCGAAAAGCGCCCGCCGCCGAGAATTTCATTAAGCAGATAAGCCGCGAAGAAATCGGGATCATCGCGGGTGATGCCCTGATGGCCGAACAGCACCACCGATTGCGGCGTCGGGAAATCCTGCACCACCACGCCGGGGGTCAGGCCATAGTCGGCCCGCCCCGGCAGGGCCGCGCCGGTGGCGGGCAGATCGCCCAGCAGATGGTCAAGCGCCGCGCCCAACTCGGCGGGCGAGATATCCCCCACCGCCGCGACATAAAGCCGATCCCGCGCCAAGGCCCCGTGATGGGCGGCCACGACATCATCACGCGAAAGACCCGCCACGCTGGCCTCGGTGCCGTCGCCCGAACTGCCGTAAGGATGGCTGCCAAACGCCGCTGCGTCAAATGCCAGCCCGGCAAGCGCACTGGGGTCCTTGGCGTTTGAGCGGATGTTGGACAGCACCTGCCCGCGCACCCGTTCCACCGCGTCGGCATCGAATCGCGGCGTGATCAGCGCCGAGCGCAGCAGATCGACGGCGGCGTCGCGGTTCTCGGTCAGGAACCGGGCCGAAACCGAGACCGAATCCTGCGACGCACCAAAGCGGTATTCCGCCGCCAGCGCATCGCGCGCGGCGGCAAAGCCCTGCGCATCCAGCCCCGCCGCCCCTTCCTCGATCAGCCCCGCCATCAGGTTGACCGCCCCGCGCCTGCCCGGGGCATCAAGCGAAGTGCCGCCGCGAAACCTGATTTCCAGCGCGGTGAAGGGAATCCCGTGATCTTCCACCAGCCAGGCGGTGATCCCGCCGGGCGAGGTGACCTGCTCGATCGCCACCTCGGCCCGCAGCGGCAGGGCCAGAAAGATCAGCGCCAGCACCAGACGAATCATCATTGCGCCACCTCACCGTCCTGCACCAGCCAGGCGGTCACCGCCTGCCGACGATCCAGCACCTCGGCCGCCGCCGCCATCACGTCCTCGGGCGTCACCGCCTGCAACACCTCGGGCCAGGCCTGCACATCGGCCACCGTCAGCCCCGAGGTCAGCGCCTCGCCATAGCGCCGCGCCAGGCCATCGACATTGTCGCGGGCATAAATCTCATTCGCTCGAAGCTGGGTCTTGATCCGGGCAAAGGCCTGCGGATCAATCCCGTCCTTCAGAAACTGCGCAATCACCGCATCCATCGCGGCTTCGGCCTCGGCCAGCGCCACCCCCGGCAGCGGCACCAGCACCAGCCCGAAGGTTGACGCATCAAGCGCCGTGCCATCATAGAACGCGCCGGTATAGACCGCCTTCTGGGCATCGAATTGCAAGGCGCGCGCCAGCACCGAAGTGGTCGGGTTGCCGCCCAGCAATTCGGCCAGAAAGGTCAACGCGGCGGCGGTGGCCTGATCGCCGGGGTTGCGCTCGGGGGCGAGATAGTCACGCGTGATCACCGGCTGCGCCACCCGCGCATCCGCCATCACCAGCCGCCGCTCGGCCAGTTGCGGCGGCTCGGTTGGGCGGGCGCGGGGGGCAAGGCCGGGGGTGGGTTGCAACGGACCATAATGCGCCTCGGCCAGGGCGCGCACGCCGTCCGGGGTCACATCCCCCGCCACCACCAGCACCGCGTCGTTGGGGGCGTAATAGGTCTGGTAGAACGCCTGCGCATCGGCCCGGTTCAGCGCCGCGATCTCGTGGCGCCAGCCGATGATCGGCACGCCGTAGGGATGGTTGAGAAACTGCGCCGCCCGCGCCTGCTCGGACAACAGCGCGCCGGGATCGGTGTCGATGCGTTGGCCGCGCTCGGCCAGAATCACCTCGCGCTCGGTCGCGACCAGATCGTCGCTCAGCACCAGATTGCGCATTCGGTCGGCTTCCATCGTCATCATCAGCGCCAGCCGATCCGCCGCCACGCGCTGGAAATACGCGGTGTAATCCCAACTGGTAAAGGCGTTGTCGCTGCCGCCCTGAGCCTCGACCGCGGCCGAGAATTCTCCGGGGCCGACCGAGGGCGTGCCCTTGAACATCAGATGCTCGAAGAAATGGGCGATGCCGGAATGACCCAGCGGCTCGTCCGCCGCCCCCACCCGATACCACACCATGTGGGTGACCACCGGGGCGCGGTGATCCTCGATCACCACCACTTCCATGCCGTTGGCCAGGGTGAAATCGCTGACCGTGTCGGCGCTTGCCATCCCGACCCAGGTCAGGCCGACTGCCATTTCGTAAAAAAGGTTGCGCAAGAGGGTCGGGGGCATCGCGGTCTCCGCTTTGGGTCACGCCATAGCTACCCGCCCAGACCGCGCGGTCAAGTCAGGTGACGGTTACGTGATCGCGGCCCTACTCGCCGCTCTGAGGTGGCGGTGCCGAGGGGTTGCCCGCCCCCGCCGCCCGCCAGCGTGCCAGTTCGGCGTACTGATCCAGCGACATCGGCAGGTAGGCCTTGAAATAGACATTGACGCTGAACAGCCGCTCCAGCAGCCGCCCGTCGTGCTTGCGCCGGTATTCCAGGTCTTCGGCGGCCAGGGTCTCGCGAATCCCCGCATCCGCGCCAAAGCGCACCGCCTGCGCCAGCAGCGCCCCATCCGCCGCCGGAATTCCACGCGCGGCTTGCGGCTTGCCGCCGAGCGCGATGATTGCATCCTCGAACGGGGTCGGGTCGCTGCGGTTGGCGGCCCCCGGCGTGGGGTCCGGCAAAGTCGCCAGATCTTCTGGCATCGCCAAAGGCTTGGGCGGCAGGATCGCGAATTCGTCCGGCCCGTTGCCCGAGGCCCGCACATGCATCAGCACCGGCTCTTTGCTGCCGCAGCCCGCCAGCGCGATCAGCGCTGCCGCCCCGGCCAGAAAAGCTCCTCGTGCTGCCAGCATCTTCGTCTCCCGCACCCGCTCCTCCCGTCTCTAGCGCAAAGCACAACCGCCGTCACGGGGTCTTGTCGCGCTTTGCGGCCCGCCTTGTGCGGCCACCGGGCGGATCCGGGGCGAACAGCACCAACCCCACCGCGCCCACGAAAATCGCGACGTCGGCCAGGTTGAAAGCATAAGGGTTCTCGATCCCGCAGCACGACATGTTCAGGAAATCGGCCACCGCACCGTAAGCCAGCCGATCGACCACATTGCCCAGCGCACCGCCGATCAGCAACCCCGCCGCAGCCCGCGCCAAGGCACCCTGCCCCCCACCGCTTTGCCGCTCGCGCGCGATCCACAGCCAGACCCAGACCGAGATTGCCAGCGCCAGCGCGATCAGCCCCCAGCGCATCACGTCGCCGGTGCTGGCACCGAGGCCGAAATTCACTCCCCGGTTCCACGCCATGTGAAAGCTGAGGTAAGGCGGCAGCACGTCGATCTCGCCGCGCCCGGCCAGATCCAGCCCCCACACCACCGCCAGCTTGCTGACCTGATCCAGCCCGAAGGTGGCTGCGGCAATGGCCGCGACCCGCCGCATGCTAGTGCCGGAAATGGCGCTGGCCGGTGAACACCATCGCCAGCCCTGCCGCATCCGCCGCCGCAATCACCTCGTCATCGCGCATTGATCCGCCGGGCTGGATGATCGCCGTCGCCCCCGCCGCCGCCGCCGCCAGCAAGCCGTCGGCAAACGGAAAGAACGCATCCGACGCCACCACCGCCCCTTGGGTCAGCGGGGCCGCCAACCCCAGCGCCTCGGCCATGTCCTGCGACTTGCGCGCGGCGATCCGGCTGCTGTCCACCCGGCTCATCTGGCCCGCCCCCACCCCCACCGTGGCACCGTCCCTGACGTAGATGATGGCGTTCGATTTCACATGCTTGGCCACGGTCCAGGCAAACAGCAGATCGGTCAACTCGGCCGGCGTCGGCGCGCGCTTCGTCACCACCTTCAGATCACCGGCCCCGACATGACCGTTGTCGCGGTCCTGCACCAGAAACCCGCCCGCCACCTGCCGGAAGGTCAACCCGCCCGCCTTCGGGTCCGGCAGCCCCGTGGTCGTCAACAACCGCAGGTTCTTCTTCTTTGCAAAAATACTCATGGCATCGGCGTCGGCCCCGGGCGCAATCACCACTTCGGTGAAAATCTCGGCAATGCGCTCGGCCGTCGCCCCGTCCAGCACCTGATTGAGCGCCACGATCCCGCCAAAAGCGCTGGTGCGGTCGCAGTCATAGGCCCGGCTGTAGGCCTCGGCCAGGGTTGCCCCGCGTGCCACCCCGCAGGGGTTGGCGTGCTTGATCACCGCCACCGCCGGACCTTGCGCCGGGTCGAACTCGGCCACCAGCTCGAACGCCGCATCGGTGTCGTTGATGTTGTTGTAGGACAGCTCCTTGCCCTGCCACTGTTTGGCGGTGGCCACCCCCGGCCGGGCCGAGCCATCGAGATAGAACGCCGCTGCCTGATGCGGGTTCTCGCCGTAGCGCAGGGTCTGCGCCAGCTTTCCGGCAAACGCCCGCCGCCTTGGCGCAGGCTCGTGCAGCGCCGCCGCCATCCAGGTCGAGACCGCCGCATCATAGGCCGCGGTGCGCCCGTAAGCGGTCAGCGCCAGCTTCTGGCGCAGCGCCAGCGAGGTCGCCCCGTCAAACCGCGCCAGCTCGGCCAGCAGCACCGCGTAATCCGACGGATCGGTGACCACCGTCACGAACCGATGGTTCTTGGCCGCCGCCCGGATCATCGCCGGGCCGCCGATGTCGATATTCTCGATGCACTCCCCGGCACCGGCCCCGCGCGCTACTGTCGCCTCGAACGGATAAAGATTGGCCACCAGCAGATCAATCGGCTCGATCCCGTGCGCCGCCATCGCCAGCAGATGCTCGTCATCGTCGCGCAGCGCCAGCAGGCCACCATGCACCATCGGGTGCAGGGTTTTCACCCGACCGTCCATCATTTCCGGAAAGCCGGTCAGCTCGGCCACATCGCGCACCCTCAGGCCCGCCGTGCGCAGCACCTGCGCGGTGCCGCCGGTCGAGATCAGCTCGACCCCAAGCGCCACCAGCGCGCGCGCCAGATCCAAGAGCCCCGCCTTCTCGGACACCGAGATCAGGGCGCGCCCGATCGGCACAAGGTTGGTCGTCACGGGGTGGGTCATGGGCAATCCCTCTGGTCAGGTGGCGGATGACGGTTCATCACGCTCAAGGTCGCGGATGGCAATCGGAGTATCCTGTGCCTTGGCCAAGGTCCAGCCGATCCTTGCCTCGAAATCCCGCACCACCCCGCTCAGCACGATCTGTTTTGTCGCACGCGGCTTCAGGCGACCCTTTTCCAGATAGACCGAAGGGTCAAGGCTCAGCCCGGCGCTGCCGTCATGGCGAAACACCCAGATCTCGCCCGACTTCAGCGCCAGCGAGACGGCACTGCCGCCCAGATCAATCTCGGCATCGACATCGGGGTGCAGATGAAAGCGGATGGCATAACGCACACCCTGCAATTTGGTTGCCGTCATCACCACCTCGAACCGCGCCCGCTCGGCATCCGAAACCGCGGCCAGAACGTCGCTGCCCTCCAGCCTGCGCCCCACCGCGTCCAGCGCCAGCTCGCGGCTGTGGATCAGCCCGTGGGTGGCCTGCCAGCCATCCTGCGCCAGCACCAGGTGGTTGCCCGCCTCGCCCGCGGCCTGCCGCACCAGCACCACCCGCGCGCGGTCGGCCAGCACCTCGGCGCTGCCCGCCGCCAGCCGCGAGGATGAAAAGTCGTCGATCGCCAGGGTCGAATGCGACGCGGTGGCGCGGCTGGCGCGTTGCCACTCCGGCCCGAACGGAATGCCCGAGCCGCAATTCACCACCACCGGCCGGCGCCCCGAGGTCAGCTCGAACGCCAGCGTCGAGGCATGCACCAATCGCCCGGCCCGCCCGCCCGGCGGATCGGCGGCATCAATCACCACACTGGTCCGCCCCCCCGTCAGACGGGCAAACCCCATCGCCAGACCGGGCTGCGCCAGGGCCTTCACCCCGGCGCTGGCCAGAGCCTGATCAAGCCGCCCCGCCAGCCCCCGCCCGCCGCCGTGAAACCGCGCCAGCCCGCCGTCGGCATGGCGCAGCGCCCGCAAGGTTGGCGCAATCCGCTCGATTGCCGCCAGATGCGCCGGGGCGACCGCCCGCCCGGCTTCGGCCAGCGCCTGCGCGGCCCAGGTCAGCAGGGTGAAAACCTCAAGCAACTCCTCGGGATTGCGGGTCGGAATGCCCCCCTCGGCGTCGATCTCGGCGGCACAGTCGCGCGCCAGCGCCGCCGCCGCCGGGGCGACATGCGCCGCCATCCCGGTCAGCGCAAGGCCGGCATAGATCAGCCCGGTCAGCGCCTCGAAGCGCGGCAAGCCCGGTGCCGCCGCCTGCCCGCGCCGGGCCAGAAAGGCCGTCTGGCGCGACAGCACCTGATAGTAGGCCTGCGCCTGCGCCCGCTCGCACCCGCTCAGCAACAACAGCGCATGATTGACCCAGCGGATCAGCCGCCGCCCGGTCAGATCCGGGGTCCAGCCCGGCCCCGCCCCCCTGCCGTAGCGCGCGATCCACTCCCAGGTCCAGGCCTGCGCCCGCGCCCGCGCCGCGCCGTCGCCCACCGCCGCCAGATCATCCAGCCAGCCGAAACCCTGCGCCTCGGCGACAAAACCGGCATTTTCACCCGCCAGCGGCAAATCCCAGATCATTCGCCCCGGGGCCTCGACCAACTGGCCATCGAACAGAAAATTTCCGGCGATCAACTGCTTGCCCCGGGCGTGAAGCCCGATGCTGCGCGGCTCGGGCTGTGAGACAAACCCCTTGGCCGGGCGCACCAACACCGCCCGCCGCGCGGCCAGCCGATTGCGGACCCGCGTTCCCCACCCTGAAAACCCCGTGCCCTGGGTCACACCCGCCCGCCCCGTTGCCTCTGCCTCACCCGCCGCCCGGTTCCGGGTCGCCCGCGCGACCATAGCGCCCGCACCCCGTCCTGTCACCGGTCCTCGGGGCACGACCCAGGACTATCGCATTTGAAGACTCCGAGCAGGGATCATGCCCTTTCCCCGTCGCGCCAGC
>CAYQPD010000125.1:0-7318 GCA_964419305.1 uncultured Rhodobacter sp.
CCGTCGGGATCGTAAAGATAGGCCATCCCGCCGGTCATGCCGGCCCCGAAGTTGGCCCCGATCCGGCCCAGAATCACCGCCACCCCGCCGGTCATGTATTCGCAGCCGTTGGTGCCGCAGCCTTCGATCACCACATCGGCCCCCGAGTTCCTGACCGCGAAGCGCTCGCCCGCGCGACCGGCGGCAAACAGTTGGCCTGCGGTCGCGCCATAAAGCACGGTGTTGCCGATGATGGTGTTGTCCGCCGCCACCAGATGCGAGGTCATTGCCGGGCGCACCACGATGGTGCCGCCCGACAGGCCCTTGCCGACATAATCGTTGGCGTCGCCCTGCACCTCGATCTTCAGCCCGCGCACCGCGAAAGCCCCCAGCGACTGGCCGCACGAGCCCGAAAGTTTCACCGTCAGGTGATCGGGTTGCAGGGCGTTGTTCATGCCGAACCTGCGCACGATATGACTGCTGGCGCGGGTGCCGATGGTGCGGTGGGTGTTCCTGACCGCATAGGAAAGCTGCATCTTCTCGCCGTCCTCGAAGAACCGCGCGCCATCCTTGACAATCTCGGCGTCAAGCGTGTCGGGCACCGCGTTGCGCGGGCGCGAGCGATCGTAAGTGATGCGATGCGCGCCCTCGACCGAGATCAGCAGCGGGTTGAGGTCAAGATCGTCAAGGTTTTCCGAGCCGCGCGAAATCTGGCTGAGCAGATCAGCCCGACCGATGATCTCGTCCATGCTGCGCGCGCCGATGGATGCCAGAATCTCGCGCACCTCTTGCGCGTAGAAGGTGATCAGGTTGACCACCTTGTCGGCGCTGCCGGTGAATTTGGCGCGCAGCGCCGGATCCTGGGTGCACACCCCCACCGGGCAGGTGTTGGACTGGCATTGACGCACCATGATGCAGCCCATGGCGATCAGCGCGGCGGTGCCGATGCCGTATTCTTCGGCCCCCATCATCGCCGCCATCACGATGTCGCGCCCGGTGCGCAAGCCGCCATCGGTGCGCAGCGTCACCCGCTCGCGCAGGTTGTTCATCGACAGCACCTGATGCGCCTCGGTCAGCCCCATTTCCCACGGCAGGCCGGCGTATTTGATCGAGGTTGCGGGGCTGGCCCCGGTGCCGCCGTTGTGGCCCGAGATCAGGATGATGTCGGCCTTGGCCTTGGCGACGCCTGCGGCAATCGTGCCCACCCCCGAGCTTGCCACCAGCTTGACCGTGACCTTGGCGCGCGGGTTGATCTGTTTGAGGTCATAGATCAGTTGCGCCAGATCCTCGATCGAATAGATGTCGTGGTGCGGCGGCGGGCTGATCAGCGTCACCCCCTGGGTGGCATGGCGCAGCCGGGCGATCAGTTCCGTGACCTTGAGCCCCGGCAACTGGCCGCCCTCGCCGGGCTTGGCCCCCTGCGCCACCTTGATTTCCAGTTCCTCGCAGGCGTTCAGATACTCGGCGGTGACGCCAAAGCGCCCGCTTGCCACCTGCTTGATCTTGGCCGACGGGTTGTCGCCATTGGGTTCGGGGGTGAAATGCGCCGGGTCTTCGCCGCCCTCGCCACTGTCGGATTTCGCTCCGATCCGGTTCATCGCGATGTTCAGGGTCTTGTGCGCTTCGGGGCCAAGGGCACCGAGACTCATCCCCGGTGTCACGAACCGCTTGCGGATCGAAGTGATGCTTTCCACTTCCTCGATCGGCACCGCCTTGCCCAGCGACTTGATGTCGAGCAGATCGCGCAGATGGATCGGCGGATTGGCCCGCATGGTTGCCGAATACTGCTTCCACAGATCGAACGAGCCGCGGTCGCAGGCGGTTTGCAGCAGGTGCATGGTGGTGGCTTCCCAGGCGTGCTTTTCGCCGCTGGCGCGCGCCTTGTAAAAGCCGCCCACCGGCAGCACGTCAAGCCCGCCGCGCCAGCCCTTGGCGTGCACCTGCTCGACCTTGACCTGAATCCCAGACACCCCGATCCCCGAAATGCGGCTGTGCATGCCGGGGAAATATTCGGCCACCATGGCACGGCTGAGGCCCACCGCCTCGAAATTGATCCCGCCGCGATAAGAGGAAATCACCGAGATCCCCATCTTGGACATGATCTTGAGCAGCCCCGCGTCGATCGCGTCGCGGTAGCGGCGCATGGCGTCGGTCAGACTGCCTGCGATCAGCCCGCGCGCAATCCGGTCGGCAATGCTGTCTTGCGCGAGGTAGGCGTTGACCGTGGTCGCACCACAGCCGATCAGCACCGCGAAATAGTGCGGATCAATACATTCCGCCGCGCGCACGTTGACCGAGCAGAAGGTGCGCAGGCCCTTGCGCGTCAGCCAGCTATGCACCGCACTGGTGGCCAGGATCATCGGCATCGCCACCCGGTCGGGCCCTTGATGCTGATCGCTCAGCACCAGATGGCTGGCACCGGATCGCACCGCGTCCTCGGCTTCGGCGCGGATGCGTTCCAGCCCCAGCCGCAGCGCATCATGGCCACCACCGGCGGCAAAGGTGCAGTCGATCTTGGCCACGTGGGTGTTGAAATGCTCGACCATCACGTCGAATTCCGCATTCGCAAGGAACGGGCTTTCCAGCACCAGAATCTCGGTCTGGCTGCTGTTCTCATCGAGCACGTTCTTGAGGTTGCCGAACCGGGTTTTCAGGCTCATCACCCGGCTTTCGCGCAAGCTGTCGATCGGCGGGTTGGTGACCTGACTGAAGTTCTGGCGGAAGAAATGCGACAGCGGGCGGTATCGCCTTGAGAGCACCGCCGCGGGCGTATCGTCGCCCATCGAGGCGATGGCTTCCTTGCCGTCTTCCACCATCGGGGCCAGAATCTGTTCCAGCTCTTCCAGCGAATAGCCCGCCGCAATCTGGCGCTGGCGCAGGTCACTGCCCGAAAACAGCGCCGCTTCCGGCACGTCATGCAGCAGCGCGTTGAGGTCGATCACCTTTTCGATCCAGGTGCCGAACGGCTGCGAGCCGGCCAGCCGGTTCTTGAGCTCGGTGTCGTGGTAAAGGCGGCCCTCCTTCATATCGACCGCGATCATCTGCCCCGGCCCAAGCGCACCCTTCTCGACCACCGTGGCCTCATCCACCGGCACCATGCCGGCTTCCGACCCCGCGATCAGCAGCCCGTCGCCGGTCACGACATAGCGCATCGGCCGCAACCCGTTGCGGTCCAGCCCGCCGCACACCCAGCGGCCATCGGTCATCGCAAGGGCGGCCGGCCCATCCCACGGCTCCATCACCGAGTTGCAGTAGGCATACATGTCGGCCCAGGCTTTCGGCATGTCGGTGGTGGCCTTGGACCAGGCTTCCGGCACCATCATGGTCTTGGTCATCGGGGCCGAGCGCCCCGAGCGCACCAGCACCTCGAACACCGCATCCAGCGCGCCGCTGTCGGAGGTGCCACCCGGAATGATCGGCTTGATGTCCTCGGCCTTGTCGCCAAAAGCATTGGAAGCCATCCTGATCTCGTGGCTTTTCATCCAGTTGACGTTGCCGCGCAGGGTGTTGATCTCGCCGTTGTGGGCCAGCATCCGAAACGGCTGCGCCAGCCACCACTGCGGGAAAGTGTTGGTCGAATAGCGCTGGTGGTAGATCGCGAAGGCCGACTCGAAGCGCTCGTCCAGCAGGTCGGGGTAGAAGGTCGCCACCTGCTCGGCCAGCATCATGCCCTTGTAGATGATACTACGGCACGACAGGGAACACAGGTAAAGCCCCTGAATCTGTGCCGCCAGCGCCGCCTTCTCGATCCGGCGGCGGATGATGTAAAGCTCGCGCTCGAACTGTTCCTGGTCGATCGGCTTTTCGCAGCGGATCAGGATCTGCTCGATCTCGGGGCGGGTGGCGTTGGCCTTTTCGCCCAGCACTTCGGTATTCACCGGCACGTGCCGCCAGCCGTAGATGTAATGCCCCATCCGCAGCACTTCGGTCTCGACGATGGTGCGGCAGCGTTCCTGCGCGGCAAAATCGGTGCGCGGCAGAAACACTTGCCCGACCGCGATCAGCTTGTGCAGGTCGGGCTCGTGGCCGGTGCATTTGACCTGATCGTAAAAGAACCTGACCGGAATCTGCACGTGAATCCCGGCCCCGTCGCCGGTCTTGCCATCGGCATCGACCGCACCCCGGTGCCACACCGCCTTGAGCGCGTCGATCCCGTTCTGCACCACCCGGCGGCTGGCCTTGCCCGCGATCGAAACCACCAGCCCGACCCCGCACGAGGCGTGCTCATCCTCGGCGCGGTAAAGCCCGTTGGCATCAAGCCAGGCGCGGTTGGCTTCCTGGCGTGCGACCCAGGCGTCATCAAAACTGGTCATTGGTGGCCTCCGGCGGTTTGGGCGACATCGGGTAAGACGACATCACGGCGTCACATTCGAACAGCGGGGTGTTGGACAGAAAGCCCGGCTCGCCCGGCAGGACGAACTGCACCGGACTGCCGTCGAGCGGCACGTAGCCGGTGCCGTCATCCCATTCCGACGGCCCGGCAAAGAAGATCCGCCAGTCGGGGTGGATGTATTCGTTGCCGCGCGAGCGGCGCAGCAGATTGCCCGCCGCATCGGTTTCGCTGAACTCGAATTCGGTCTGTTGCAGCGGCACACCGTCGATCACGAAACTCTTGCCGGTCAGTTGGTCATAACCGCTGACCACCGAATGCTCGCCGTTGTCGCGGCTAAGCTCGAAGGCGAAATCGTCGCGCCCCGCCAGCAGATCGGTAAACGAGGCAGGGTCGCGGCTGGCGGGGTCGAGGGTCTGATGCACGGTGGGGAACATGTCATAGCTTTCGACCCACTGGCCCTCGCGATCGACCTTGCTCAGGAAAAACACCCCCTGCTGGTCGAAATCGGCGCGCCACTGATCGCCGGGCGCGTCGGCGGTGCAGCGGTAGTGGTGCGAGACCACGCAGCCGCGCGCCTGCACCGTGAGAAAGGCCTCGCAGCCTTCGGGCGGGCTGAAACTGCCCTGCGCCAAGGCCGGGGCAGCGGCCAGCAACAGCATTCCTGCGGCGACGATTCCAGCTCGGCTCATGGCAGTTATTCCTTCGCTTCCGGTGCGCGGATGCGGCCCGCGCCGTTCATTTTTTGCACCCGTCATCGTCGCGATACCTCTTCGGTTTGGTCGGCGGCTGCGATTTTATTCTGGCCTTGCTCAAAGTGGTGCCGTTTCATGCCACCATTGGTCTCCGCCAACATGCGCACGCGGCGGTTCTGATTGTTGATTGCCGCATCAATGATCGGATGCAGCACCTGTCGGTCGTGCAGCCAGCGCACCATGAAGTGGCTGTGGCCGGGAAAGATATAGTGCTGACCGGCACTCTGGTAAGGCATTTTCCGCCAGTGCTGTTGTTCGCCATCCGTGTCGCCGTGAAACAGATAGCAGCGCATGGGCGCGGCCAGGCTGGCGCTCAGGTCGCGGTAGCGAAAGGCCTTGATCCGGCTGCGGAACTGCTGCCAGCGCCGCTCTTCCGGCACCACCTCGGGGTCAACCGAGAACTGCGGGCTGAAGGCAATCGCCGCTTCGGCCCCCAGCAGCGGCGCCAGCGCCAGCGCCATGAAACCGCCCATGCTGTTGCCAAGTGTCACGATCCGGGCAAGGCCGTGGGCTGCGGCGTAGCCCTGCACCTCGGCGCACAGGGTTTCGGCCAGCGCCTCGTCGTTCAGCCAACTGCGGTTGCGGTCCGAGGCGAACAGGAAATGGTGCTGCGGGCTGGCGTTGGCATACTTGACGAATTCCAGCGGTGGCCAGGCCGAGAAATCCTTGCCGACCCCCGACAGGCTGAGCACCAGACAATCGCCGGTTCCCGCACGGCGGTAAAGCCGCAGCGAGTCGGTCGCCAGAAACGGCGCAAAATCAGGCGTGATCGGGCCGATCTGCATCGCGCTTTCCTACTCGGCCGCCACCGCCGCCACCGGCTGCGCCAGATAGTCGAGGATCGCGGCCGCCGCCTCGCGCCCGTCGCGGATCGCCCAGACCACCAGGCTTGCCCCGCGCACGATGTCGCCCACCGCATAGACCCCCGGCAGGCTGGTGGCATGGCTGGTGAAATCGGCCTTGATGGTGCCCCAGCGCGTCACCGCCAGGTCTGGCACGCCCCACAGGGTCGGCAGCGGCTCGGGCTCGAACCCCAGCGCCGTGATCACCAGCTCGGCCGGTTCCACGTAATCGGCACCAACGATCACCTCGGGCATCTGCCGCCCGCTGGCATCGGGCGCGCCAAGCCGCATCCGTTGCACCACCACCGCCTCGACATGGGCGCTGCCGCTGAACCCCTTGGGGGCGGAAAGCCACACGAAGTCAACGCCTTCTTCCTCGGCGTTCTGCACCTCGCGCTGGCTGCCGGGCATGTTGGCGCGGTCGCGGCGGTAAAGGCATTTGACTGAGACCGCGCCCTGCCGGATCGCGGTGCGCAGGCAATCCATCGCGGTGTCGCCGCCGCCGATCACCACCACCCGCTTGCCCGCCGCGTTCAGATCGCCACAATCGAACGCCGCCACCTCGTCACCGAAACTAATGCGGTTGCTGGCGGTCAGAAAGTCGAGCGCCGCCACCACGCCGGGGGCCCCGCTGCCCGGTGCCGCCAGATCGCGCGACTTGTAAACTCCGGTGGCGATCAGCACGGCGTCATGCTGGCCGCGGATCGCGTCAAAGCTGATATCCTCGCCCACCCGGCAGTTCAGCACGAACTGCACCCCGGCCGCCTCCAACTGTTCAACCCGCTGCTGCACCACGTTCTTTTCCAACTTGAAGCTGGGAATTCCGTAGGTCATCAGCCCGCCCGCGCGATCGTATCGGTCGTAAACCGTGACCCCAATCCCTTGGCGGCGCAGCGCATCCGCCGCCGCGAGGCCGCCCGGACCGGCCCCGATGATGCCCACGCTTTCGCTGCGCTCGGCATGCGGGCGGATCGGCTTGACCCAGCCCTGCGCCCAGGCGGTATCGGTCAGGTATTTTTCCACCGCGCCAATGGTGACGGTGCCGTGCCCGGCCTGCTCGATCACGCAATTGCCTTCGCACAGCCGGTCCTGCGGGCAGATGCGACCGCAGATTTCGGGGAAGGTGTTGGTCGCCTGCGCCAGCTCATAGGCTTCCTGCAACCGCCCTTCGGCGGTCAGGCGCAGCCAGTCGGGGATGTTGTTGTGCAGCGGGCAGTGGCTTTGGCAGAACGGCACCCCGCACTGGCTGCACCGCGCCGCCTGCTCGGCCGCCTTCTGGGCCGCAAACTCGCGGTAAATCTCGTGGAAATCGGCGGCGCGCAGGTCGGCCGGGCGCTTTTCCGGCATCTGCCGGGCCACGGTCACGAATTTCAGCATCGGTTGCCTGGCCATGACAGCACCTTTCGGTCGAA
>CAYQPD010000126.1:0-7246 GCA_964419305.1 uncultured Rhodobacter sp.
TCCGCAAGGAATTCGCGCTGTCGATGGGCGAAAACTCGGTGCATGGCTCGGACAGCGCCGAGTCGGCGGCGCGCGAGATCAGCTTTTTCTTCTCGGCGCTGGAACTGGTGGGCTGACGCGCAGGGCTGTATTTGCGCGCGATCAGGGGTATGATGGGGCGACAAAAGGGCAAGGGGGCTGACATGGCCGACACCAGGGCAAAGGTCGCGACGGTTGATCCGGTCTGGCAGCGGGTGCGCGAAGAGGCCGACGCGGCCATCGCGCGCGAGCCGCTGCTGGGCGGGATGATCCATTCCAGCCTCTTGCACCACGCCACCATGGAGCGTGCGCTGGCCTACCGCTTTTCGATGAAGCTGGCCTCGCGCGAGATGAGCGAGCAGATCCTGCGCGAGATCGCCGACGAGGCCTATCAGTCCGACCCAAACCTGGGCCAGGTGGCGCGGGCCGATCTGGTGGCGGTGCTGGACCGCGACCCGGCCTGCCACCGCTATTTGCAGCCCTTGCTGTTTTTCAAGGGCTATCAGGCGGTGCAGGCCTACCGGGTTGGCCACTGGCTGTGGGGCGCGGGGCGCACCGATCTGGCCTATTTCGTGCAGATGCGGGTATCCGAGGTTTTCGGGGTCGATATTCACCCGGCCGCAAAGATCGGGCGCGGGGTGATGATCGACCACGCCCATTCGATCGTGATCGGCGAGACTGCGGTGGTGGGCGACAATGTCTCGATGCTGCATTCGGTGACGCTGGGCGGCACCGGCAAGCAAGATGGCGACCGCCACCCCAAGATCGGCGACGGGGTGATGATCGGCGCGGGGGCCAAGATATTGGGCAACATCCAGGTCGGCCACTGCTCGCGCATCGCGGCCGGCTCGGTGGTGTTGCAGGACGTGCCCGCGTGCAGCACGGTGGCCGGGGTGCCCGCGCGGGTGGTGGGCGAGGCTGGCTGCGCTCAGCCGGCGGTGATGATGGATCAGGTGATCAGGGACAGCCTCTGACCGGCATATTGCCGACTGCGGGGGAAGTTGAGTATTTGGGCAAAGAAGAAGTCGCGCGCGGGTGCGGGGGCCCCGGCGTTCGGGGCCCCCGGCGGGTTCCGGCTCAGGCCAGCATCACCATCGGGTTCTCGAGATTGTCGATGATCGCCTTGAGGAAGGCCGCGCCAAGGGCACCGTCGATCACCCGGTGATCGACCGACAGGGTCATCGACATCACGGTGGCGACGACGATCTGGCCATCGGCTGCCACGACCGGCCGCTTGACCCCGGCTCCGACCGCCAGGATCGAGCCGTGCGGCGGGTTGATTACGGCATCGAAGCTGTCGATCCCCATCATGCCGAGGTTGGAGATGGCAAAGCTGCCGCCCTGATATTCCTGCGGCGCCAGCTTGCGGGTTCTGGCGCGAGCCGCCAGATCCTTCATTTCCGCCGACAGGGCCGACAGCGATTTGAGGTGGGCATCGCGCAGCACCGGGGTGAACAGCCCGCCCTCGATCGCCACCGCCACCGCGACATCCGACGGCTTGAGCCGGAAAATCCGGTCGCCGGCCCAGACTGCATTGGCGTCGGGCACGGTTTGCAGCGCCAGGGCACAGGCCTTGATGATGAAATCGTTGACCGAAAGCTTGATGCCGCGGCTGGCAAGCTGGGCGTTCAGGGTTTCGCGGAAGGCCAGCAGGGCGTCCAGCCGCACCTCGCGGCGCAGGTAGAAATGCGGGATGGTCTGCTTGGCCTCGGTCAGGCGGGCGGCGATGGTGCGGCGCATGCCGTCCAGCGGCACTTCGTCAAAGGCGCGGTCGGCGTAGAGTTTGCGCACGGCCTCAGAACTGGCACCGGTGGCCAGGGTTGGCGCGGCGGCGGGCGCGGCAGGCGTTGCCGGGGCTGGTGTTGCGGGTGCTGCAGCGGGTCGTGCGCCTTCGATGTCGGCCTTGACGATCCGGCCATGCGGGCCGGAACCCTGCACCAAAGCCAGATCAAGCCCCTTTTCCGCTGCCAGCCGTCGCGCCAGCGGCGAGGCAAACACCCGCGCGCCGGATTTGGCAGAAATCGCAACCGGGACGGCGGCAGTCGGCACCGGCGTGCTTGCCGGTGCAACCGCTGCGGCCACCGGGGCGGCTTTAGCCACGGTCGCATCCGCGCTGTCGCCTTCTTCCAGCAGCAGCGCAATCGGCGCGTTCACCTTGACGCCGGCGGTGCCTTCGGCCACCAGGATCTTGCCGATGGTGCCTTCGTCGGTGGCCTCGAATTCCATCGTGGCCTTGTCGGTTTCGATCTCGGCCAGGATCTGGCCGGATTTCACCACGTCACCCTCTTTTACCAGCCATTTCGCCAGCGTGCCTTCCTCCATGGTCGGAGAAAGGGCGGGCATCAGAATTTCAATTGCCATGGCTCACCTCAACGGTAGCAGACGGATTTGACGGCAGCGACGACCTCGGCGGTCGTCACCAGCGCCAGCTTTTCAAGATTGGCGGCATAGGGCATCGGCACATCCTTGCCGGTGCAGTTGATCACCGGCGCATCGAGGTAATCAAAGGCGCGTTGCATGATCACCGCGCCGATATGGTTGCCGATCGCCCCCACCGGCCAGCCTTCCTCGACCGTGACGCAGCGGTTGGTCTTTTGCACCGAGGCCAGCACCGTGTCGTAGTCGATCGGGCGCAGGGTGCGCAGATCAATCACCTCGGCGCTGATGCCCTCATCCGCCAGCTTGTCGGCGGCCTCGAGCGCATAGCTCATGCCGATGCCGAAGCTGACGATGGTGACATCGCTGCCTTCCCGCCACACCCGCGCCTTGCCGAACGGGATGGTGAAGTCATCGAGCACCGGCACCTCGAAGCTGCGGCCGTAGAGGATTTCGTTTTCCAGAAAAATCACCGGGTTGGGGTCACGGATTGCGGTTTTCAGCAGGCCCTTGGCGTCGGCGGCGGAATAGGGCATCACCACTTTCAGCCCCGGAATCTGGGCAAACCACGCCGCGTAATCCTGACTGTGCTGCGCCCCCACCCGCGCCGCCGCCCCGTTGGTGCCACGGAACACGATGGCACAGCCCATCTGGCCGCCCGACATGTAAAGCGTCTTGGCGGCCGAGTTGATCAGGTGGTCGATCGCCTGCATGGCAAAGTTGAAGGTCATGAATTCGAGGATCGGACGCAGCCCACCAAACGCCGCCCCGACCGCAAGGCCGGTGAATCCGTGTTCGGTGATCGGGGTGTCGATCACCCGGCGCGCCCCGAATTCCTCGAGCAAGCCTTGCGAAATCTTGTAGGCCCCCTGATATTCAGCGACTTCTTCGCCCATCAGGAATACCGAGGTGTCGGCGCGCATTTCCTCGGCCATCGCCTCACGCAAAGCCTCGCGCACCGTCATGGTCTTCATCGCGGTGCCATCCGGCCAGTCGGGCGAGGTATCTGCAACCACCGCCACCGGGGCGGCGGCGACGGCCACCGGGGCGGCGAGCGGCACCGGGGCGGCGGTGGCCGCCGGGGCAGGGGCGGCATCGGCACGCTCGCCGGCCTCGACCAGCACCGCAATCGGGGTGTTGACCTTGACGCCCGCGGTGCCCTCGGCCACCAGCAGACGGCCCACGATGCCCTCGTCCACCGCCTCGAATTCCATCGTCGCCTTGTCGGTTTCGATCTCGGCCAGGATCTGGCCGGATTTCACCACGTCGCCCTCTTGCACCAGCCATTTGGCCAGCGTGCCCTCTTCCATCGTCGGGCTGAGCGCCGGCATCAGAATTTCGGTTGCCATGTCGTTTTCCCCTCAGGCGTAGATGTCGGTCCAGAGCGCGGCAGCATCCGGCTCGGGGCTGGCTTTGGCAAATTCGGCGGCCTCGTTGACAATCGCCTTGATGTCGCGGTCGATCGCCTTCAACTCGTCATCGGCCACCAGCCCGCCCTGCACCAGCAGATCGCGCACATGCTCGATCGCGTCCTTTTCGTCCTTGATCTTCTGCACCTCCTCGCGGGTGCGATACTTGGCCGGGTCCGACATCGAATGGCCCCGGTAGCGGTAGGTCATCATCTCTAAGATATACGGGCCTTGTCCGGCGCGGCACACCGCCACCGCCTTGTCGGCCGCCGCCTTGACCGCCAGCACATCCATGCCGTCAACCGCCTCGCCCTTGATGCCGTAGGCCGCGCCGCGCTCCCAGAGACTTGGGCTTTTGGTCGAGCGTTTCATGCTGGTGCCCATGGCATACTGGTTGTTCTCGATCACGAAGATCACCGGCAGGTTCCACAGCTCGGCCATGTTGTAGGTCTCGTAAACCTGACCCTGATTGGCCGCGCCATCGCCGAAATAGGCAAACGTCACGTTGTCGTTGCCCAGATACTTGTCGGCAAACGCCAGTCCCGCCCCCAGCGGCACCTGTGCGCCGACAATGCCGTGGCCGCCGTAGAAATGCTTTTCCTTGGAAAACATGTGCATGCTTCCGCCCTTGCCGCCGGAATAGCCGCTCGCCCGCCCGGTCAGTTCGGCCATCACCCCCTTGGGGTCCATGCCGCAAGCCAGCATGTGGCCATGGTCGCGGTAGCTGGTGATACGCTTGTCGCCCGCCTTGGACGCCGCCTCAAGCCCGACCACCACCGCCTCCTGACCGATGTAAAGGTGGCAAAATCCGCCGATCAGCCCCATGCCGTAAAGCTGCCCGGCCTTTTCCTCGAATCGACGAATCAAAAGCATCTCGCGGTAGAAATGCAGCAGATCGTCCTTCGATATGTTTGATTTCTCGGGCGATTTTCTGGTGGCCATGGCGGCTTTCCTTCCTCGCGGGCAAAACTAGTTTAGTGTTAAACCAATCCTAGCGCATCGGCAAAAAAAGGGCGAGCGCAAAGTTCGCGCCGGTTTGCCGTTTCTTCTTTGCTTAAATACTCCCCGCGCGGAGCGCGCCAGCGGCTTTGGTCAGCGCACCACGATTTCGTCGGCGCGGATGTAGCCCAGCACATCGCGCGCCTGCTGATCCAGCAGGTCGAGGTCAAGATAATCGTCCGACAGCCGCCGGGTGCGGTTCTCGATCTCGGCCAGGGCGGCGCGCAACTGCGCGGCCTCGGTGCGCAGGACTTCGGCCTCGGCACGGATCTCGACCTGACGGAACACCCCGAAATCGCCCTGCACGGCGGCGAAGGTGAAATAGGTGCCCAGCGCGAAAGCGCACAGGAAAATCACCATGCTGCCAAGGCTGGGGCGGGAGCTGCGCGTGGTCATGCCGGGCCTCTGGGTCTGCCCTCGTTGCGCGGGGCCGATGGGGCGATCATGGCACAGGCGGGGCGGGATGGGAATCCCTTTTTCAGCGCCCTTGCTGCCGCCTGTCGCGAAGCGCGAAAATGTGCCAGAATGGGGCGGAAGGAAGCCGCCATGACCCTGCCCGCGCCCGGCGATACCGCAACCCATGAGGTCACCAACCAGCCGGGGCCACCGCCCTTGCGTGACCCTTGGGCGGATGACGCGGTCTTGCAGGGCTGGATGCGACTATTTGGCGGGGCAGGCACGGATGCGGCAGCGCTTGGCGCGGCGCTGGCGCGCGATGATCTGTGCGCTGCGGCACAGGCCGCACGCCATCACCCGCCCGAACTGGCCGCGTTCGACCGTGCCGGGCGGCGGCTCGACCGGGTGGAATTTGACCCCGGCTATCACGCCGTGATGGCCGCAGCACAGGGTGCGGGCTACGCCGCGCTGGCCTGGGAAGGGGGGCCTGGCGGGCATCTGGGCCATGCCGCGATGGTCTATTGCCTCAGTCAGGTCGAGCCCGGGGTCTGCTGCCCGCTGACCATGACCTATGCCGCGGTGCCTGCGCTTGCCGCCGATCCAGACCTTGAGGCGATCTGGCGACCGCGCCTTATCGCCCGCAGCTATGATCCGTCCCTTCGCCCGATCAGCGAAAAGGCCAGCGCCACCCTCGGCATGGCGATGACCGAAAAGCAGGGCGGGTCGGATCTGCGCAGCAACAATACCCGCGCCGAACCGGCGGGCGATCTCTACCGCCTGACCGGGCACAAGTGGTTCTGCTCGGCTCCGATGTCGGACGGGTTTCTGACGCTGGCGCAGGCACCGGGGGGGCTGAGCTGCTTTCTGGTGCCGCGCTGGCTGCCCGAGGGCGCGAACGCGGTCCATCTGATGCGGCTCAAGGACAAGCTCGGCAACCGCGCCAATGCCTCGGCCGAGATCGAGTATCACGGGGCCCTGGCGCACCGCCTTGGCGGCGAAGGGCAGGGGGTGCGCACCATCATCGAGATGGTGCACCACACCCGGCTGGATACCGCCATCGCCCCGGCCGGGCTGATGCGCGCCGCGCTGACCGAGGCGCTGTGGTGGGTGGCCCGCCGCACCGCGTTTCAGCGCCGCCTGATCGACCAGCCCCTGATGCGGGCGGTGCTGGCGGATCTGGCGCTGGAGTGGGAGGCGGCGCTGGCCCTGGGGTTGCGGGTGGCGCAGGCATTCGGCGACCCCAGCCCCGAAGGTCGTGCCTTTGCCCGCGTCAGTGTGGCGCTGGCCAAGTTCAGTTCCAACAAGCGCTGCCCCTGGGTGCTGGCCGAGGCGATGGAGGTGCTGGGTGGCAGCGGCTATGTCGAGGAAGCGCCGCTGGCGATGCTTTACCGCGAAGCGCCGCTGAACGGCATCTGGGAAGGCTCGGGCAACGTGATCTGCCTCGATATCCTGCGCTCGCTCGCGCGCGAGCCGCTGGCCGCCGCCACGCTGGCCGCCGAACTCGACGCCGCGCGCGGCTCTGATCCGCGCTATGACATGGCGCTGGCCGCGCACCGTGCGCGCTGGCCCGGCCTGCCGAATGAGTCCGAAGCGCGCTGGTTTGCCGAACGCGCGGCGGTGCTGCTGGCCGCCTCGGTGCTGATCCGCCACGCCCCCACCGCGGTGGCCGACGGCTATGTCGCGACCCGCGTTGCGGGCGCGCGCGGCCAGGTGGCAGGGGCGGTGGCGGGGCTGGACAGCGAGGCGATTCTGGCGCGGCTTGGGGCGGGTGGATAGGACAGCAGGATGGGCGGCAACGCATTTCCTGCGGCGCATCCTTGCCTTCCCGATTTGATTTCAATCAAATCGGGTCGCGCCTGCCTGCCCCCGGCAGGCGCGATGCCGCGCCCGCCAGGCAGGCGCGCCCCGATTTCCCGACCCCGGCACCAAGCGGCGCGCCCGCTTGCCCATCGGCTTGTGCCTGAATGGCAATGAACCGGGAAACGCTCTCCCAGAGCGTTTCCGCATCGCTTCATGCCCGCGACCGATAAGGGGGTAGGGGCCTTCAG
>CAYQPD010000127.1:0-7186 GCA_964419305.1 uncultured Rhodobacter sp.
GCGCGCCAGCAGGGCCTCGATCTCGGCCCTTGCGGGCATCGACGGCGCGGTGCCGGGGCGGGTGACGGAGATTCCCGCCGTGGCCGCCCCGAACCGCACCGCAGTTATCGGGTCGGCCCCGCCTGCCAGTGCTGCGGCAAAGCCGCCGTTGAAGGCATCGCCCGCGCCGGTGGTCTCGACCACCGGCCCCGCAATGATCGCGGGCACATGCAGGGTCTGGGTGGCGTCGTGATAAAGTGCGCCGTTCTCGCCCAGGGTGATGATCGCCGCCCCCGCCCCCGCCGCGCGCAGCGCCCGCGCCGCCACCACCGCCGTCTCGACGCCAGTGACCTTGATCCCGGTCAGACCCTCGGCCTCGGACTCATTTGGGGTGACATAATCGCAATAGCCCAGCATGCCCGCCGGCAGGGCCGCCGCCGGGGCGGGGTTGAGGATGGTGCGCACCCCCGCCGCCCGCGCCAGCCGCAGGGCATGCAGCGCCACCGGGATCGGTTGTTCAAGCTGGGTGACAAACACGTCTGCCCCGGCGATCAGCGCCGCCTGAGCCTCGACATCCGCCACCGCGATCTGCGCCGCCGCACCGGGGCTGACGATGATCGCGTTGTTGCCGGTGGCCGCTTCGATGAAGATGTAGGCCGCCCCGGTGTAGCTGTCGGCGTGCTGGCTGACCGCCGGGATCACCCCGGCCTTAGCCCAGGTCGCCAGCGCCATCTCGGCAAAGGGGTCACGCCCGAGGCGCGAGATGAAATGGGTCTCGGCCCCGGCCATCGCCGAAGCCACCGCCTGATTCGAGCCCTTGCCGCCCGGCCCAAGCGCGAAGCTCAGGCCCAGAATGGTCTCGCCCATCCGCGGCTGGCGCGCCGCGCGGTAGGCGGTATCGGCGACAAACACCCCCAGAATGACAACCTTGCCCATCATGCCTCCGGCGGGATCACGCCCTTGCGCAGGATGATGCAGCCATAAAACCGCCGCTCGCCCGACTGGATCACGGCATAGGCGTGCTTCGCGCGTTCGTAGAAATCGAAACGCTCGATCCCGACCATCGGGCGCGGGCGGCCTTCGGCGGCGTCGATCACCGCCTGCACCTCGGCCTGCACCGGCGGGATCTCGGCCGCTGCCCCCACCACTTCCATCCGCCCGGCGAAATCATCGACAAAAGTATCCAGCGGCAGCACCGACAGCACCGCCTGCGCCACCTCGGCTGCGGTCAGATTGTCCATCCGCAGCAGATCGCCCAGCACGGTCTGGCGCGCGATCGCATCAGACGGAAAGTTGGTATCCGCGATCACCAGCGTATCGCCGTGCCCCATCGCGCGCAGGGCGTAAAGCACCTCGGCATTCAGCCGGTTGTCGATTCCCTTGAGCATGGCTTCCCCTTTTCAGCCGAAATGGTGACGCACGGCCTCGGCCAGCGCAAGCCCCAGCGGCCCGTGCGCCTCGGCGTCATAGTGAATCCCGTCAAGCTTTGATACCGCGACATGCGCCTGCGCCTCAACCAGCGCCACCCCGGCGCGGGCGGCGACCTGCGCCACCTCGGCCGCAAGTTGGCGCGATTTCAAAGCCCCCCCGGCAAAGATCCCCGCCAGACAGCCGCGCTCGGCAATCGGCGGCGGGCACACCAGCAGCACCTGCGGCGCGCGCCCGGCTGGCCCGGCGTTCGACGCCCGGATCACCGCGATCAACTTTTCCAGCGACAGCGCAATGTCGGTGGGCGTCACCGCAAAGCGCGGCTTGAGGTCATTGGTGCCCAGCATCAGCAGCACCACGTCAAGCGGGCGATGGCTGTCAAGCAGGGCAGGCAGCACCGTCAGCCCGTTGCGGTGCGGCCCTTCGATCGGGTCGTCGTGCAGCGTGGTGCGGCCGGGCTGACCTTCCTCGATCACCTGCCAGTCGGGGCCAAGGGCGCGCGCCATCACCCCGGTCCAGCGCACATCGGGCGGATGGCGCGCCAGATCGCCAAGGGCGGCCATCGGATGGGTGCCGTGGGTGTTGGAATCGCCAAAACACAAGATCGTGCGGGTCATCAGATGCGCTCGCCACTGTCGGCATCAAACAGATGCACCAGCTCGGCGCGCGGGGCCAGATGCACCACCTGGCCGGGCTGGAAGGCATGGCGGTCGCGAAACACCGCCACCGCGTCATGGCCGCCAAAGCGCAGCAGCACATGGGTTTCCGAGCCGGTCGGCTCGACCACCACCACACTCGCCGCCAGACCGCTGTCGGCCAGTTCCAGATGCTCGGGGCGGATGCCCCAGATCACCCGGCGGCCCTCGTTCAGACCCGGCACCACTGGCGCGGGCAGGGCCATACCCTCGGCCTCGATCCGCGCCCCCGATCCATCGCGGCGCGCCGTGCCGGTGATCAGGTTCATCGCGGGCGAGCCGATGAAGCCCGCCACAAAGACATTGGCGGGGCGGTCGTAAAGCTCCAGCGGTGCCCCGATCTGGGCGATATGGCCGTCGCGCATCACCACGATGCGGTCGGCCATGGTCATCGCCTCGATCTGGTCGTGGGTGACATAGACCGTGGTGGTGCGCAGGCGCTGATGCAGCTCGCGGATCTCGCTGCGCATCTGCACCCGAAGCTTGGCGTCAAGGTTCGAGAGCGGCTCGTCGAACAGGAACACCTTGGGGTTGCGCACAATCGCGCGCCCCATCGCGACGCGCTGGCGCTGGCCCCCCGACAGCTCGCGCGGGTAGCGCCCAAGGTAAGGGGCAAGGCCCAGAATATCGGCCGCCCGCGCCACCCGCGCGGCGATCTCGGCCTTGTCCATCCGCGCCATCTTCAGCGCAAAGCCCATGTTCGCGGCCACCGTCTTGTGCGGATAAAGCGCGTAGTTCTGGAACACCATCGCGATATCGCGCTCGGCCGGGGCGAGGTTGTTCACCACCCGATCACCGATCGCGATCTGGCCCGAGGTGATGCTTTCCAGCCCCGCGATCATCCGCAACAGGGTGGATTTGCCGCAGCCCGAAGGCCCGACCAGCACCACGAACTGACCGTCGGAAATATCCACGTTCACGCCGTGAACCACCTCAAGCCCACCATAGGCCTTGCGCAGATCGCGGATGCTGACCTCGGCCATTGTTCCCCCACTTTGCTGGCCGCTGTTGCCGCCCCTGACGGAATTGGTAGCGCAGCGCAAAGCCGCTGTCCACCACCTGAACATACTAACATGTTAGATGCTTGACTCGGTTCCGCAAGGCTGAGACAGTGATCGGGTTCGGCGCGTCCGGACAGGGGATGTGGGGCCTTTGCCACGGGAAAATTGCCCGCAGGGCACGATGGCCACCCCGAGCCGAACCGTCCGAGATCGGCGGAACAACCAAGGGGAGGTCGTTGTGAAAGTTGAACTCTACAATCACGTGGTGCGGTCGGGGCTGACCCGGCGTCGCCTGCTGCAAGGTGCTGCCAGCATCGGCAGCCTGGCCGCCATGGGTGGCCTTGGCGTTTCGCGGGCAGCACTGGCGCAGGCCGATGTGCGCGCCGCGATCCTGGCAATTCCCGGCGTGGGGGCAGGCTCGCCCACCGATGCCGATTGGCAGAAGGTCGGCGAGATGACCCTTGCCGCCACCAGGGCCAATGTCGCCGAGGGTGAATTTGCCGGGGTCGAGCTGACCTTCATGGGGCTGAACAACCAGAACCTGCACAACTTCCTGTTCCGCGGGTTCCTGAAACCGTGGGAGGCTTATACCGGGGCCAAGATCAACTGGATCGACCTGGCGCAAGCTGACTACAACCCGCGCCTGCAACAGGCGATTGCCACCGGCACGGTCGATTTCGACATCATCGAGATGGGCGCGCCGTTCGAGGGCGACACCGCCAGCAAGGGCCTGCTCGACGAGATGCCCGACTGGGTGAAAGTCCAGATCGACATGGACGATTACGTCGGCTACCTCAAGGCGCCGGTCGGCACCTGGGACGGCAAGACCTACCGGATTTCGATCGACGGCGATTGCCACAGCTTCGCCTACCGCAAGGACTATCTGACCGACGCGGCGATCTCGGCGGCGACCGGCATGACCGAAGCGCCCACCACCTGGCAACAGGTGCAGGCATTCTCGAATGCGGTGAAGGGCCAGAAAGACCCGCTGACCGGGCTGGATGCCTATGGCTTTCTTGACCCGCTGAAGGGCTGGGGCGGTTTCGGCTTCTACTTCCTGGAAGACCGCGCTTCGGCCTATGCCAAACACCCCGACGATCCGGCCTGGCTGTTCGATCCCGACACCATGAAGCCGCGGGTCAACAACCCGGCCTGGGTGCAGGCGATTCAGGACGTGATGGACACCATGCCGGTGTTGCCGCCCGACCAGATCAACGCCGACCCCGGCACCACCGCGTTCCAGCAGTTCCTGGCCGGCACCGGCGCGATGATCTGCTGGTGGGGCGATGTCGGTTCCTCGGCGCGCACCTCGGACGGATCAGTCGTGGGCGATGTGGTCGGTTTCTCGATCAACCCCGGCTCGGACCGGGTTTACAACGCCCGGACCGCAGCCTGGGAAACCCCGGCCACGCCAAACTTTGCGCCCAACATGGCCTATCTCGGCTGGGGCGTCTATGTCACCAGCCGGGTCACGGCCGACGAGAAAAAGCGCAAGGCGGCGTGGTCGGCGGCAGCCCATCTGGGCGGCAAGGACATCTCGCTGTGGATGGCGGCCTATCCTTCGGGCTTCCAGCCCTACCGCAACTCGCAGTTCAACTATGACGAGTGGGAAGCGGCGGGCTATGACCGCGCCTTCATCGAGGATTACCTTGGCTCCAACCTCGACAGCTACAACCACCCGAACGCCGCGATCGAGCCGCGGATTCCGGGCATCTTCCAATACTATTCGGTAGCGGAAGACGAGTTGGCCAAGGGCTTTGGCGGCACCTACAAATCGGCGCAGGAAACCGCCGATGCGATTGCCGCCGCCTGGGAAAAGATCACCGACCAGATCGGGCGTGACAGCCAGATCGCGCTTTACAAGGCGTCGCTCGGGATGTGATCCAAACCGGGCCGGCGGGGCAACCGCCGGCCCCTTTTCCGACGTGAGGCCGGTTTGAGCGCAGAAGGCGATCTTCTTCACGTCGTCACCCCCGACGATCTGTCCCTGCCGCGCGTGGCGTTCGGGCGGGCGATCATGTGGGGGGCGGCGGGACTGCTGGCGCTGGTGGCGCTGGCGCAGACCTTGCAGGTCACCGGGCGGCTGGAGTTGGGCTTCACCACCTGGCGCCCCACCCTTTACGCCTACATCCTGTGGGCGGTCTGTTTGTGCTGGGGTCAGGTCTTGATGCGCGGCGAGCAGGGCAAGCGGGTGCTGTTCGTGCTGCCCGCCGCGCTGTTCGTGATCTCGCTGGTGGTGTTTCCGCTGCTGTTCGGCCTGCTGATCGCGTTTTCCGACTGGAACCTGGCATCGCCGACCGGGCGCAAGTTCAACGGGCTGGACAATCTGCGCCAGATGTGGGGCGACCCGTTCTACTGGAACGCGCTGACCAACATGGTCTGGTACAGCCTTGCGATCATTGTCGAATATGCCATCGCCTTCGGCCTTGCGCTGCTCTTGAACGCGCAGATCAGGGGTCGCAAGTTCTTTCGGGTGGCGTTTCTGATGCCGCTGATGCTGTCGCCGGTGGCGGTAAGCTGGATGGTCGGCAAGTCGATGCTGGAGATCCGCTTCGGGCCGCTGGCACGGCTGGCGCGGGCCCTGGGCTGGGATAATCCGTCGTTCTTCGGCAGCGCCGAGGTGGCGCGCGCGACCATCATGGTGATGGACGCCTGGACCTACATTCCCTTCATGATGATCATGATCCTGGCCGGGTTGCAGGCGATTCCGCGCGAGTTGCAAGAGGCCGCAAGGGTGGACGGCGCCAGCCCCTGGCGCGGCTTTTGGGAGGTGACCTTTCCGCTGATGCTGCCGGTCTCGATCACCGCCATCCTGATCCGGCTGATCTTCAAGCTCAAGCTGGCCGACATCATCATCAACGTCACCTCGGGCGGGCCGGGCGGGGCGACCGACAGCGTGACCAGCTTCATCTTTCGCGAATACCGTGACCGCTCGAACGTCGGCTACGGCACCTTGCTGGCGATGGTCTATCTGGTGCTGATCGTGATCGCGATGACGATTCTGATGAAACTTGCCGAGCGCTGGACGCGGCAGAGGTAGGGCGATGACCGGGCAGATTTTCCACGACAGCAGCACCGATCTCGCGCACCGCGCGCGCTGGCTGAGCGGGCGGGTGGCGATCTACGGCGCGCTGATCCTGTGGGCGGTGATCTGCCTGTTCCCGATCTACTGGACCATCACCACCTCGTTCAAGGCCGCCCCCGACGTGATGAAGGGCCACCTGGTGCCGTTTCTGGACTTCGCGCCGAAATGGCTGGGCTGGCGCTCGTTGGGCCTGTCGCCCAACACCATCGGGGCGGAATCGACGGTGCGGGCCGAGTTTCTGGTGCGCTTCACCAATTCGCTGGTGATCTCGGTCAGTTCGTCGGCGCTGGCGGTGGCGCTGGGCAGCCTTGCGGCTTACGGGCTGTCGCGGTTTTCCTACCGCTTCGGCTTCATGCGCAATTCCGACATCTCGTTCTTCTTCCTGTCGCAACTGATCCTGCCGCCGGTCGTGCTGGCGCTGCCGTTTCTGGTGCTTTACAAGGAGTTGGCGCTGCTGGATACGCGGATCGGGCTGATCCTGCTGTACACCCTGACGGTGCTGCCAATCGTGATCTGGATCATGCGCGATCAGTTCGCGGGCATCCCGACCGAGCTGGAAGAAGCGGCGATGGTCGATGGCCTGTCGATCTGGGGGGCGTTTGCCACCATCATCCTGCCGATCGCCCTGCCCGGCATGGTGGCGGCGCTGATCCTGTCGCTGGTGCTGACCTGGAACGAATATTTCTTTGCCGCCCTGCTGACCTCGACCCACGCCAACACCCTGCCGGTGATGGTGGCCAGCCAGACCGGCAGTCAGGGCATTTCCTGGTGGTCGATGGCGGCGCTGTCGTTCGCCGCGATCCTGCCGCTGATCGTGATCGGGGTGGTGCTGGAGCGCTACATCATCAAGGGCATGGCGGCCGGCGCGGTGAAATAGGCGGCAGAGCGGGGGGTTGGCGCAGGATGGCCCTTTGTGGGAGCTACGTTCTTGACTTCTTTCTTGTTTCTTGCCGGATTTGGCCTCAGACAAATCAGGCCGCGCCTGCCTGCCCCCGGCA
>CAYQPD010000128.1:0-7181 GCA_964419305.1 uncultured Rhodobacter sp.
GGCAACCCCACGGTCGAGGTCGATGTGACCCTTGAAAGCGGGGCGACCGGCCGCGCCGCCGTGCCCTCGGGCGCATCAACCGGCGCGCACGAGGCGCACGAGCGCCGCGACGGCGACGCCGCGCGCTACATGGGCAAGGGCGTGCTTGAAGCGGTGGCGGCGGTCAACGGCGAGTTGGCCGAAGAACTGGTGGGGTTTGACGCCACCGAGCAGATCGGCATCGACCGCACCATGATCGAGATGGACGCCAGCCCCAACAAATCGCGGCTTGGGGCCAACGCCATTCTGGGCGTTTCGCTGGCGGTGGCCAAGGCCGCAGCGCAATTCACCGGGCAAGAGCTTTACCGCTACATCGGCGGCACCTCGGCGCGGGTGCTGCCGGTGCCGATGATGAACATCATCAACGGCGGGCAACATGCGGACAATCCGATCGACATTCAGGAATTCATGATCATGCCGGTGGCGGCGGAAAACATCCGCGAGGCGGTGCGGATGGGGTCGGAGGTGTTCCACACCCTGAAGAAAGATCTGGCCAAAGCCGGGCATTCGACCAGCGTCGGTGACGAAGGCGGCTTCGCACCCAACCTGTCGTCAACCCGCGCCGCACTCGACTTCATCATGAAGGCGATCGAGACCGCCGGCTACCGGCCCGGCGAGGATATCTGGCTGGCGATCGACTGCGCCGCAACCGAGTATTTCCGCGACGGCAAGTATCACATGGCCGGCGAAGGCACCGTCATGACCCGCGACGAGAACGCGGCCTTCCTGATGGACCTGATCGCGAACTATCCGATCCTCTCGATCGAGGACGGCATGGCCGAGGACGACTGGGATGGCTGGAAGAAGCTGACCGTGCTGATCGGCAACCGCTGCCAGTTGATCGGCGACGATCTTTTCGTCACCAACCCGACCCGTCTGGCGCGCGGCATCGAGGAAGGCTGCGCCAATTCCCTGCTGGTCAAGGTCAACCAGATCGGCACCCTGACCGAGACCCTGGATGCCGTCGCCATGGCACACCGCGCGGGCTATACCAACGTGATCTCGCACCGCTCGGGCGAGACCGAAGATACCACCATCGCCGATCTCGCGGTGGCCACCAATTGCGGCCAGATCAAGACCGGATCATTGTCGCGCACCGAACGGCTGGCGAAATACAACCAGTTGATCCGGATCGAGGAAACCCTGGGCGAGGTGGCAGAGTACGCGGGCCGCAGCATCCTGCGCGGCTGAGGCCGGGGGATATTTGGACCAGTAAGAAATCAGGGATCGGCGCGGGGGGCCGCGGCCCGGATCAACCGGAGCGTCGGCTGATCTGGCCACCCCCGACCGCCGCCGCGACTCCGGTGGTGCCGGGGCACGAGGTCGGCAGACCGCGCGCCACCCGCACCGCAAGGTAGGCGAAGGCCTGCGCCTCGAGCATGTCGCCATCCAGCCCCACCGCCTCGACCGGCCTGACCGGGCAGGGCAGCGCTGCGGTCAGCATCGCCATCAGGGTGGCATTATGCCGCCCGCCGCCGCTGACCAGCACCTGGCTTGCCGGAGCCGGGAAATGCGCGACCCCGCGCGCCACCGCCTGCGCCGCCGCCGCCGTCAGGGTGGCCGCGGCATCGGCGTCGGTTAGCTGCGCCACCGCCGGCAGCAGATCGTGAAAATCGTTGCGGTCGAGTGATTTCGGCGGCATGCGGTAGAAATAAGGATGGGCAAGGAACGCCGCCAGCACCTGCGCGTCGGGGGTGCCGGTGGCGGCCAGCGCCCCGCCCTCGTCCTGCGCGCGGCCAAGCCGTTCCTGCATCAAATCGTTGATCGGGGCATTGGCCGGGCCGGTGTCGAACGCGAGGCAGGCACCCCGCACCTCGGGCGCGGCCCTGGCCGGATCGACCCAGGTCAGATTGCCGACCCCGCCCAGGTTGAGAAACGCCAGCGGCTTCCGCGCCCCGATCCAGCGTGCACAGGCAAAGTGGAAGAACGGTGCCAGGGGTGCTCCCTGCCCGCCCAGGCGCACGTCGCTGGTGCGAAAATCCCACACCACCGGCAGCCCCAGCACTTCGGCCAGCACTGCCCCCGACCCGGCCTGATGGGTGCCGCGCCCGCCCGGCTCATGCGCCAGGGTCTGGCCATGAAAGCCGATCAGCTCGGCCCCCGCGAGTTGCGACAGCAGCTCGGCATGGGCGGTTTCGACCACCTCGGCCGCCGCCTCGACGCCCGGCTCGCCCGGCCAGTGGCCAAGCACTGCACGCAGGGTGGCACGTTCGGCCTGACTGTAAGGGCGGTAGGCGCTGGCCCCAAAGGCCATGATGGACTGACCATCGCTGCACAGCAGCGCCGCATCCACCCCGTCGAGCGACGTGCCCGACATCGCCCCAAGCGCCCAGATCGGCGCACGTTTCAACATGACCTTTCCCTTGCCCCCCGCCGCCGCTATACGCGAGCCACCGTTAAAGCACGAGAGCGCCATGACCTACCATCCGAAATCCGACTTCCTCCAGGTGATGCAGGCGCGCGGCTTTGTCGCCGACTGCACCGATTCTCAGGGGCTGGATGAGGCCCTGACCCACGGCGTGGTGCCGGGCTACATCGGCTTTGACGCCACCGCGCAATCGCTGCATGTCGGCAGTCTGATCCAGATCATGATGCTGCGCTGGTTGCAGAAAACCGGCGGCAAGCCGATCGTGCTGATGGGCGGCGGCACCACCAAGGTCGGCGACCCCAGCTTTCGCGCCGATGAACGCCCGCTGCTTTCGCCCGCCCGGATCGACGCCAACATCGCCGGGATCCGGGCGGTGTTTGCCAACTACGTCAGCTTTGGCGAAGGCGCGTCCGATGCCCTGATGGTCAATAATGCCGAGTGGCTGGATCAGCTCAACTACCTCGATTTCCTGCGCGACATCGGGCGGCATTTCTCGATCAACCGGATGCTGTCGTTCGAGAGCGTCAAGTCGCGGCTGGATCGCGAGCAATCGCTGTCGTTCCTCGAATTCAACTACATGATCCTGCAAGCCTATGATTTTCTTGAGCTGAACCGCCGCTACGGCTGCCTTTTGCAGATGGGCGGATCGGATCAGTGGGGCAATATCGTCAACGGCATTGATCTGACCCGTCGGGTGCTCGACGCGCAAGTCTTCGGCCTGACCTCGCCACTGCTGACCACCAGCGACGGGCGCAAGATGGGCAAAAGCCAGGGCGGCGCGGTCTGGCTCAACGCCGACATGCTCAGCCCCTACGAGTTCTGGCAGTTCTGGCGCAACACCAGCGACGCCGACGTGGGCCGGTTTCTCAAGCTCTACACCGAGCTGCCACTGGACGAATGCGACCGGCTGGGGGCGCTTGGCGGGGCCGAGATCAACGCCGCCAAGATCACCCTCGCCAATGCCGTGACGACGCTTTGCCACGGGGCCGAGGCGGCTGCCACCGCCGAAACCACGGCGCGGCAGGTGTTCGAGCAAGGCGGGATCGGGGATGATCTGCCGACGCTGGTGCTGGCCGCCGAAGACATCGGCGACGGTATCAGCGTGGCGCAACTGTTCGTACGCGCGGGCCTTGCCAAATCCGGCAAGGACGCCAAGCGGCTGATCGCCGAAGGCGGGGCGCGGCTGAACGACGAACTGGTGCTTGACCCCGGCCAGATGCTGCACGCCAGCGCCCTGACGGAGTCGGTGAAACTGACCGCCGGGCGCAAGCGCCACGCGCTGGTCGTCATGAACTGACGCCGGGGGCCTTGCCCCCGGACCCCCAGGATATTTACGCAGAGAAGAATGAGCGAAATCGGCCTCGACTGCATTCTCCTTTGCCTAAATATCCCAGGGGGTGAGCCGCGCCCGTGGCGACGCTGGGGGGGGGCAGCGCCCCCCGGCCTTCGCTGGTGCTACTCGGCCACGGTCACTTTTGCCATGCGGTCGGGGTCGGTCACTTCGCCGTTGCCGCCCGCGCCCTTCTTGATTGCGTCCACCACTTCCATGCCCGAGATCACCCGCCCGACGATGGTGTATTGGCCGTCAAGGTGGGGGGCCGGGGCGAACATGATGAAGAACTGGCTGTTGGCCGAATTGGGATCAGAGGCGCGCGCCATGCCGACCACGCCGCGATCGAAGCTGAGGCTGGAAAATTCGGCCGCCAGGTCGGGCAGGTCCGATCCGCCCCGCCCCGCCATCGCGGTATCATTGCCCTTGCCATATTGCACGTCGCCGGTCTGGGCCATGAAGCCGTCGATCACGCGGTGGAACACCACGTCGTCATAGGCACCCTGGCTGGCAAGGGTGGTGATCTGGGCCACATGCAGGGGGGCCACGTCGGGCAGCAGGTCGATCACAATGGTGCCGCTGGTGGAGCCTGCCACCTCGATCACCAGATTGGGGCCGGGGCCGTCGGTTTCGGCCAGCGCCGGGGCGGCCAAAGCAAGGCTCAGGGCCAGGGCGGAAATCAGGCGCTTACTGAACATCGGCGGCCACCTTCACGGCAATCATGCGGTCAGGGTTGGGCGCAGGTTCGCCGCGGGTGATCTTGTCGACGAATTCCATCCCCGAAATCACCCGGCCGTAAACCGTGTATTGGCCGTTCAGAAAATCGTTGTCGCTGAAGTTGATGAAGAACTGGCTGTTGGCCGAATTCGGGTTCTGCGAGCGCGCCGCGCCCAAGGTGCCGCGCGCGTGCGGCAGCTTGGAAAACTCGGCCGGAAGATCAGGCAGGTCCGACCCGCCGGTGCCCGCCCGGCGCAGGTTGAAGTTCTTCTCGGCATTGCCGTTCTCGACATCGCCGGTCTGCGCCATGAAGCCGTCGATGACGCGGTGAAACACCACATTGTCGTAGGCCCCGGCCCGCGCCAGGGTCTTCATGCGCTCGCTGTGCTTGGGGGCCACATCGGCCAGCAGCTCGATTACCACCTCGCCGTCCTTGAGGGTGAGGATAATGGTGTTTTCGGGGTCTTTGATCTCGGCCATGGGTCGCGGTCTCCTGTGGTTTGCAGGCCGCAAGGTAGTGGGGACGGGTGCCAAGGGAAAGGGCAAAGCTGCGGCAAAAGGTTGACGCTGCGGTCACAAGGCGACAAACAGGAAAAAATTGTCTTGGAGGGACAAATGGGCTGGAAAACACTCGACGACATGCTGCTGGCGGGCAAGGTGGTGCTGCTGCGGGTCGATATCAACGTGCCGATGGAAAACGGCGTCGTCACCGATGCCACCCGAATCACCAAGATCGTGCCAACCATCGAGGATATTCTGGCGCGCGGCGGCAAGCCGGTGCTGCTGGCGCATTTCGGGCGGCCCAAGGGCAAGGTGGTGCCCGAGATGAGCCTGAAGCTGGTCTTGCCCGCGCTTCAGGCAGCGTTGCCCAGGCGCCGGGTGATCTTTGCCGCCGATTGCGTCGGGCCGGTGGCCAAGGCGGCGATCGACGCGATGGTGCCGGGCGATGTCGTGCTCTTGGAAAACACCCGCTTCCATGCCGGTGAGGAAAAGAACGACCCCGCGCTGGTCGCGGGCATGGCGGCGCTTGGCGACATCTTTGTCAACGACGCGTTCTCGGCGGCGCACCGCGCGCATGCCTCGACCACCGGGGTGGCGAAGCGGCTGCCGAGTGCGGCGGGCCGCCTGATGGAGGCCGAGCTGCGCGCGCTCGAGGCCGCTCTCGGCACCCCCAAGCGCCCGGTGGTGGCGGTGGTGGGCGGGGCCAAGGTCTCGACCAAGCTCGATCTGCTGGGTAACCTGGTCAGCAAGGTCGATCATCTGGTGATCGGCGGCGGCATGGCCAACACCTTCCTGGTGGCGCAAGGGATCGAAGTCGGCAAATCGCTGGCCGAGCGCGACATGGCCCCGACCGCGCTGGAGATCGTGGCCAAGGCCAAGGCGGCGGGCTGCACCATCCATCTGCCGCTCGACGTGGTGGTGGCGCGCGCGTTCAAGGCCGGGGCAGCAAGCGAGGTGGTGGACGTCAAGGCCTGCCCGGCCGACGCGATGATCCTCGATGCCGGTCCGGCCACGGTGGCGGCGCTGTCAGCGGTCTTTGCGGCAGCGAAAACCCTGATCTGGAACGGCCCGCTTGGTGCCTTCGAGATCGAGCCCTTCGATCGCGCCACCAACGCGGCCGCGGCGCAGGCGGCGGCCTTGACCCGCGCCGGCACTCTGGTCTCGGTGGCCGGGGGCGGCGATACCGTGGCGGCGCTGAACAAGGCCGGGGCGGCGGAGGATTTCAGCTTTATCTCGACCGCGGGCGGCGCGTTCCTTGAATGGATGGAAGGCAAGGAACTGCCCGGCGTTGCCGCCCTGCACGGCTGAGATTGCAAATTCTGCTGTTGGCGCAGCCTGTTAGCGCCAACAGCCTTGCGCCGCGTGCAGGCTGATCCTAGACCGATGGCCAACCCCATGGCAGGAAGGTGCAGCGATGCGTGCGAGCAAGGCGGTTCAGAAAATCCTTTCCAACTACGAAGGCGAAACCCCCGGGGTGAAGGCCAACCTGTGCCGCATCCTGATGGAGGGCAAGCTGGGGGGTAGCGGCAAGGTGATCATCCTGCCGGTCGATCAGGGTTTCGAGCACGGACCGGCGCGCAGCTTTGCCCCCAACCCGGCGGGCTATGATCCGCATTACCACTACCAGTTGGCGATCGACGCCGGGATGAGCGCCTATGCCGCGCCGCTGGGCGCGCTGGAAGCCGGGGCCGATACCTTTGCCGGGCAGATTCCGACCATTCTCAAGGCCAACAGCGCCAATTCGCTGATGTCGGGGACGGCGGGCAAGGATCAGGCGATCACCGCCAGCGTCGATGACGCGTTGCGGCTGGGCTGTGCCGCGATCGGCTTCTCGATCTATCCCGGCTCGGACTCGGCGCTGGAGATGTTCGAGGAAATCAGCGTGATGCGCCAGGAAGCGGCGGCCAAGGGGCTGGCCACGGTGATCTGGTCCTATCCGCGCGGCGAGGGTATCACCAAGCAAGGCGAGACGGCGATTGATGTCGCCGCTTATGCCGCCCATATCGCGGCCCATCTTGGGGCGCATGTCATCAAGATCAAGCTTTCGACCGACCATCTGATGCTGCCCGAGGCCAAGAAGGTGTATGAGGCGCAGCACGTCGCCATCGCCACCAAGGCCGAACGGGTGCGCCACTGCATGCAGGCGGCGTTCAACGGGCGGCGGATCGTGGTGTTTTCGGGCGGGGCAAAGAAGGGCGAGGATTCGGTGTTCGACGACGCCCGCGC
>CAYQPD010000129.1:0-7178 GCA_964419305.1 uncultured Rhodobacter sp.
CAGCCGCAGGCCCGCAGCGTCGAAGTGAAAAGCGCGGGCCGGGTCGGGGGTCAGGAACACCGCCTCGCCCACCGCGTAGTCGTGCTGACCGAACAGGCGCACCGTCAGCAGGCCATGCGGCACGGTGTGGACATAGACGTTGGTCTCACCGCCCAGGTGCTCGACATGGCTGATGGTGCCGCTGATCTGGCCCGCATGGCGGTCAAGCCCAAGGTGTTCGGGGCGGATCCCGAGGGTGGCCCCTTGTTGGCCCAAAGCGGCGGCATCAAGCAGGTTCATCTGCGGCGAGCCGATGAAGCCCGCAACGAAGGTGTTGGCGGGATCGTTGTATAGTTCCATCGGCGCGCCGACCTGCTCGACCCGGCCTTCGTTCAGCACCACGATGCGGTCGGCGAGCGTCATCGCCTCGACCTGATCGTGGGTGACGTAGATCATGGTCGCCGCCAGCTCGCGGTGCAGGCGGGCGATTTCGATCCGGGTCGCCACCCGCAAGGCGGCGTCGAGGTTCGACAGCGGTTCGTCGAACAAAAACAGCTTGGGCGTGCGCACGATGGCGCGGCCGATCGCGACGCGCTGGCGCTGACCACCCGACAATTCCGCCGGACGGCGGTCAAGTAGCGCATCAAGTTCCAGCATGGCACTGGCCCGGGCCACCGCTTGCGTCACTTGCGCCCGGCTGGCCCCGCCCTGTTTCAGCCCCAGCCCCATGTTGCCGCGCACCGTCAGATGCGGGTAAAGCGCGTAAGACTGGAACACCATGGCGATTTCGCGCTGGCTGGGCGGGGTGTCGTTGACCACCGCGCCGTTGATGCGAACCTCGCCCGTGGTGGCGTCTTCCAGCCCGGCGATGATGCGCAGCAGGGTGGATTTGCCACAGCCCGACGGCCCGACAATGACGCAGAATTCACCGCTTGGCACCGTCAGATCGACGCCTTTGATGACTTCGACCGCGCCGAAGGATTTGGTGATGGCGGTAAGGGTCAGATCGCCCATGGCGGCTCCTGCAGGTTGACGGCGACCCCCGCGCGCACGCTGGCATCGGCGGCAAGGCAGATTGCCAGCGACCGCACCGCATCGCGCATGTGGCGGCCCAGATCAAGGTTCTCGCGGATCGCGCGGGCCACGAAGGCGGCCTCGCGGTCGCAAAGCTGCTGGTGGCCGGGCTCGTCGGTCATCGCGATGTCGGTGTCGCCACCCGCGACCTTGTGGATGCGCAGCAGCGCGGTTCGGGTATGGGTCGCCATGTCGTCGGACCGCGCGCCTTCCGGCATCCGGATCGAGACCGCCCCGTTGGGACTGACCACATCCTTGACGAAAAACGCGGTGTCCGACATCATCGGCCCCCAGCCGGCCTCATACCAGCCTAAGGATCCGTCGTCGAACAGCACCTGGAAATGGCCGTAGTTATACATCTGGGGCGCAATCTCGCTCGACAGCCGCAACCCCATGCCGCGCACCTCCAGCGGCTTGGCATCGGTGATCTGGCACATCACATCGACATAATGCACGCCGCAATCGACGATCGGCGAGGTGGTCTGCATCAGCGCCTTGTGCACCGCCCAGGTCGGGCCAGAGCTTTGCTGGTTGAGGTTCAGCCGGAACACGTAAGGCCCACCCAAGGCCCGCGCCTCGGCGATCAGGCGCTGCCAGCTTGGGTGATGGCGCAGGATGTAGCCGACCACCACCTTGCGGCCCAAAGCCGCAGCCTTGGCCTGCACCCGGCGGGCATCGGCCACCGATGTTGCCAGCGGCTTTTCGACAAACACATCGGCCCCCGTGTCCATCGCGGCGCAGGCCAGATCGGCGTGGCTGTCGGAATAGGTGGCGATGCAGACCAGATCGGGTTTCAGGCGGGCCAGCGCTTCGGCGAAATCCGCCGTCAGTGGGTAGCCCTTCAGTTCCGGCGGCAGGTCCACCATGGAACGATTCACCAGCCCGACGATCCGGAACGCCGAATTGGCGTGATAGGCCAGGGCATGACTGCGCCCCATGTTGCCCAGACCCGCCACCAACACCTTGATCATTTCACCGCCCCCGCCGTGATGCCGCGGATCAGTTGCCGCGAGAAGATCAGATACAGCACCAGCACCGGCAGGATCGCGAGGCTCAGCGCCGCCAGCACCGCGTTCCAGTTGGTCACGAACTGGCCGATGAACACCTGACTGCCCAGGGTGATGGTCTTGGTAGCCTCGGCCGGGGCCAGGATCAGCGGAAACCACAGATCGTTCCAGATCGGGATCATGGTGAACACCGCCACCGTCGCCATCGCCGGGCGCACCAGCGGCAACACCAGCGCAAAAAAGATGCGGTATTCGCTCAGCCCATCAATCCGTCCGGCGTTTTTCAGATCATCCGAGACCTGCTTCATGAACTCGGCCAGGATGAACACCGCCAGTGGCAGGCCCTGCGCGGTATAGACCAGGATCAGCGCGAGCAAGGTGTTGACCAGGCCCGTCGCCACCATCAGTTGCAGGATCGCGACGGTTCCCAGCCGGATCGGGATCATGATCCCAAGCGCCAGATAGAGCCCCATCAGGGTGTTGCCGCGAAAGCGGTATTCCGACAGCGCAAACGCCGCCATCGCCCCGAACAGCAGCACGAAAAACAGCGAGCTTACCGTTACCACCATGCTGTTCTGGAAATAGTGGAAGAAATCGCCCTGCTTCAGCACCGTAGCATAGCCGATCAGATCAAAGCTGGTAGCATCGGGCAACGCCAGCGGCTCGGCAAAGATCGCGCGGCGCGACTTGAAGCTGTTGCTTACGACCACAAATACCGGAAACAGCGCAATCAGCGTATAGCCGATCAGCACCGCGTGGGCGGCAATGCTGCGATAGATCGGGGTGCGCGTGGCCATGGCTCTCTCCTAGAACTGATAACGGCGCAGCCGCGTCTGGATGGCGAACAGATAGATGCACACCCCAACCAGAATGATGCCGAACATCGCGGTGGCAATCGCAGCCCCCATGTGCGGATCGCCCAGTTGCAACTGAAAGCCGAAAAAGGTGCGGTAAAGAAAGGTGCCCAGAATGTCGGTGGCATAATTGGGCCCCGCCAGCGCCCCCTGTGCCACGTAGATCAGGTCGAACGCGTTGAAATTGCCGACGAAGGTCAGGATCGAGATGATCCCGATCGAGGGCAGGATCAACGGCAGCTTGATCTTCCAGAACTGGCTCATGCCGGTGATGCCATCCATTTCGGCAGCCTCGATCACCTCGTCGGGAATGGTCAGCAGCGCGGCATAGATCAGCATCATCGGGATCCCGACGAATTGCCACACCGAGATCAGCGCCAGCGTGGTCAGGGCGTATTCCTCGCGCCCCAGCCACGGCGCGAACAGGCTTTTCAGCCCGACCAGATCAAGCATCCCCGGCGCTATGCCCCAGATCGGCGACAGCATCAGCTTCCACACGAAGCCCACGATCACGAAGGAAAGAATGGTCGGGATGAAGATCGCGGTGCGGTAGAATGCGGCCATCCTGAGCCGGGGCGAAGACAGCAGCGCCGCCAGCCCGACTCCGATCGGGTTCTGCACCAGCATGTGCACCACGAAGAACCAGGTGTTGTTGGCCAGCGCATTCCAGAAACTGGCCGACCAGCGCGGATCAAGAAACAAGGTGCGGAAATTGTCGAGCCCGGCAAACCGCACCACCCGCTCGACCCTTGTGTAAAGCGCCAGATCGAGGGTGGCAAACAGCGGTATGATCATGATCGCGGTGTAAACCAGCACGGCGGGGGCCAGAAACACCGCGATATGCCAGCGGATCGGATTGCGACGTGCCATCGCGACTCCTGCAGCTTCTTCTTTGCGCAAATATCCTCGGGGGGTGCGGGGGGCCCGAGGCCCCCCGCTTCGGCTTGTGCCTACTTCTGCGGCTCATACCAGCTTGCCAGCCCCTCTTGCAGCCGCGCCCCGGCTGCTTCTGGCGTCTCGGTGCCCTTGATCACGGCGGCTGAGGCGTTCCAGGTCTCGTTTTCCAGGTTCGGCGTGCCGCGCGACAGGATCTGGTAGGTCGAGCGGATCGAGCTCTGGCACTTGCCGCGCCACGACACGAACTCCTGCGCCAACGGATCGTCCAGCGTCACCGCCTCGTTCGACAGCGGAAAGAAGCCGGGCAACGCGTTGGCGTAAAGGCTGGCGAATTCCGGGCTGGCCACCCAGTTCAGGAAGGTCTTGCCCGCCTCGCCATTGGCCGAGGCCGCGTTCAGGCCGATCCCGATATCGGTATGATCCGAGATGTAGCAGGTATCGCCTGTGGCCTGTACCGGCGGCGGGAATGCGCCCATCTCGAACTCGGCCTGAGCCCGGAAACCGCTGATTTCCCAACTGCCGGCCGGATAGATCGCGGCCCGGCCCAGGGTGAACAGGTTCTGGCTGTCGGGATAGGTCTGCGCCTCGAAACCGTCGCCGAGATAATCCTTCCACTTCGCCAGTTGCCGGTAGGGCGCGACCCAGCCCTCGTCGCTCAGCTTCTGGCTGCCCGCGATCAGCGCCAGACGGCCGTCCTCGCCTTTCCAGTAGTTCGGGCCGATGTTGTTGTAGCCCATGGTGGCGGCTTCCCACTGGTCGTTGGTGCCCATCGCCATCGGGATGTAGGTGCCGTCGGCCTTGATCTTGTCGAGGGCGGCAAAGAATTCGGCCTCGGTCGCGGGCACGTCGATGCCCAGGGCGGCAAACGCATCCTGGTTGTAGATGAAGCCGTGGATCACGCTTGCCATCGGCACGCAAAAGGTTTTCGCGCCATCATCGGTGGACCAGCCCGAACGCGCCACGGCGCTGAAATTGGCCATGCCGGGCAGGTCGGTCAGATCGGCCAACTGACCCTTGTTGAAAAGCTCGAGCGAGGCATCGAACGGGCGGCAGGTGATCAGATCACCGGCCGAGCCGGCGTCGAGCTTGGAATTGAGCACCGCGTTGTATTCGGCTGGCGCGCTTGGTGCGAACACAACCTTGATGCCGGGGTTGGCGGCCTCGAACGCCGGAATGATCTTGTCTTGCCAGATCGTCAGGTCGTCATTGCGCCACGACTCGATGGTCAGCGTGACGTCCTGCGCCATGGCGGCACTGCCTGCCAGCAGGGTGCTGGTCAAAAGCAGGTTGCGCAACGTGGTTCTCTTCATGTCGTCTCTCCCTGGTGTTGACCCTTGCGGGCCCGTTGTCGGTTTGCCTGTCGGGGCCCGTTTTCGGGCGTTATCTTGGGTGGGTCGCCTGCGCCGCCAGGGCCGGGCCAAGCTGGCCGTGGCTGGCGTGCAGCAGGCGCGTGGCCGCGGCGCGGTCGTGCGCCCCGGCGGCGATCAGCACCGCCGTTTTCACATCGCCTTCAGCCGCCGCCAAGGCCAAGGCGGCGGTCGCCTCATCAGTTCCGGTCAGCCGCGCCACGATCCGGCGGGCGCGGTCGCGCAGCTTGGCATTGTCGGCCGCCAGGTTGACCATGTAGCCATCAAAGACATGCCCCAGCCTGATCGCCATCAGCGTCGAGATCAGGTTGAGCGCGATCTTCTGCGCCGTTGCCGCCCCCATCCGGGTCGAGCCGGCGATCACTTCGGGGCCGGTATCAAGCAGGATCGCGACATCCGCATCCTTGAGCAGCGCCGACCCCGCGACATTGGCGATTGCGATCAGCGCCGCACCACGGGCGCGCGCTGCGGCGGCCAGCGCCAGGGTGTAGGGCGTGGCACCGCTGGCCGAGACGCAGATCAGCGCGTCACCCGGCCCCAACCCTGCCGCCGCGAAATCGGCATCGGCCAGCCCCGCGTCGTCCTCGACCGCGCCGGTCATATGCAGCAGGGCAGCAACGCCGCCCGCCAGCAGCATCGGGGTGCGCTCGGGCGCAATCCCGAAGCTGCCCGCCAGTTCAAGGCAATCGGCCAGCGCCATCAGCCCCGAGCTGCCCGCCCCGCCATAGCCAAGCTTGCCACCCTGCGCGATCACCCCGGCGGCAAGCTTTGCCGCCGCCTCGATCTGCGGCAGCGCCGCGCGCACCGCCGCCGCAGCGCCAAGCTGGGCGTCCAGCAGATGGCTCAACGCCACCGCCGCAGGCAAGGCTTGCAAACCGATGGCGGTGTGATGCTGCTGCTCTGTCCGGCGCGGTGGCATACGATTCCCTTTGCTTCAGAAAGAATACCAAACAAATACCACGTGTCCATGTAATTCTTGAAAATCCGCCGAAATGGCATTGATGTGAGTTTCTCTTTTCATTTGGTATTTCTTTGGTATCTTCAGGGCAAAGGAGTCGTCATGGGGCTGGTGCTGGTTGTCGATGGCGGAGGAAGCGGGTGCCGGGCGGCGGTGGCCGACGAATCCGGGCAGATTTTGGGGCAGGGCCGGGCCGGGCCGGCCAATATCATGACCGACCCTGATGCCGCCCGTGCCAACATTCTGGCCGCCGCCGCGACGGCGCTTGCGGACTCGGGGCAGGCGGCGACGCTGGCCGATCTGGCCGCAGTGCTGGGGCTGGCGGGGGCCAATGTCGCAGGCAATGCCGCGCGGCTGGCGGCGCTACTGCCGTTTGCGCGGGTGCGGGTGGAAACCGACGCCACCATTGCCCTGGTCGGGGCGCACCAGGATCAGGATGGAATTGCCGCCACGATCGGCACCGGCTCGGTGTTTGGCCGCCAGCGCGGCGGGGTGCGGCGGCAGATTGGCGGCTGGGGCTTGGTGCTCGGTGACGAAGGCTCGGGGGCATGGATCGGGCGGGCGGCGTTGACCGAGGTTCTGCATGCCGCCGACGGATTGGTGTCTGGCTCGCCGCTGCTGGCGGGGCTGCGCGATCGCCTTGGCGGGGCCGATGCGGTGGTGACGTTCGCCAGGACGGCCAGCCCGGGCGATTTTTCCGACCTTGCGCGCGAAGTGGTGGCCGCCCCTGATGATGCGGCGGCGGCGCGCATCCTGAGCGCGGCCGACGACTGGATCGCGCGCGGGATCGGCCATTTGCAGGTCAGCCCCACGCTGCCGGTGACCTTTCTGGGTGGGTTGGGGCCGGTGTTTGCGCAGCGCCTGTCGCCGCGCTATCCGGGGCTGATCCGGGCCGCGATGGGGTCGGCGCTGGACGGTGCGCTGTGGCTGGCGCGCACGGAGGGGTGGTGATGGACGCGCTTTTTGCCGCCGCCGCTTTTACCGCCCCCGGCCCCGGCCCGCTTTACCTGCACCTCAGCCGCCGCATCAGCGAGCGTATTGC
>CAYQPD010000130.1:0-3422 GCA_964419305.1 uncultured Rhodobacter sp.
CGACCGAGGCCGCACACAGACCCAGAAAAAAGCCATCGCGGGCGTCAAAACCGACCGGGGCCACTCTTGGAGAGGGGTTCGATGAATATCCCGGGCTCAAACGAGTGGCTTGTTGCTGTTATTGCAGCACTCCGGCGGGCATGCCGGGATCAACCGCCCTGCCCCGGGTCGGGCCCGCATCGCCTGCGCTGGTGGCCGTCTAATCGAACCGGAACAGCTTGTCGCGCGCCGTGGTGCCGCGCAGCAGCGTAAGGCGGGTCTTGGCCACCCCCATCGCCTTGGCCAGAACCTCGACCACCGCCTTGGTCGCCTTGCCATCTTCGGGCACCGAGGTGACATAGACCCTGATTGCGCCGTCTTCGGCCACCACCGCATTGCGCGAGGCACGCGGGGTCACCCGCACCGCGATCTGCGCGCCCGGCACCGCCAGGTGCGACAGATCGGGCCTTGGTGCCTGAGCCATCGCTTCAGCCCCGCAGCCCGGTCTCGTCGAGCATGCCGCGGCGCTTGGCCTCGTAATAGTAGCCCTGCGAATACCATCTGACCGCCTGATCATAGCTGCCGTCCGCCAGCAACCACGCCCCGCGCAGGTATTTCACCCCGTATTCAAGGTTGGTGTCGGCATTCAGCAAACCCTGCGCCGAGCCGTGATAGCCCATGGTCTTGGCGGTCGGCAGCGCGATCTGCATCAGCCCGTAATAGGGGCCGTTGCGGGCACCCGGGATATGCCTGCTTTCGCGCTTGACCACTCGCTGCACCAGATCGACCGGCACGTCATAGCGCCGGGCATAGTGTTCGATCTGACGGCGCAGGCGCGGCGTCTCGTTGGGATAGAGGTTGCCCGACGAGCGGCTGGCCCGATCATCGGCAGTCCGGCGCCTGCCGCAGGCGGCCACAGCGGACAGGATCAGCACCAGGACGGCACGGCGGGGGTATCGGGTCATGCGGCTCTCCGTTTCGACGCAGGCTTGATAGCGCCGCAACGCGCGGCGCGAAAGCCCCGGCGGGTGCCATGCGCAGAACCTCGCCAACCGGCCGCGCGCCGCCCGCCCTTGACGCGCCCCCTGCGATCTCCGACACCATGGGGACAAAGGAGCCCGCCATGCCAGACCCGATGCCCGCCACCGCCAATCCTGCCGCGCTCGATTTCCTGCTGACCCGGCGCTCGCGCCCGACCCGCAGCCTGACCACGCCGGGGCCGAGCCGCGACCAACTGACCAGGGTCCTGACCGCCGCCGCGCGCAGCCCCGACCATGGCAAGCTCGAGCCGTGGCGCTTCATCGTGCTCGCGCGCCCGGCGCTGGAGCGGCTGGCGGCGCTGGCCGAGCGCCGCGCGGCCGAGCTGGGGATGGATCCGGCGCAGGCCGCCAAGGGGTGCGGCCAGTTCGTCGAGAGCCCGCTGGCGGTGGCGGTGGTCTCCACGCCGCATCCTTCGGAAAAGGTGCCGCAGATCGAACAGGTGCTGTCCTCGGCGGCGGTCTGCCTTGGCCTGCTCAACGCGGCGCTCGCCAGTGGCTGGGGGGCGTGCTGGCTGACCGGCTGGCCCGCCTATGATCGCGGTTTTCTGACCCAAGGGCTGGGGCTTGCAGACGGCGAAGCGCTGAGCGGCTTCATCCACATCGGCACCCAGACTGCCCTGCCGCCCGAGCGTCCGCGCCCCGACATCAATGCCCTGACGACCTGGGTCGTGGCGTGATTCTGGCCGATTTCCTGCGTGCCTTGCGGCAGTTGGGCGATCCGCGCTTCCGGCGGGTGCTGGTGTTGGGGCTGGCGCTGACGCTGGCGCTGCTGGTCGCGGCCTATGCCGCCTTTCTGGCCCTGATTCAGTCGTTTACCCCCGACAGCATCGAAATCCCGCTGGTCGGCCCGGTCGGTGGCATCGACACCCTGCTTGGGCTTGGCTCGGCGCTGTTCATGCTGGGGCTGTCGATCTTTCTGATGGTGCCGGTGACGGCGGCCTTCACCGGCTTCTTTCTGGAAGACGTGGTGCAGGCGGTCGAGGAACGCCATTACCCCGATCTTTTGCCGGTGCCGCGCCCGCGCCTGATGGACGCGCTGATCGACAGCGCCAACTTTCTGGCGTTGCTGATCGTGGTCAACCTGGCCGCGGTGCTGATCTACCCCTTTGCCGGGCCCGCCCTGCCGCTGGTGTTCTGGGCGGTCAACGGTCTGCTGCTGGGGCGCGAGTATTTCACCCTGGTGGCGATGCGCCGTCTTGGCCGCGCCGGAGCAAAAGCTCTGCGTCGCCGCCATTGGGCCCAGGTCTGGCTGGCGGGCACCCTGATGGCCGCACCGCTGTCGGTTCCGGTGGTCAATCTGTTGATCCCGCTGTTGGGGGCGGCCACCTTCACCCATCTGTTCCAGCGCCTGAACGCCGCGCCGCAGGGCTGAGGTCAGGCCTGTTCCAGCTCGATCAGGCAGCCGTTGAAATCCTTGGGGTGCAAGAACAGCACCGGCTTGCCATGCGCGCCGATCGCGGGCTCGCCCGAGCCCAGCACCCGCGCGCCAGTGGCCCGCAGGCGGTCGCGCGCGGCCACAATATCGGCCACCTCGTAGCACAGATGATGGATGCCGCCCGCCGGGTTCTTCGCCAGAAATCCGGCAATCGGCGAGTTTTCCCCCAGCGGGGCCAGCAGTTCGATCTTGGTGTTGGCCAGATCGACGAACACCACCGTCACGCCATGCGCGGGCTGGGGTTGCGGAGCGCCGACGGCGGCCCCCAGCGTGCCTGCATACTGCGCCGCAGCCGCCGCCAGATCGGGCACGGCAATCGCCACGTGATTGAGGCGTCCGATCATCGGGTTCTCCTGCGGCAAGTGGTTGCCTGCGGTTATGCGGGGCTTGGGAGCGGCTGGCAAGGCCGGGGCCGCCTCAGTCAGACGGATATTTGCATCACGGGCGGTTTTGCGCGGTGACCTTCACCGGCTGTTAAACAATCTCGGGTGATGCTGGAACGGCAACCTGATGCGAGGTGCCCAATGCCCGCCACCCGCCCCGATCTGCCGCCGCTGTTCCTGCCGCCGCAGGTGCCCGCTTTTGCCGCCAGCGATCAGCGCCCGTTGCGTGGTCTGACGGTGCTGGTGGTCGAAGACAGCCGTTTTGCCTGCGACGCGCTGCGCCTGCTGTGTCAGCGCTCGGGCGCACGGCTGCGGCGCGCCGAAACCCTGCACGCGGCGCGGGCGCATCTCAAGGTTTACCGCCCCGATGTGGTGATCGTCGATCTCGGCCTGCCCGACGGGCGCGGCGAAAGCCTGATCCGCAATCTGGCGCTGCAGGTGCCGCGTCCGGCGGTAATTCTGGGCAGCAGCGGCGATCCCGGCGGGCGCACAGCAGCGCTGGCCGCCGGGGCGATGGGGTTTCTGGAAAAGCCGATTGCCAGCCTTGCGGCCTTTCAAGCCGCCCTGCTGCACCATCTGCCCGAC
>CAYQPD010000130.1:3522-7164 GCA_964419305.1 uncultured Rhodobacter sp.
GACCCGCTGGCGCTGCGTGACGATCTTGCCCGCGCCGCCGACCTGATCGCCGCCGCACCAGACCGCAGCCAGCGCCACTATCTGACCGGCTTTCTTGCCGGGCTGGCCCGCACCACCCATGATACCGCCCTGGAACAGGCCGCCGCCGGGCTTGAGGATGGCGCGCAGGGGCTGGCGGCGGTGGCCGGGCTGCTGTCACGCAGGCTCGCCCGGCGCGCCGATGTGTTTGCGCCCGATTCGACGTGATCGCACCGCCTGATGCGATCCGCGTAACAGTCCGGCCCAGACAAGGGCAACCGGCAATGGCCAAACGGGCAAGGGGCGACGCCCCCCGACCAAAGGCTCGGGCCCCCCGCTTTGCCACAGACCCGCCCGCCAGGGCTCAGCGCGAAAGCACCGGATCATCTGCCACGCGCACCAGCCGGGTCAGATCCGACAGGCGCTCGCGCTGACGCCCCGTGGCGTCGAAGTTGGTCGGCGCAAGCCAGGCGCGATAAGCCTCGCGCAGGGCTGACCATTCGGCGTCGATCACCGCGAACCACGCGGTATCGCGGTTGCGGCCCTTGACGATGGTGGCCTGGCGGAAAATCCCCTCATAGGAAAACCCCAGCCGCTGCGCCGCCCGGCGCGACGGCAGGTTGAGCGCGTCGCACTTCCATTCATAGCGCCGATAACCGGCATCGAACGCCCATTCCATCATCAGATACATCGCCTCGGTCGCGGCCCGGCTGCGCTGCATCTCGGGGGCAAGGCAGATATGGCCGACCTCGATGCTGCCCGAGGCGGGGGTGATGCGCAGGTAACTTGCTACCCCACCGCAGCGCCCGGTTGTCGGATCGCGCAGCGCCATGAACATCGGATCCGGCCCGGTGGCGGTGTCCTTGACCCAGCGGTGATAGCCTGAAGCCGAACTGAACGGGCCGTACGGCAGGTAATCCCAGATCGCGTCATCGGCGCTGAAGGCGCGGTGCAGATCGGCGGCGTGGGCATCGGCATCCAGCCGCTCCAGCCGCACTTGGTGCCCCGCCATCGCCTCACCCGCAGGTCGCGGCGGCATTACAAACGTCGGCACCGGATCGCCAAACTGCTTTTTCCCGTTCATGCTGCCCCGCTATTCTTTTGCCACCACCCGCAGCTTCAAGTCGCGCAACTGTTCGTTGCTGGGCTCGCTTGGTGCCCCCATCAGCAGGTCTTCCGCGCGCTGGTTCATCGGGAACATGATGACCTCGCGGATGTTGGCCTCGTCGGCCAGCAGCATCACGATGCGGTCGATTCCGGCGGCGCAGCCTCCGTGCGGCGGGGCGCCGTAGCGGAAGGCCTTGACCATGCCGCCAAAACGCGTTTCCACCTCGGCGTGCGAGTAGCCCGCAATCTCGAAGGCCTTGAACATAATCTCCGGCTGGTGGTTGCGGATCGCGCCCGAGATCAGCTCGTAGCCGTTGCAGGCCAGGTCATACTGATAGCCGAGGATGTGCAGCGGATCGCGGTCCAGCCCCTCCAGCCCGCCCTGCGGCATCGAGAACGGGTTGTGCGAAAAGTCGATCTTGCCCTCGTCGGTCTTCTCATACAGCGGAAAATCGACGATCCAGGCGAATTTGAAGCAGTTTTCCTGCGTCAGCCCCAGCTCGCGCCCGATCTCGCTGCGCGCCCGCCCCGCCACCGCCTCGAACTGATCCGGCCTGCCGCCAAGGAAGAACGCCGCGTCGCCAAGGCCAAGGCCGAGTTGCTGGCGAATGGCTTCGGTGCGCTCCGGCCCGATGTTCTTGGCCAGCGGCCCGGCGGCCTCAAGCCCCGCGCCATCCTCGGCATTGCGCCAGATGATATACCCCATCCCCGGCAGACCTTCCTTCTGGGCAAAGGCGTTCATCCGGTCGCAGAACTTGCGGCTGCCGCCGGTGGGGGCGGGAATCGCCCGCACCTGATTGCCCGGTTGTTCCAGCAGCTTGGCAAAGATCGCAAAGCCCGAGCCCGCGAAATGTTCGCTGACGTCCTGCATCTTGATCGGGTTTCTGAGGTCGGGCTTGTCGGTGCCATACCATTGCAGGCTGTCGCGGTAGGCGATCAGCGGCCAGTCACTGGCCACCGCCCGACCGCCGCCGAATTCCTCGAAAATGCCCTGGATCACCGGCTGCACGGCGGCAAAGACATCCGATTGCTCGACAAAGCTCATCTCGACATCAAGCTGGTAAAAGTCGGTCGGGCTGCGGTCGGCGCGCGGGTCTTCGTCGCGAAAACACGGCGCGATCTGGAAATAGCGATCGAACCCCGCCACCATGATCAACTGCTTGAACTGCTGCGGGGCCTGCGGCAGGGCGTAGAACTTGCCCGGATGCAGGCGCGAGGGCACCAGAAAGTCGCGCGCGCCTTCGGGGCTGGAGGCCGTGATGATCGGGGTCTGGAACTCGGTAAAGCCCTGATCCCACATGCGCTGGCGCATGCTGCGCACCACGTTCGAGCGCAGCATCATGTTGGCGTGCAGCTTGTCGCGGCGCAGGTCGAGAAAGCGGTAGGTCAGGCGGGTTTCCTCGGGGTAATCAACCTCGCCGAACACCGGCAGCGGCAAGTCGTCCGCCGCCCCCAGCACCGTCACGGCACGGGCGTAAACCTCGATCGCGCCGGTCGGCAGCTTGGGGTTGATCAGGCTGGCGTCACGCGCCTTGACCACGCCATCGACGCGGATCACCCATTCCGCGCGCACCGCCGCCATCGCGGCAAAGGCCGGGCTGTCGCTGTCGGCGATCACCTGAGTGATGCCGTAGTGATCGCGCAGGTCGATGAACAGCACCCCGCCATGGTCGCGCACCCGGTGCACCCAGCCCGACAGGCGGACCTCGTGGCCGACCTCGGCCAAAGTCAGTTGCGCACATGTGTGGCTGCGATAGGCATGCATTAAGGTCCCCTTCCCGAGGCAAATCCGCTTTGCGCCGATTGAGCGCGGCGGGGCGGGGAAGTCAAGGGCGGGCGAGCGACGGCGACCCCTTGCAATTGCCCGCACGCTTGGGCAGGTTCGGCGGGCGCGCTCGCCGCAACCGCGTTGAAGGGGCACCATGTGGGACCGCATTCTTGACCGTCTGCTGCGCAGCCTGATCCGGGACGGCAACCTGACCGTGCAGATGCCGGGTGGCGCACGGCAGAGCTATGGCAATGGTTCGGGCCCCGCCGTCACCGTGACCCTGCACGACCCCGCCCTGCCCGGCCGTCTGGTGCGCGGCCCCGACATGGCCCTGGGCGAGGCCTACATGGATCAGACCCTGACCGTAGAGAATGACGATCTGGCGGGGTTTCTGGCGCTGTTGCTGCGCAATGCCGCCGATGGCCGGGCCGGCTGGTGGCGCTATCCGCTGGAGCGCGCGCAGCGCCTGCTGCGACTGGCCCAGCAGATCACCCCGGCCCCGCGCGCCCGGGCCAACGTGGCGCATCACTATGATCTGTCGGGCGGGCTTTACGATCTGTTCCTTGATCCCGACCGCCAATATTCCTGCGGCTATTTCAAGACCCCCGACGACACCCTGGAACAGGCGCAGGCGCAGAAAAAGGCCCATATCGCCGCCAAGCTGCGGCTGGCGCCGGGGATGCGGGTGCTGGATATCGGCTGCGGCTGGGGCGGCATGGCGCTTTCTCTGGCGCGTGATCACGGGGTGC
>CAYQPD010000131.1:0-7155 GCA_964419305.1 uncultured Rhodobacter sp.
CGATGTTGACGTGCGGTTTGGTGCGTTCGAACTTTGCCTTTGCCATGATGGCCTCCTATTGTCTCTGGGTCGCAATCGTCGATCTGGGCGGCGATTACGCGTATTTCTTCTGGATTTCGTCCGAGATGTTCTGCGGCACGGTGTCGTAGTGGTCGAACTGCATCGAGAAGTTCGCCCGCCCCGAAGACATCGAGCGCAGGGTGTTGATATAGCCGAACATGTTGGCCAGCGGCACCATCGCGGTGATGATGTTGGCGTTGGCCCGGCTGTCCTGGCCCTGAACCATGCCACGCCGCGAGGTCAGATCGCCGATCACGCCGCCGGTGTATTCTTCCGGAGTCACGACTTCGACCTTCATGATCGGTTCCAGCAGTTTTGCCCCGGCCTTTTTCAGGCCTTCGCGCATCCCGGCCCGCGCCGCGATCTCGAACGCCAGCACCGAACTGTCAACGTCGTGGAACGCGCCGTCAACCAGCGCCACCTTGAAGTCGATCACCGGGAAACCGGCCAGCGGGCCCGAGTCCATCACCGACTTGATGCCCTTCTCAACCCCGGGAATGAATTCCTTCGGCACCGCGCCACCGACGATCTTGCTCTCGAACGAATAGCCCACCCCCGGTTCGGTCGGGGTGATGATCAGCTTGATGCGGGCAAACTGGCCGGTGCCGCCGGTCTGTTTCTTGTGGGTGTAGTCGATCTCGGCTTCGCGCGAGATGGTCTCGCGGTAGGCCACTTGCGGTGCCCCAATATTGGCCTCGACCTTGAATTCGCGGCGCATCCGGTCAACCAGGATGTCGAGGTGCAACTCGCCCATGCCCTTCATGATGGTCTGGCCCGATTCGAAATCGGTCTCGACCCGGAACGACGGGTCTTCGGCCGCCAGACGGGCCAGTGCAACGCCCATCTTTTCCTGATCGGCTTTCGATTTGGGCTCGATCGCAATCTCGATCACCGGCTGCGGGAAGGTCATGGTTTCCAGCACCACCGGCTTGACCGGATCGCACAGCGTGTCGCCGGTGGTGGTTTCCTTCAGCCCGGCCAGCGCGATGATGTCGCCCGCGAAGGCCTCGTCGATTTCCTCGCGGTTGATGGCGTGCATCATCATCATCCGGCCCACCCGCTCGCGGCGCTCCTTGGTCGCGTTCAGCATCGGGTCGCCCTTTTTCAGGACGCCGGAATAGATCCGGGTAAAGGTCAGGCTACCGACAAAGGGGTCGTTCATGATCTTGAACGCCAGCCCCGAAAACGGCTCGTCGTCATTGGCATGGCGCGAGATGTTGCGGGTTTCCGTCTCATCGCCCGGCGCAAAGCCCATGTAGGGCGGCACGTCCAGCGGGCACGGCAGATAGTCGATCACGGCGTTCAGCATCGGCTGCACACCCTTGTTCTTGAACGCCGAACCGGCCAGAACCGGAACAAAGGTCAACGACAGACAGCCCTTGCGGATCAGGCCGTGCAGGGTTTCCACCGAAGGTTCGTTGCCTTCAAGATAGGCTTCCATCACCGCGTCGTCCTGTTCGACCGCCAGTTCCAGCATGTCGTGGCGCCATTTGGCAGCCAGGTCTTTCAGATCGGCACGGATCGGATGGCGCGCCCAGGATGCCCCCAGATCGTCGCCCTCATAGACCCATTCTTCCATGGTGATCAGGTCGATGATGCCTTCCAGCTTGTCTTCGGCCCCGATCGGCAGTTGCACCGGCATCGGGATTGCCCCGGTGCGATCCTTGATCATCTTGACGCAGTTGTAGAAATCGGCCCCGGTCTTGTCCATCTTGTTGACGAACACGATGCGCGGAACCTTGTAGCGATCAGCCTGGCGCCACACCGTTTCGGTCTGGGGTTCAACCCCGGCGTTGCCGTCGAGCAGCACCACCGCGCCATCCAGCACCGCCAGCGAACGCTCGACCTCGATGGTGAAATCGACGTGGCCGGGGGTGTCGATGATATTGAAGCGGTATTTGTCCTTCTTGGAATGTTGCAGCCCCGAATCAATGGTGCGCTCCCAGAACGTGGTGGTCGCGGCCGAGGTGATGGTGATGCCGCGTTCCTGTTCCTGCTCCATCCAGTCCATCGTCGCGGCGCCATCATGCACCTCGCCGATCTTGTGGGATTTGCCGGTGTAATACAGGATCCGCTCGGTCGTCGTGGTCTTGCCCGCGTCGATGTGGGCGATGATCCCGAAGTTGCGGTAGCGGGTCAGGGGAAATTCGCGTGCCATTGGGCTGCCTCAGGCTTTCTCTGTTACCAGCGGTAATGGCTGAACGCTTTGTTGGCGTCGGCCATCTTGTGGGTGTCTTCGCGCTTTTTCACGGCGGTGCCACGGTTGTTCACGGCATCGGCCAGCTCGGCGGCCAGGCGCTCTTCCATGGTGTTCTCGTTGCGCTTGCGCGCCGCAATGATCAGCCAGCGGATCGCCAGCGCTTCGCGGCGCTCGAAGCGCACTTCGACCGGCACCTGATAGGTGGCACCGCCAACCCGGCGCGAACGCACTTCGACCGACGGCTTGACGTTTTCCAGCGCCTCGTGGAAAGCCTCGATCGGCTCGCGCTTGAGCCGGGTCTGAACCCGCTCGAGCGCCGAATAGACGATACCTTCGGCGACGGATTTCTTGCCGTCAACCATCAGGTTGTTCATGAATTTGGTCAGGATCCGATCACCATACTTGGCATCGGGCAGAATTTCGCGCTTTTCGGCGGCGTGACGACGGGACATCTGTCGCTCTCCTTATTTCGGACGCTTCGCGCCATATTTCGACCGACGCTGACGACGGTCCTTGACGCCTTGGGTATCCAGCACGCCGCGCAGGATGTGGTAGCGCACACCGGGAAGGTCCTTGATCCGACCGCCGCGGATCAGAACCACCGAGTGTTCCTGCAGGTTGTGCTTTTCGCCCGGAATATAGCTGATCACTTCAAAGCCATTGGTCAGACGCACCTTGGCGACTTTGCGCATGGCCGAGTTCGGCTTTTTCGGGGTGGTGGTATAGACGCGGGTGCAGACGCCACGCTTTTGCGGGCAGGATTCGAGGTGCTGTGACTTCGAGTGTTTCACGCGCGGCTGCCGCGGCTTGCGGATCAGCTGTTGGATGGTTGGCATCAGGTTCGCCTTCGTGTTGCAGCCCGTTCGACCATCGCCCGTCAGCGACGTTTCCGGGGGCATTTCTTCGTCACAAATGTCTTGCGCGCCCGCAAAACACCAACACCGCATTGCCTCCTGCGCGGAGGCGACGCGGTGGAATTCCAGAGGATCGGAGCATTTCGGCCCGGATCTTGACCACTTAACTTTTCAAACCCTTGGCCGCCGACCTAGCCCGCAGCTCAGGTAGGCGGCGTATAGGGGGAGTCGCGGGGGATGTCAACAGGCCCTGGCGGTGGCTGGCAGCGGCGGCCGGGCGCGGCACCAGCCGGGTCACAAAGCCTCGATTGCCGCCAGTGTAAACGGGAAATGGGTCTCGATCGCGGTCTTGATTTCGGCCTTGGTCATCTGGTGGCTGATGCCGCTGGTGGTGGGCTGGCTGTCGTTGTCGCGGTGCACACTGCGGATGAAGGCGGGCGTGTCGGCGTCGGTGAAGGTGTTGTAATACTGCGGCACCAGGCGGTGGTTGCGGCGAAAGATGTTCTCGTCACTGACCTGCGGCACCACCATCGCCAGCCCGACCCCCAGCGGCAGCTTTTCGACCACATCAATAAGCTCGTTGCCACCCGGCGCCTGGCGCAGAAAGAACCCCCGGTTTGCACTGATCACCAACGGGCGATCAGTCGCCACCGGCAGCAGCGCCGCAGCCGTTGCCCGCAGACGGGCAATGAAGCCGCAATCCAGCGCGTCATCATCATCCAGCCGGAAACTGGTCACGTGGCTGGCCCTGGCATCGCGCAGCACCGCAAAGGCCTTCTGCGTCGCGCCATAATGCAGCATCGGTTCAAGCGCCACGATGCGCCCCCCCGCCAGCGGCGCGATGGCCGCTTGCAGCCGGTCCCGCGCCGGTTCGGGCAAGTCGGTGCCGATCACGAACAGGGTCTGAAAGTCCGGGTCGGTTTGCGCCAGCAGCGACGGCAGGGTCAGGTGCTCGAACAGATGAAACCGCCGCGCCAGCCGCGCCGGGTCATAAAGCTGCGCCGTCAGCACCGCGAGATCGGCGGGAACCCGGGTAAAGCCGTTCAGCGCCGGGTAGGAAAACCGCACCAGCCCGACGATCTGGTTTGTGAAACTGCCCCGCATCCCTGCCCCCGATCAACCTGCGTCATCGGCATGATGCCGGCACTCCATGTCAATCAAAAAGCAACAGGCCCCCACCTTGCGCGGTGGAGGCCTGCCTCATTCAGCTAACGCCGGTCACGGCGCACGGCATCACTCGAACGCATCGAACACCCGGCTGTCATCATCCCCCGGCTCGACCACATCGGCCACGGGTGCCGCCAAGGCGGCCGCAGCTTCGGCTTCGCGACGACGGGCTTCGACCACTTTCAGATCGCGCTCGGCTGCGATCTTCTTGACGCGGCTGGCGGCACCACCGGTGCCGGCCGGGATCAACCGGCCGACGATGACGTTTTCCTTCAACCCCACCAGCTTGTCGCGCTTGCCCTGGACGCTCGCCTCGGTCAGCACCCGCGTGGTTTCCTGGAACGACGCCGCCGAGATGAAGCTGCGGGTTTGCAGGCTGGCCTTGGTGATGCCCAGCAGGATCGGCTCGGCCACGGCCGGGCGCAGACCGCGTTCCAGCGCCTTGGTGTTGAACTCGTCGAGCTCGGCCTTGTCCACATTCTCGCCCTTCAGCAGCGTGGTTTCGCCGCTGTCCAGAATCTCGAACTTCTGCAACATCTGGCGCACGATCACTTCGATGTGCTTGTCGTTGATCTTCACGCCTTGCAGCCGGTAAACGTCCTGCACTTCGTCGATCATGTAGTTGGCCAGCGCTTCGACCCCGAGGATCCGCAGGATATCGTGCGGTGCCGGGTTGCCGTCCATGATGTAGTCGCCCTTCTGGACGAAATCGCCTTCCTGAACCGGAATGTGTTTGCCCTTGGGAACCATGTATTCCATCGGATGGATCGAATCATCGACCGGCTCGATGGTGATACGGCGCTTGTTCTTGTAGTCCTTGCCGAAACGCACGTAGCCATCGGATTCGGCGATGATTGCGTGATCCTTCGGGCGCCGGGCTTCGAACAGTTCGGCCACCCGCGGCAGACCGCCGGTGATGTCCTTGGTGCGCGCCCCTTCGCGCGGAATCCGCGCCACCACGTCGCCGGGAAGAACCTCTTGCCCGTCCTCGACCGACAGAATGGCATCCACCGACATCTGGTAGGAAATCGGATTGCCGGCGTCGTTGCGCACCGGATCGCCGGTCGCCGGGTCGATGATGAAGACTTCCGGCTTCAGATCATTGCCTTTGGGGGCCGAGCGCCAGTCGGTCACGATCTTCTGGGTCATGCCGGTGGCTTCGTCGGTGTCTTCGCGCACCGAAATGCCCGAAACCAGATCGGCAAACTTGGCCACACCGGCCTTTTCGGCGATGATCGGCAAGGTGTAGGGATCCCATTCGAACAGCTTGGCACCGCGTTTCACCGCATCCTTGTCGCGCACGTGCACCTTGGCCCCGTAGCCGACCTTGTGCGACGCCCGTTCCTGCCCGGCCTCGTCGATGATCGCGACCACCATGTTGCGGCCCATCACGATCTGCTCGCCGACGGCGTTTTCCAGCAGCACCGGGTTGCGGAACTCGATCCGGCCTTCCTGGCTGGCTTCGAGGAACGACTGTTGCCCGCCCTGGGCGATGCCGCCAATGTGGAAGGTCCGCATGGTAAGCTGGGTGCCCGGTTCGCCGATCGACTGCGCGGCGATGATCCCCACCGCCTCGCCCTGGTTGACCAGCGTGCCGCGGGCAAGGTCGCGCCCGTAGCACATGGCGCAAACACCTTCTTCGGCTTCGCAGGTCAGCGGGCTGCGAATCCGGGCCGAAGCCACCTGGGCCTGCGCGATCAGATCGGCCATGCGTTCGTCGATCAGGGTGCCCTTTGCCACGATCACCTCGTCGGTGCCCGGAACATGGATATCGTCGGCGGCAACCCGGCCCAGAACCCGGTCGGCAAGGCTGGCCACCACTTCGCCATCGTTGACCGCAGCAACCGCGGTAATCGCGTTTTCGGTGCCGCAGTCGTGCGAGCGCACGATGCAATCCTGCGCCACATCGACCAGACGCCGCGTCAGATAGCCCGAGTTCGCGGTCTTCAGCGCGGTATCGGCCAGGCCCTTGCGCGCGCCGTGGGTCGAGTTGAAGTATTCAAGAACGGTCAGACCTTCCTTGAAGTTCGAGATGATCGGGGTCTCGATGATCTCGCCGTTCGGCTTGGCCATCAGGCCACGCATCCCGCCCAACTGCTTCATCTGCGCGGGCGAGCCCCGTGCCCCCGAGTGCGACATCATGTAAACCGAGTTCGGTTCCATCTCGGCCCCGGCATCGTCGTGCCGCACCGCCGAGATCGCCGCCATCATGTCGGCCGCCACCTTGTCGGAACACTTCGACCAGGCATCGACCACCTTGTTGTATTTCTCGCCCTGAGTGATCAGACCGTCCATGTATTGCTGCTCGAAGCCCTTCACCTGATCGCGGACCTCGTTGACGATCGGCCATTTGCTGTCGGGGATCAGCATGTCGTCCTTGCCAAACGAGATTCCGGCCTTGAACGCCTCGCGGAAACCCAGGGTCATGATCTGATCGCAGAAGATCACCGACTCTTTCTGACCGCAGTAGCGGTAAACCGTGTCGATGACGGTCTGCACATCTTTCTTGCGCAGCAGGCGGTTGACCAGATCGAACGGCGCTTTCGCGTTCAGCGGCAGCAGGTTGCCCAGGCGCAGACGGCCCGGCGTGGTGTCATAACGCTTCCAGACTTCGTTGCCTTCCTCGTCGATCTGCCTGATGCGGGCGCGCACTGCGGCGTGCAGGTGCACCGCCCCGGCGGCCAGCGCGTGATCAACTTCGTCGATGTCGGAAAAAGCCATGCCCTCGCCAACCATGCCCTTGCGCTGCATGGTGACGTAGTAAAGCCCCAGGATCATGTCCTGCGACGGCACGATGATCGGCGATCCGTTGGCCGGCGACAGCACGTTGTTGGTGCTCATCATCAGCACGCGGGCTTCAAGCTGGGCTTCCAG
>CAYQPD010000132.1:0-2818 GCA_964419305.1 uncultured Rhodobacter sp.
CGGCTTGATCACCCGCGCCCCGATCCGCATCGCGGTCCGCGCCCCGATCCGCGCCCCGGCGATCTGTGCGCCCCCCATCGCCAGCCCAACCGCCCACCGTGGCGCGCCGTAAAGGGCAAAGACCAGCAACCCGCCAAGGTTCGAGGCGAAATTCAACAGCTTGGTATGGGCGGTGGCCTTCAGCACGCCGTAGCCCGCCAGCGCCACGAAGCCGATCATGTAGAACGACCCGGCCCCCGGCCCGATCAGCCCGTCATAGCCCGCGATCAGCGGCACCACAAAGGCGGTGAAGGTGGCAGGGGCAAGGCGCGCCGTGGAATCGTCGTCGCTCAGCCCCGGCTTCAGGGCAAAGAACGCGGCAATGCCGATCAGGATCACCGGCAGCGCCAGCCGCAACCACCCGGTCGGCACCAGCCCGGCCAGCGCCGCCCCCGCCGCGCCGCAGCCGAACGCCAGCGCCGCCGCCCCGATCTGCCCGCGCAGCTTGACATGCCCCGCCCGGGCATAAGCCACCGCCGCCGTGGCCGCGCCAAAGCTGCCCTGCACCTTGTTGGTCGATAGCGCCTCGAGCGGCGAGGCCCCGGCCAGCAGCAGCGCGGGCAGGGTGATCAGCCCGCCGCCGCCGGCAATGGCATCGACGAACCCCGCCGCAAAAGCTGCCCCGATCAGCGCCGCCGCCAGTTCCAGCGAGACCTCAAACATCGACAAAATCTTCGCGGCTGTAGCCCTGGATGAACAGCAGCGCGGTCAGATCGCCATGGTTGATGCGAATCTGGCATTGCGCCGCGACCGACGGTTTGGCGTGCAGCGCCACCCCGGCCCCCGCCAGCCCCAGCATCCCCAGATCGTTGGCCCCATCCCCCACCGCCATCGCCTCGGCAGGCGAAATTCCCATGGCGGCAGAAATCTCGTGCAAGGCCCGCACCTTGGCGTCGCGCCCCAAGATTGGCTCGGCCACCGTGCCGGTCAGCGCGCCAGCGGCCATCTGCAGCACATTGGCGCGGTTCTCGTCAAACCCCAACGCTGCTGCGACCGGCCCGGTAAAGGCGGTAAAGCCGCCCGAAACCAGCGCCGCCCGCGCGCCCTGCACGCGCATCGTGGCCACCAGTTGGCGCCCCCCCGCCCGCAGGGTGATGCGATCGCGCAGCACCTGCCCGATCACCGTCTCGGGCAGACCCTTCAGCAGGGCCACGCGCTCGCGCAGCGCCGCTTCGAAATCCAACTCGCCATTCATCGCCCTGGCGGTGATCGCGGCGACATAGGGGCCAACCCCGGCCTCGGCGGCCAGTTCATCAATGCATTCCTGCTCGATCATGGTGCTGTCCATGTCGGCCAGCAGCAGGCGCTTGCGCCGCCCCAAAGCGGGTTGCACCACAAGATCGACGCCCAGCTCCTGCAACCCCTGCCACACCTGCCACAGGTTGCCCGGCACCAGCGGCAGCGCAAATTCCGCCGCCACCCCGGGGTCCAGCCAGACCGCATCGCCGCCGCCCCAGGCATTGCGCAATGCCTCAACCGTGGCGCGCTCCAGCACCGGGTGGGCGGGGTTGGTCAGCAGGGTGGCGATATGCATTTCGGCTTCCGGTTGATCGGCTGTGCGTCGTTTTAGCCATCTTGAGTGCCGCTCTACGGCAGTTTTTCGGCTTGTGCCAGAGCACGACCGGCCTTAAAGCCAACAGCGGGACACCCTCCCCCAACGGAGGGCATTTATCTGGAAGGATACCATGTCTGACCTGCAGACCCCGGCCGCGCGCCCGGCTAATCCGCGCTTTTCCTCTGGCCCCTGCGCCAAGATCCCCGGCTTTTCGCTTGCCATGCTGGCTGACGCGCCCCTGGGCCGCTCGCACCGCGCGGCTGTTGGCAAGGCCAAGCTGAAACGGGCGATTGATCTGACCCGTGAAATTCTGGACGTGCCTGCCGATTACCGCATTGCCATCGTGCCGGCCTCGGACACCGGCGCGGTCGAGATGGCGCTGTGGTCGCTGCTTGGTGCCCGCCCGGTCGAGATGCTGGCCTGGGAATCGTTCGGTGCGGGCTGGGTGACGGATGTCGTCAAGCAATTGAAACTGGACGCAAAAGTCACCGTAGCCCCGTACGGTCGGATTGTCGATCTGGCCGCAGTCGATTTCGACCGCGACGTGGTGTTCACCTGGAACGGCACCACCTCGGGCTGCCGGGTGCCCGACGGTGCCGCCATTCCCGCCAACCGCGCGGGCCTCACGATCTGCGACGCCACCTCGGCGGCGTTTGCGATGGCCCTGCCGTGGGACAAGCTTGATGTGGTGACCTTCAGTTGGCAGAAGGTGCTGGGCGGCGAAGGTGCGCACGGCATGCTGATCCTGAGCCCCCGCGCGGTGGCGCGGCTGGAAAGCTACACCCCCGCCTGGCCGCTGCCCAAGATTTTCCGCCTGACCGCCAAGGGCAAGCTGATCGCGGGCATCTTCGAGGGCGAGACCATCAACACCCCCTCGATGCTGGCGGTTGAAGACTACCTTGTGGCGCTCGATTGGGCCAAGACGATCGGCGGCCTGCCCGCCCTGATCGCCCGGGCCGACGCCAACGCGCAGGTGGTCGCCGATTTCGTGGCCGGGCACACTTGGATCGCAAACCTGGCCGAAGTTGCGGCCACCGCTTCGACCACCAGCGTCTGCCTCAAGTTCACCGATCCGCGCATCACCGACGGCGCGGCTTTCGCCAAGGCGGTGGCCAAGCGGCTGGAAAAGGCCGGCGTCGCCTATGACATCGGTGCCTACCGCGACGCCCCCCCCGGCTTGCGCATCTGGTGCGGATCAACCGTGGAAACCGCCGATGTGGCCGC
>CAYQPD010000132.1:2918-7100 GCA_964419305.1 uncultured Rhodobacter sp.
CATGGCCCCCCGCGTTCTCGTTTCCGACGAACTTTCCGAAACCGCCGTCCAGATCTTTCGTGATCGCGGCGTCGAGGTCGATTACCTGCCCAAACTCGGCAAGGACAAGGAAAAGCTGGCCGAAATCATCGGCCAATACGACGGCCTCGCCATTCGCTCGGCCACCAAGGTAACCGAGAAACTGCTCGCCCTTGCGACCAACCTCAAGGTGATCGGCCGGGCCGGCATCGGGGTCGATAACGTCGATATCCCCGCCGCCTCGAAAAAGGGCGTGATCGTGATGAACACCCCGTTCGGCAACTCGATCACCACCGCCGAGCATGCGATTGCGATGATGTTCGCCTGCGCGCGCCAGATCCCCGAAGCCAACGCCTCGACTCAAGCCGGCAAATGGGAAAAATCGCGTTTCATGGGGGTCGAGCTTTACAGCAAGACCCTGGGCGTGATCGGCGCGGGCAACATCGGCAGCATCGTCTGTGACCGCGCCCTTGGTCTGCACATGAAGGTCATCGCCTACGACCCGTTTCTCTCGGACGAACGCGCCAAAACTCTTGGTGTCACCAAGGTCGAGTTCGACGACCTGCTGGCGCGCGCCGATTTCATCACCCTGCATGTGCCGCTGACCGACAAGACCCGCAACATCCTGTCGGCCGAGGCGATTGCCCGGTGCAAGCCCGGGGTGCGCATCATCAACTGCGCCCGCGGCGGTCTGGTCGATGAAGATGCGCTTGCGGCGGCGCTGCAATCCGGCCACGTCGCCGGGGCCGCGTTTGATGTGTTCACGAATGAACCCGCCACCGCCAGCCCGATCTTCGGCCTGCCCAACGTGGTCTGCACCCCGCACCTTGGCGCGTCCACCACCGAGGCGCAGGAAAACGTGGCGCTGCAAGTGGCCCAGCAGATGTCGGATTACCTGCTGACCGGGGCGGTGCAGAACGCGCTCAACATGCCGTCGGTCACCGCCGAAGAAGCCGCCGTGATGGGGCCGTGGCTGAAACTTGCCAGCCACCTCGGCGCTTTCGTCGGCCAGATGACCGACGAGCCGATCAAGGCGATCAATGTGCTTTACGACGGCACGGTTGCGGGCATGAACCTCGCCGCGCTCCACTGTGCCACCATCGCGGGCATCATGCAGGCCACCAACCCCGACGTGAACCTGGTCTCGGCCCCGATCATCGCACGCGAACGCGGCATCCAGATTTCCACCACCCGGCAGGAAAAGACCGGGGTGTTCGACGCCTTCATCAAGCTGACCGTGGTCACCGACAAGCGCGAGCGCTCGATCGCCGGCACCTGCTTTGCCGACGGCAAGCCGCGCTTCATCCAGATCAAGGGCATCAACATCGACGCCGAAGTCGGCCGCCACATGCTCTATACCACCAACGAGGACGTGCCCGGCATCATCGGCCTGCTGGGCATGACGATGGGCAAGAACGGCGTCAACATCGCGAACTTCACCCTCGGTCGCGCCGGTGTCGGGCAGGACGCCATCGCCATCCTCTACCTCGATCAGCGCATCGACCCCAAGGTGGTCGATACCCTTGAATCGACCGGCCTGTTCCACCAGGTCAAGGCGCTGGAATTCGACGTGGCGTGAACGCCATCCGGGCAACGGGTCAGACCCCCTTGCCCTTTCTCCTTTGCCCAAATATCCCGGGGGTCCGGGGGCAGAGCCCCCGGTCTTTCCAAAGGCAGTCATGCACACCTACGCCATCGGCGACATCCACGGCCACCTCGCCAGGCTCCATGCCGCCCATGCCCTGATCACGGCCGATCAGGCGCGCCACGGCCCCGCCCCGATCGTCCATGTCGGCGATCTGGTCGACCGTGGCCCCGACAGCCGCGGGGTGATCGACTACCTGCGCGCCGGTATCACCGCCGGTGAGAACTGGGTGGTGCTCAAGGGCAACCACGACCGCATGTTCGCCCTTTATCTGCACGACGACGCCGCCCGCGATCCCGGCCTGCGCGCCGACGTGGGCTGGCTGCACCCGCGCCTTGGCGGCGGGGCAACCCTTGCCTCCTACGGTGTCGCCAATGCCGCCGACCGCCCCCTCGCCTCGGTCTTTGCCGAGGCCCAGGCCGCCGTGCCCGCCAGCCACCGCGCCTTTCTCGAAGCCTTGCCGACCAGCTACCGGCGCGGCACCAGCATTTTCGTCCACGCCGGCATCCGCCCCGGCATCGCCCTTGAGGCCCAGACCGAGACCGATCTGGTCTGGATCCGCGAGCCGTTCCTGACCGATCCGCGCGACCACGGCGCGCTGATCGTGCATGGCCATACCGCGCTCGACGCCGCCACCCATTACGGCAACCGCCTTAACCTCGATTCGGGGGTCGCTTACGGCGGCCCGCTGTCGGCGGTGGTGATCGAAGACACTGCCGTGTTTCTGCTGACCGCCGCCGGTCGCGTGCCGCTGCGTGCCCTCGACTGACGCCCCCGGCCACAAAACGCAACGTCAGGGGCGATTTTCGGCCGCGCAGGGGTTAGACTGGGCCAACCCCACCCGCACCAGGCCACAGGAGAACCCCATGCCGGATATCGTCATCCTCTCGGGCGCGCGAACCGCGATCGGCACCTTCGGCGGCGCGCTGGCAGGCACCCCGCCCACCACCCTTGCCACCATCGCTGCCCGCGCCGCACTTGAACGCGCGAACCTCGCCCCCGACCGCATCGGTCACGTCATGTTCGGCCACGTCATCAACACCGAGCCGCGCGACATGTATCTGTCACGGGTCGCCGCGATCGGGGCCGGTATCCCCGACACCACCCCCGCGATGAACGTCAACCGCCTGTGCGGCTCGGGGGTGCAGGCCATCGTCTCGGCGGCGCAGGCGCTGATGCTGGGCGACGCCGATTTCGCGCTGGCCGGCGGGGCCGAGTGCATGAGCCGCGCGCCCTATAGCCTGCCCGCCGCCCGCTGGGGCCAGAAGATGGGCGACGTCACCGCCACCGACATGCTGACCGGCGCGCTTTCCTGCCCGTTCGGCACCGGCCACATGGGGGTGACGGCCGAAAACATCGCCGCCGAATGCGGCATCAGCCGAGCCGATCAGGATGCGTTCGCGCTGGCAAGCCAGACCCGCGCCGCCCACGCCATTGCGGCGGGTTACTTTGCCGCCGAGATCACCCCGGTCGAGATCACCAGCCGCAAGGGCACGATCCGCTTCGAGGTTGATGAACACCCCAAAGCCACCAGCCTTGCCGCCCTCGCCGCCCTCAAGCCGGTGTTTGCCAAGAATGGCACCGTCACCGCTGGCAATGCCTCGGGCATCAACGACGCCGCCGCCGCGCTGGTGCTGGCCACCGCCAGCGCCGCGCGTGCCGCCGGCCTCAATCCCCGCGCCCGCATCCTGGGCTATGCCCACGCCGGGGTGCGCCCCGAGGTGATGGGGCTTGGTCCGATCCCCGCCGTGACCGCGCTGCTCAAACGCACCGGGTTGAGCGTGGCCGATTTCGACCTGATCGAATCGAACGAGGCTTTCGCCGCCCAGGCCCTTGCGGTCAGCGCCGCCCTGCATTTTGACCCCGCCCGGGTCAACCCCGACGGCGGCGCGATCGCGCTTGGCCACCCGGTGGGGGCCACCGGCGCGCTGCTGACCGTCAAGGCGCTTTACGCGCTGGAACGCACAGGCGGCCGCCGCGCCCTGATCACGCTGTGCATCGGCGGCGGTCAGGGCATTGCCCTTGCCATCGAGCGGCTCTGACCTCCAATTCTCACTGGCTCAAATACCCCGGGGGTTGGGGGGCTGGCCCCCCGCCCGCCTCAGCGCAAGCGCACCCGCGTCCGCGCCGATTGCCCCGCCGCGTCGATCACCGACAGCGTCACAAACCCCCGCCCCGGCAGCACCAGCAGCGCCTCGCGCGCCGCAAGTCCGGTCAGCACCGGCACCCCGTCGGCCAGCCAGGTAAAGGGGGCCACCCCGCCCGCGACCCGCACCTTGAGGCCCTGATCCAGCACTTCGACTTCGGCCCCATCGGGCGGAAAGGTCACGGCGGGGGCATCGGCGGGGGCATTGAACGCCGCATAGCGCGTGCGGAACCGGCGCAACGGTTGCGGCAGTTGCGGGTTCGAGACCAGCAGCGTCGCGGGCGGCGGCGGCGGCAGGGGGGTCAACGTGGGGGCCAGCCCGTTGAAGGCATGAAACAGCACCGGGGCCGCAGACTCGGCCCCGAACGCCCCC
>CAYQPD010000133.1:0-6953 GCA_964419305.1 uncultured Rhodobacter sp.
CAGCGCTGGCGCCGGTCGGGACGGCGGCGCCGTGGCTGCGCCCGCAGACCCGTCCCGAAGGGCTGATTGCGGTGACGGCAGCGGCACCGGCCAAGGGCTGGGGGCTGTTTCGCGCCTCAAGCCCACGCCGCCAGCCTGACCAGCAGACGGCGTTGCCACGGCAAGGCTCGGTCTGTGGCGACCGGGCGGTCCGGGGCAGCGAGCTGGCTGCGATCACCTCGAGCACAAGGGGCTGCGGCATTGCGGCACCAGTGCGGGTGACGTCGATTGCCGGGGTGGCGCTTGACCCCGCCCCGACGCTCGCCTGCGAAACCGCCCAGGCGCTGCGCGAATGGGTTGACGAAGGGCTGCAACCGGCGTTCGGGCGCAACAAGGTGGTCGGGCTCAACGTTGCCGCGGATTACAGTTGCCGCACCCGCAACAACCGGCGGGGTGCGAAGGTCAGCGAACACGGGCGCGGCCGCGCGATCGACATTTCAGGGTTCGTGCTGGCCGATGGCTCGGTGCGCACGGTCGAGGACGATTGGCGCGGGCGGGCGGGCAAGCCGATCAAGGCTGCCTATAAATCCGCTTGCGGCATCTTCGGCACCACGCTGGGGCCGGGGTCGGACGGCTATCACGAGAACCATCTGCATTTCGACACCGCGTCTTACCGCAGCGGGGCCTATTGCCGGTAAAGCGCATTGCGAAAGGTGTGAAGCGCTTTTCGCTGACGCGGACCTTCGGTTCGGATAAAATGCGCGTGAAAACCGCTGCAAGCGGGGGGCCGTCTGCCCCCCCTTGGCCTTGCGGCCAATTCACCCCCGAGAGTATTTGCACAAAGGTGAAATGGCGAGGCTCAGGGCATCAGCGGGGCGGGTCCAAGCGGCATCGGGCCGAGGCTGATCAGGCCCGCGTGCAGCGTGAGCGGCAGATCGAAGCTGCGGGGGTTGCCGGACTGGAGCGCGAGCAGGGTCAGGGCGCGCGCGAGGGTCGGGGCGGTTTCGGCCCGGATCAGCCCGAGGGCGAGGGCCGCATCCAGCGCCGGCTGCCAGTTCTCGACCGCGAGGTCGATCCGCCCCTCGGCGCGGCCCAGGGCGTCGGTGGTGAGGCTGCCGCTGGCGGTGAGGGTGAGGGTGCCCCAGCGGATCAGGCCGTGGCTGAGGGTGAGGCCGGTCAGGTGCGGTCGGGTCTGGTTGGCGTAGCGGTCGAGCGGGGCACTGAAGCGCGCGACCGCGTCGATCGTGATCAGCTCTACCCGGGCGGGCAGATCGGACCCGCGCGCCAGCGCCGCCCGCAGCGCCGGGTCGAGGGCAAGGTCGGTGAGGCGGAGGCTGAGGTCGTGGGCGTTGGTCAGGGTCGGGTTCGCCTTGGTGGCAAGGCGGGCGTGATCGGCGGCAAGCTGCCAGCCAAGGCTGGAGGTTGCACGCAGTCGGTGGCCTTCGAGGGTGATCGAATCGAGCGGCAGGGACGGGAGTGGGGTCAGGGTCAGGTCGGCTTGCAGGCCGGTCGCGGTCAGGGTGATCGTTGCAGTCGGGGTCTGGACGCGCAGCGGGTCGGGCAGGGTCGCGGTGAGGTGCCAGGGCTGGTAGCTGGGGCTGGTGAGGTGCAGGCTGGAGGTCTGCCAGCCGGTGCCGGTGGCCGGGTCGGCCAGGCTGATTGCGTCGATGGTCAGCGCAAACCGGCCGGGAAAGCCGCTCACCTCAAGCCTGCCGTGGCTGGCGGTGCGCCCGCTGGCGGTCTGGGCGGCAAACCAGTTCTCAAGACCCGTGGTCAGCGCCCGGGCGGCCAGCCACCACAGGCCGCTCGAGGCCAGCGCCAGCGCGACCACAACTGCCAGCACGACCCGCATTCCGGCCCCTTCCCATTTGCCTGCGGGCTGTATCTATAGGGGCAGGCAGCAGAGGGCCAGACCGATGGTGGCGGGGCTTTGGGTATTCGGTTACGGATCGCTGATCTGGAACCCCGGTTTTGTGGTGGCGGAAAGTCAGGTGGCGCGGCTGGCCGGGTGGCAGCGCAGCTTTTGCATGCGCTCGATCCACTATCGCGGCACGGTGGCGCAGCCGGGGCTGGTGCTGGCACTCGATCGCGCCGACGGCGCGCTGTGTGACGGGCTGGCGTTGCGGGTTGCGGCGGGGTTTGAGGCCGAGGCGCTGGCGGGGCTGCGGGCGCGCGAGCTGATTTCGCGGGCGTATCTCGAGCAGCGCCTGGCGGTCGATCTGCGCGCGGGCGGCAGGGTCGAGGCGGTGGCTTATGTGATCGACCCCGAGCACGATCAGTATTGCGGCGCTTTGACGCTGGAGCAGCAGGCGGGCATCATTGCGCAGGCGCAGGGCGCGCGCGGACCCAACCGCGACTACCTCATGGCTACCGCCGATCATCTGGCCCGGCTGGGGATCGCGGATGCCGATCTGGCCTGGCTGGCCGCGCGGGTGCGGGCGCTGGCAGGGCCGGGGGCCTAGGCCGCCTCGCGCCGCAATCACCTTGGCAGCGCGCCTGCCACCGCTTATGGTTCGCCCGAAGCTTCAGGAAAGTCGTTGCCTGCCGATGAAAAAGACTCTGTTCGAGGCCGAGCCGCAGTTCACCCACCCGATCCGGCAGATCGTGCTGATGCTGATCGTCGTCGCCCTGGTAGCGGCGGGGTCGTCGGTGGCGCTGACCATGGTCGAGGGGGTGTTTCTGGCCAACCCCTATCTCAACGGGTTCATCGGGCTGGTGTTCATCCTGGGTGTCGTGACCTGCTTCTGGCAGGTGCTGCAACTGTTTCAGTCGGTGGCCTGGATCGGCGATTTCGTGCTGCACCGACCGGGCCAGGATTTCGCCCCCGCGCCGCGGCTGCTGGCCCCGCTGGCGGCGCTGCTGCGCAGCCTCGGGGCGCGGATGCAGATTTCCTCGGCCAGTTCGCAGTCGATCCTCGATTCGGTGGCGACCCGGATCGACGAGGCCCGCGACATCACCCGCTATCTCGGCAACCTCTTGATCTTTCTGGGCCTGCTGGGCACCTTTTACGGTCTGGCGACGACCGTGCCGGCGGTGGTCGAAACCATCCGGGCGCTGGCACCGCAGGAAGGTCAGTCGAGCACCGAGGTGTTCGGCAAGCTGATGACCGGGCTCGAGGCACAGTTGGGCGGCATGGGCACGGCGTTCTCGTCCTCGCTGCTGGGGCTGGCGGGATCGCTGGTGGTGGGGTTGCTGGAGCTGTTTGCCAGCCACGGCCAGAACCGCTTTTACCGCCAGCTTGAGGAATGGCTGTCGTCGTTCACAAGGCTGGGGGTTTCCAGCGGCGACGCCGAGGGGGGCGCGGACCAAGGCGCGCTGGCGGTGGTGCTTGACAGCATCGGCCAGCAGGTCGAGGCCTTGCAGGTGTTCTACAGTCAGGCCGACGCCAGCCGCAGCCAGATGGACGCCCGGATCGGCGATCTGGCGGTGGCGGTGGAAAATCTGGCCGACAGTCTGGCCGCCGAGGCCGGGCAGGGGGCGCTGATGGCGCGGATCGCCGACGGTCAGGAGCGCCTGATCACCGCCCTGACGGGGGCCGAAGGCGGGGCCCATTCGGATGCCGAAAGCCGGATGCGGATGCGCTCGATCGACGTGCAACTGCTGCGGATACTGGAAGAAATCTCGGCAGGGCGGCAGGAAAGCACCGCCGATCTGCGGGCCGATCTGGCGGCGCTGACCGGGGCGGTGCGGCAGTTGTCGCGCGGCGCCAGCGGGCGGGGCTAGGGCATGGGGCTGTCGCGGCGCGGCAACGGCAGGGGCGGGTCGGAGACCATCTGGCCCGGCTTTGTCGATGCCATGACCGCGCTGCTGATGGTGCTGATGTTCGTGCTGACCATCTTCATGGTGGTGCAGTCGGTGCTGCGCGACACCATCACCAGCCAGACCCACGAACTGGATGATCTGACCGCGCAGGTCGCAAGTCTGGCCGATGCGCTGGGGCTGGAACAGACCCGCGCCGACCAGTTGCAGGCCGAGGTCGGGCAGCTCGGGGCCGATCTCAATGCGGCGCAGGCGGCGGGGGCGCAGCAGGCGGCGCTGATCGCCACCTTGACCGGCCAGATTGCGGCGCGCGAGGGCGAGCTGGCGGCGGCGGGCGCGCGGATTGCCAGTTTCGAGGCGCAGGTGGCCTCATTGCTGGCCGAGCGCGATGCGGCGCGGGGCGAGGCCGGGGCGTTGACGGCCGAGCTTTCCGATTTGCAGGCGGCCCAGGCGCGGCTGATCTCGGATCAGGAGGCGCTGCAACTGGCGCTGGCCCGTGCGCGCAGCGAGATCGACGCGCAAGCCGAGGCCGCACGGCTGGCCGCGGCGCGGCGCGAGGCGCTGGATGCGCTGATCGCCGATCTGCGTTCACGGGCCGAGGCCGGGCAGGCCTCGCTGAGCGAGGCGCTGGCGCGGCTTGCGGCGACTGACGCCGAGCGCGCGGCGCTGGCGTTGCAGGTGACCGGGCTCGAGGCCGAGGTCTCGGACGCCGAGAAGGCCAGGCTGGCCGAGCGCGCCGCCGCCGAGGCGTTGCGCGCCCGGCTGGACCAGACCAGCGCCACTCTGACCGAGGCCGAGGCCGCCAAGCTGGCCGATCAGGCGGCGATCGAGGCGCTGCGGGCGAAGCTCGCGGCATCGGACAGCGAACTGGTAGCGATGACGCTGGCGCTGGAAGAACAGCGCAAGCGCGCCGAAGAGACCCTGACCCTGCTGGCGGCGGCGCAGACCGCGGCGGCGCAGGCGGTAACGGATGTCGAGGGCAAGGATGCCCTGCTGGCCACGGCGCGCGCGGCGCTGAGCCGGGAGCAGGAGAAATCGGACGAAACCGCGCGCCGGGTGGCGCTGCTGAACCAGCAGATTGCGGCGCTGCGCGGGCAGTTGGGGGCGTTGCAGGGGGTGCTCGATGCCTCGGCCGCCAAGGACGCCGACGCCAGGGTGCAGCTTGAGGCGCTGGGCAGCAGGCTCAATTCTGCGCTGGCGCAGGTGGCGGCGGAGCAGAAGCGCCGGGCCGAACTGGAAGCGGCCGAAGCCGCGCGGCTGCGCGCCGAGGCGCAGGATCTGGCGAAATACCGCTCGGAATTCTTTGGCAAGCTGCGCGAGGTGCTGGCCGGGCGGCAAGGGGTGCGGATCGTCGGCGACCGCTTCGTGTTCTCAAGCGAGGTGCTGTTCAACCCCGGCTCGGCCGATCTGGCCCCCGAAGGCCAGGCCCAGATCGCCGGGGTGGTGGCAACGCTGCGCGAGGTGGCGGGCGACATTCCGCCCGGCATCAACTGGATCATCCGGGTCGATGGCCATACCGACAACGTGCCGCTGTCGGGTCTGGGTGAATTTGCCGACAACTGGGAGTTGAGCCAGGGCCGCGCCCTGTCGGTGGTGCGCTACATGCAGGACCGGCTTGGCTTTCCGCCCGAGCGGCTGGCGGCGACCGGCTTTGGCGAATACCAGCCGGTGGCGGCGGGTGACAGCCCCGAGGCGCGGGCGCAGAACCGCCGGATCGAATTGAAGCTGACCGAGCGGTAGCAAAGGCCGGGGGCGCTGCCCCCGGACCCCCGGGATATTTCGACCAGTGAGAATGGGACCTGGCGAGCTGTCGGCCAAGAGTCGGGCGCGGGCGCGACGGAGGCTTGCACAGAATCGGCAAAGCGTTTTACCATCCGGTCAATAAATACCACAGCAGGAAGGGGATGATGGCTATGGCGCAGAACATGAGGACAGCGGTTTCGCGGCGCGGGGTGCTGGCGGGCGGGGCGGCGGTGGTGCTGGGGGCGACGCTGGGGCCGCGCGCGCTGTGGGCGGCGGACCCGGTCAAGGTGGCGGGCATCTACACGGTGCCGGTCGAGCAGCAGTGGGTCAGCCGCATCCACCTGGCCGCCGAGGCCGCCAGGGCGACCGGGGCGGTGGATTACACCTACACCGAGAATGTCGCCAACACCGACTATCCGCGGGTGATGCGCGAATATGCCGAGGCCGGCGTTCAACTGATCGTGGGCGAGATTTTCGGGGTCGAGGCCGAGGCGCGCGAGGTGGCGGCGGATTACCCCGGGGTGGCGTTCCTGATGGGGTCGAGCTTCCCGCCCGACCCGGCGCTGGCCAATCTGGCGGTGTTCGACAACTACATTCAGGACGCCTCGTATCTGTCGGGCATCATTGCCGGATCGCTGACCAAGGGCAGCATCGGCATGGTCGGCGGCTTTCCGATCCCCGAGGTCAACCGGCTGATGAACGCGTTCATGGCCGGGGCGCGCGAGATCAACCCCGAGATCAGGTTCCAGGTCAGCTTCATCGGCTCGTGGTTTGACCCGCCGAAGGCCAAGGAGACCGCGTTCGCGATGATCGAGGGCGGGGCCGATCTGCTTTATGCCGAGCGCTTCGGGGTGTCGGATGCGGCCAGGGAAAAGGGCGTGCTGGCGATCGGCAACGTGATCGACACCCAGGCCGACTATCCCGACACGGTGGTGGCCTCGGCGCTGTGGCATTTCGAGCCGACCTTCAACGCGGCCTTGGCGGCGGTGCAGGCCGGGGCGTTCAAGGCCGACAACTACGGGCGTTATTCCTTCATGAAGGAGGGCGGCTGCTCGCTGGCTCCGCTGGGCACCTTTGCGGGCAAGGTGCCCGAGGCGGCGATGGCGCTGGTGGCGGCGCGCGAGGCGGCGATCCGTGACGGCAGCTACAACGTGGCAATTGACGACGGCGAGCCGAAGTCGTCGTGACGCGGCAGGTGGGCCAGGCGCAGGACATCGTTCTGCGCCTGACGGGGATCACCAAGCGCTTTGGCGCGCTGCTGGCCAATGACGGGGTCAGTTTTGATCTGCGGCGCGGCGAGGTGGTAGCCCTGCTGGGTGAAAACGGCGCGGGCAAGACCACCCTGATGAACATCCTGTTCGGCCAGTATTTGGCCGACGCCGGGGCGATCGAGGCTTTCGGTCGGCCCCTGCCCCCCGGCAACCCGCGCGCCGCGCTGGCGGCGGGGATCGGCATGGTGCACCAGCACTTTA
>CAYQPD010000134.1:0-6903 GCA_964419305.1 uncultured Rhodobacter sp.
GGCGCGGTGGCTGGGGCATGAACGGGTTGCACGGGCGGACTCCGGTCGGAACGATGGGTCAGCTTCGCATGATCCGGCGCTGCGGCGCAAGGGAAGGCGCGGGCGGGCAGGCGGGATTCGACCATCCGGTCAGAAACTCCGGGCCGCGCCGGGCGCGTTCCGCTCCCGCCTCGGTCGGGCGCGCCCCCGTCTTGAGCAAACGTTGCAAGGCAAGGCGGGGTCGCGCCTTCGGCTTCACCCGATCGCCCGGCCCCTTGGCCCAAGGTGCTTGACCCCCCGGCGATCTTGGTGCCTTTTGCCGGGCAACGACAAAGGCGGCGCGGGGAGCGAATCAATGACGGAACTGGTGCTGGTAAACCACTGGGCGGGCTACCTTTCGCTGGTGGTGTTCGTCAGCGCCTACGCGCTGGTGATCCTCGAAGAAAACATCCACATGCGCAAATCGAAGCCGGTGATGATGGCGGCGGGGCTGATCTGGGCCTTGATCGGCATCGCCTTCATGCAGGCCGGGCAAAGCGCTGTGGCGCATGAACATGCGGTGCAGATCATCGAGGAATACGGCGAGCTGTTTCTGTTCCTGCTGGTCGCGATCACCTATGTCAACACCCTTGAGGAACGCCGCGGCTTTCTGGTGCTGCGCGCCAAACTGGTCGGGCTGGGGCTGAGTTATCGCCAGTTGTTCGTGCTGACCGGGGTGCTGGCGTTCTTTCTGTCGAGCGTGCTCGACAACCTCACCACATCGCTGGTGATGGGCGCGGTGGTGATGGCGATCGGGTCGGGCAACGCGCGCTTTGTCGCGATCGGCTGCGTGTCGATCGTGGTTGCGGCCAATGCCGGGGGCGCGTTTTCGCCGTTTGGCGACATCACCACCCTGATGGTCTGGCAGAAGGGCAAGCTTTCGTTCTTCGAGTTCTTCGTCTTGTTCGTGCCCTCGGTGGTGAACTGGGTGGTGCCGGCCGCGATCATGTTCTTTGCCGTGCCCAGGGGCAACCCGCCCCCCCATGCCGAGCGGGTGCGCGCCAAGCCCGGCATGATCGGGGTGGCGGTGCTGTTCGGGCTGACCATCGTGACGGCGGTCAGTTTCAAGAATTTCCTGCTGCTGCCGCCCGCGCTCGGGATGATGGCGGGTCTGGGCTATTTGCAGATGTGGTCGTTCTACCTGCAGAGAAAAGGCAAGAAGCACAACGACGAAGACATGATCCTTGACAGTTTCACCCAGGTCCAGCGGGTCGAATGGGACACTTTGCTGTTCTTCTTCGGGATCATCTTCGCGGTCGGCGGGCTGGGGGTGCTGGGCTATCTGTCGCTGGCCTCGCAAGTGCTTTACGTCGGCATGGGCGATACCTACGCCAATGTCATCATCGGGGCGCTGTCGGCGATCGTGGACAACATTCCCCTGATGTTCGCGGTGCTGACGATGGATCCGGCGATGAGCGATGGTCAGTGGCTGCTGATCACCCTGACCACCGGCACCGGCGGCTCGCTCTTGGCGATCGGCTCGGCCGCCGGGGTGGCGCTGATGGGGCAGGCGCGGGGGTTATACACCTTTTCCAGCCACCTGAGATGGAGCTGGGCGATCGCCCTGGGCTATGGCGCGTCGATCGGTGCCCACATGCTGGTCAACGCGCATCTGTTCTAGCTGCGGGTCCGGGGTTTTCGGCCCGGCGGCAGCATCCGCGCCAGCACGATCATCACCGGCCCGGCGGCAAGGCTGAGCGCCAGACCCAGCCGGGCGGCCTCCTGCATCGCGCCGCCGGGCAGGGCATGGCCGATCGCCAGCACCGGCACCGAAAACCCGATCCCGGCGATGCCGGCGATCAGTGCCACGTCGCGCCTGCTGATCCCGCTGGGGCGCGGCAACCGCAGCGCCGGGGCCAGCACCAACCCGCCCAGCATGATGCCGATCGGCTTGCCCAGTGCCAGCGCGCCAAGGGTGATCGCGGTGGTCGGCGCCCAGGCCGCCAGATCAATGCCGCCGTGGGTCAGGCCATAAAGGAACAGCACCCCCACCAGTGGCCGGATCAGCAGGTGGGCGGCGCGGTTCAAGGGGTCGGTCAGAAAGCCCTCGGCCTCGGCAAACAGGCCGAAGGTGCGGTCGGCGTGGGGGATCGCCGGGATGATCGGCAACAGGCCAAGGGCGGGCGGCAGGCCCGAGGCAGCCACCCCGACCCAGCTTGCCAGCCCGGCCAGCACATAGGGCCACAGCCGCAACGCCCGGCGGCGCTGCACTTCGCTGGCGCTGGGGTGAGCGCGGCACCCGAACAGCAGCCAGACGCCAAGGCTGGCCAGCAGCGGCACCAGCAGCCACAACAGGCGCAGCGGCGCGTCGGGAAACGCCAACCCCACCGCCAGCAACCCGGCAATGTCGGCCCCGATCGTCAGCAGCAGCAGCACATGCAGCGCCGGACTGCCCGTCCCGAACACCGCCCGCCCGACGACATAGGCCAGCACCACGTCGCAGCCCAGCGGCACCGCCCAGCCGCCGCCCGGCACCGCCTCGGCGGCGGTCTCGAAGCGCGCCGACAGCCCCAGCCACATCGCCGCCGCCCCGACCAGCCCGCCGACCAGCGCCAGCAGCGGCATCAGCGCCTGCCGCCCGTGCAGGCGGCGACGCTCCAGCACCAGCGCCTCCCACAGCTCCTTGCCAAGGACGAACAGGAACAGCGCCATCAGGCCGTCCGAGGTCAGATTGACCAGGGTCAGGCTGGGTTGGGTTTCTGCCAGCCAGACCGGCAGCGGCAGATCGAGCAGCCGCCACTCGACGGCATCGTAATAGCTGCCGGGCGACAGGTTGAGCCAGATCGAGGCGATGGCAGTGCCCGCCAGCAGGGCCCAGGCAAAAGTGACCAGAAAGGGGGTGACGCGATACATCCAGGCTCCGGCGGGCAGGGGGGCGGAATGCCGGTCTATCGGTCAGGGCCAGCAGCGACAACCGGGCACCACGCCGCAGGCGGGAAATGCCTGTGGTGTTGCCGGGGTGCACCCGGCCCTAGCGCAAGATGGGGTCAAGTGGAATCGCAAACCTTTCTTGCCCGATTTGACCCGCGTCAAATCGGGCCGCGCCTGCCTGCCCCCGGCAGGCGCGAATTGCGCCCGCCAGGCAGGCGCGGCCCGATTTCCAACCGATCGTTCTAGCCCAACCGCCCTTGTTCAACGGCTTTCAGCCTTATGAACAATGGGCCGGAAAACGCTCCCCCGGAGCGTTTTCTTGCGACCCAAAGGCTTGCCCTGACCAGCGCGAAGATGACGCCGGCCGTTGCCGCCAAGCCTCATCGTGCCCTAGCGCGTCAGAATCATCCGCGCGCCGCTGATCTCGATCGAGAAGCGGCCGAGGTAATCCATCCCCAGCAGGGATTCCGGCATCTCGCCATCGGTGACCCAGGCGGTCAGGCTGGCGTCCACCACCGGGCCAAGCGCCACATCCGCGAGCTTGACCCGGGCGGTGCGCACCACCCCGTTGGCGGTGCTGGCCTCGCCCATGTAAAGCAGACCCGCCGGGTCGATCCCCAGCCGCCGGGCGTCGCGCTGGCTGAGCACGACGTTGGTGGCCCCGGTATCGACCATGAACCGCACCGGGGTGCCGCCGATCGTCAGCATCAGGTAATAGTGGCCATCGGCGGCGCGCGGCACCGCGATCCGGCCGGCGGCACTGATCGCCTGAACCGGCGTGATCTGGCTGCGGATATCGCCCCACAGCCCGTAACCCGCCGCCACACCAAGGAAGATCAGCCCCCACGCCAGCGCCGTGCGCAGCGCGAACCCGGCCCGGCCGCGAAACTCGACCACCAGCCAGCCCCCCACCGCCACCGCCAGCAGCACAAGGTATGCCAGTTGCCCGATGCTATCACCGCTCATGTCCGCCTCGCATGCCTTGGCCTGATGTGGGGGCGGGGCGGGGTCGGTTCAACCGACGCTCAGACGATCAGAGCGGTGCCGCGCACCCCGTCGATCACGAACTGCACCGAAAGTGCGGCCAGCAGCATGCCCAAGAGCCGGGTGATCACCATGTTGCCGGTGCGCCCCAGGGCGCGCTCGATCGGGGCGGCCACCAGGAACAGCGCGAAGGCGCTGGCCAGCACCACCAGCATCACCACATGCACCGCCAGCACCCCGGCCCAGCCCGGCCCGGACTGCCCCACCAGCAGGATCATCGTCGCCATCGCCCCCGGCCCGGCAATCAGCGGGGTGGCCAGCGGAAACACCGACGGGTCGTGATCGGGTTCGGCGGTCTGACCCTCGCGCCGTTGGGTGCGGCGCTCGAACAGCATGTCGAGCGCGGTCAGAAACAGCAGAATCCCCCCGGCGATGCGAAAGGCGGGCATCGAGATGCCGATGAAATTCAGCACCGTCTCGCCCGCCAGCCCGAACAGCGTCAGCAGCACCGCCGCGACAATGCAGGCGTGCAGCCCGATGGTGCGCCGCCGCGCCGCGCTCATGCCCGGCGTCAGGGCGATGAACATCGGGATCAGGCCGGGCGGATCGACCACCACGAACAGGGTGGCGAATGCCGTGATCAGAAAGCCGGTCTCGATCATCGCCTTGCCACGTGCTGCGTCATCCCCCGGTCGCCTCCAGCCGTTCCTGCGCCTTGAGCCACAGCGCCTCGGCGCGATCAAGTCCGTCCATCACCTCGGCATATTTCTTCTGCCAGGTTTCCGCCTCGCCTGAGCGACCGGGTTCGTAAAGCGCAGGGTCAGCCAGCTTGCGCGCCAGACGGTCGCGCATCTCGTTCAACTTGTCGAGCCGTTCCTCGCATTTGCGCGCCTCGGCCCGCAGCGCGCTGACCTCGTCGCGGCTGGCACGGCGCGGGATGCGGGGGCTGAGCTTTTCCTTCGGCGGCGCATCGTCGCCCGCCAGCAACTGGCGGCGGTAGGCCTCAAGGTCTTCGGCGTAGGGCGTGACGGCACCGCCCTTGACCAGCCACAGCCGGTCGGCCACCAGCCCCAGCAGGTGCATGTCGTGGCTGACCAGCACCACCGCGCCGGTATATTCGACCAGCGCCTCGACCAGCGCCTCGCGGCTTTCCATGTCAAGGTGGTTGGTCGGCTCGTCGAGGATCAAGAGGTGCGGCGCGTCGATGGTGGCCAGCAGCAGGCTCAGCCGCGCCTTCTGCCCGCCCGACAGCCGCCCGACCGCGGTTTCGGCCTGATCCGCCCCCAGCCCGAAACCCGCGAGACGCGCGCGCAGCCGGGGCTGACCCTCGGCCGGGCGCAGCCGCATGATGTGCTGCAGCGGGGTCTCGTCGATATGCAGCTCGTCGACTTGATGCTGGGCAAAGTAGCCAACCCGCAGCTTGCCTGAGGCCACCAGGGTGCCCTCACAGGGCAACAGCTTGCCCGCCAGCAGCTTGGAAAGCGTCGATTTGCCCTCGCCGTTGCGGCCCAGCAGCGCGATGCGGTCGTCCTGATCGATTCGCAGGCTCATGCCCTTCAGCACCGGCGGGCCGCCGTAACCTACGGCAACGCCTTCCATGTTGATGATCGGGGGCGAAAGCTCCTCGGGCTTGGGAAAGGTGAAGACCTGTTTGCGCGCCTCGTCCGGCGGGGTGATCGGGGTCATCTTTTCCAGCATCTTGACCCGGCTTTGCGCCTGCACCGCCTTGCTGGCCTTGGCCTTGAAGCGATCGACGAAACTTTGCAGATGGGCGCGGCGGGCCTCGAACTTGCGCGCCTCGGCACTTTGCACCGCGCGGCGTTCGGCCATCTGGCGGGCGAACTGATCGTAGGGGCCGCTCCAGTAGGTCAGCTTTTTGCCGTCAAGATGCAGGATGCCCTGCACCGCGCGGTTCAAGAGACCGCGATCATGGCTGATGATGATGACGGTATAGGGATATTTGGCAAGGTAGTTTTCCAGCCACAACGCGCCTTCGAGATCAAGGTAGTTGGTGGGCTCGTCCAGCAGCAACAGATCGGGCTGCGCGAACAGCACCCCGGCCAGGGCGACCCGCATCCGCCAGCCGCCGGAAAAATCGGAACAGGGCCGCGCCTGATCGGCGGTATCGAACCCCAACCCCTTGAGAATGCTGGAGGCCCGGCCTTCCGCCGACCACGCGTTGATATCGGCCAGGCGGTGCTGGATCTCGGCGATCCGGTGCGGATCGTGGGCAGTCTCGGCCTCGGTCAGCAGGGCGCTGCGCTCGGCGTCGGCGGCCAGCACGGTGTCGAGCAGCGACGCCTGCGACGACGGCACCTCTTGCGCCACCCCGCCGATTTTCGCGCGCGAGGGCAGGGTGATCTCGCCACCTTCCAGCGCCAGCTCGCCCCGGATCAGGCGAAACAGGGTGGTCTTGCCCGAGCCGTTGCGCCCGACCAGCCCGACCTTGTGGCCGGCGGGAATGCGGGCCGAGGCACCTTGCAGCAGCGGGCGGCCTTCGACCGAATAGGTGATGTCATTGATGCGCAGCATGCGCCACGCCATGCCCGAAGCAGCAGCCCGCGTCAATCGGCGGGTGCTCTTTTCAAGCCCGGCCTTGCGTGCTAGCAGGGCCGCGCAATCGAAAGGTGGGCCGGAGCCTGCCGCAAATTCTGGAAAAGAGATCCCCATGACCGTTGAACGCACCCTGTCGATCATCAAACCCGATGCCACCAAACGCAACCTGACCGGCAAGATCATTGCCAAGTTCGAGGATGCGGGCCTGCGTGTTGTCGCATCGAAGCGCATCCATCTGACCCCGGCGCAAGCGGGCGCATTTTATGCCGAACACGCGGCGCGCGGCTTTTATGGCGAGCTGTGCGAGTTCATGGCGTCCGAGCCGGTGGTGGTGCAGGTGCTGGAGGGCGAAGGCGCGATTGCGAAGAACCGCGACGTGATGGGGGCGACCAATCCCGCCAACGCCGCCAGCGGCACCATCCGCAAGGAATTCGCGCTGTCGATGGGCGAAAACTCGGTGCATGGCTCGGACAG
>CAYQPD010000135.1:0-6828 GCA_964419305.1 uncultured Rhodobacter sp.
CAGCAGCCAGATCGCGAAGCGGCGAAAGCTTTGCGGTGCGGCGCGGATGAAATGCCGCCCCCCGAGCCAGATCCCCAGCACCAGAATCGGCAGGGTCCAGGCCACCGCCAGCCAGGTGTCGCGCGAGATCAGCCCGGCCTGCCCCATCAGCGGCAGCGACCACAGATCGAGCAGAGTGAAATAGGCGATCAACGTGGCACGGAACGCCCGCGCCGAGACCGGCTGGGCGGCAAAGAACGCCGCCACCGGCAGCCCGCCAACCGCAGCACCATTGGCCAGCCCCGAAATCACCCCGACCCCGACATGCCCGGCCCGCCCGACGCTGTGGTGAAAGCGCAAGCCCGCCAGCAGCAGCCCGCACATCGCCAGCACGTAAAGCGCGATCACCGCCCGCGCCGCATCGACCCCGATGCTGGCAAGGGTGAAAACCCCCAGCGGCACCCCGACCAACGCCCCGGCAAACAGCGCCACCACCCGCCCCCATTCGACCTCGCGCCACACCCCGCGCGCCTGCTGCGCCGTCATCACCACGTCGCAGATCGTCACCACCGGCACGAACCACATCGGGTTGGTGATCAGACTGGCGCTTGAGACCACCAGCGCGGCAAAGCCGAAACCCGAATAGCCGCGCACGAAGGCCGCCAGCAGCACCACCAGCGCCAGATAACCCGCCTGCCCCGCCGACAGATCGAACGGCAGCGCCATCACATGCCGGGTTGCGGGCACATGTCGCTGGCCTTGATCCCCGCCACCACGACCGGCTTTTTCATCGCGTCACGCCGGAACGGCTCGCCCAGTTCCTGATTGAGCAGCACCTCGATGAAGGTGGTGGTGCCGGTCTGCTGCACCGCAAGCGCATGGGCCAAGGCATCGGTCAGCGCTTCCATCCCGGAAACCTGCACCCCGGCCAGCCCGCAAGCCCGCGCAATCGCGGCATAGCTGACCGCGCGGTTCAGCTCGGTGCCGACAAAGTTGTCGTCGAACCACAGCGTGGTGTTGCGCTTTTCCGCGCCCCACTGGTAGTTGCGGAAAATCACCATGGTAATGGCAGGCCATTCGTCGCGCCCGATCGCCGTCATCTCGTTCATCGAGATGCCGAAAGCGCCATCGCCGGCAAAGCCCACCACCGGCACCCCAGGGTGGCCGATCTTCGCGCCGATGATCGCAGGCAGGCCGTAGCCGCAGGGGCCGAACAGGCCGGGGGCCAGATACTTGCGCCCGGCCTCAAAGGTTGGGTAGGCGTTGCCGATAGCGCAGGCATTGCCGATGTCGCTTGCTATGATCGCCTCGCGCGGCAGGGCCGCTTGAATCGCGCGCCAGGCCATGCGCGAGCTCATCTTTTCCGGCTCGCGGGCGCGGGCGCGGGCGTTCCACGTGGTGCCCGCGTCATCTGCTTCGTGGTCCATCGACGAAAGCTCTTGCGCCCAGGCCGATTTCGTCTGTGCGATCAGCGCCTTGCGTGCCGTTCTTCCAGCATCTCCCGCCGCTTTGCCCAAGCCCGCCAGCAGCGCCTGCGCCACCTTTTTCGCGTCACCCACGATTCCCACCGCCACCGGCTTGGTCAGCCCGATGCGGTCGGGGTTCAGCTCGACCTGAATCAGCGCGGCAGCTTTGGGCCAATAGTCGATGCCATACCCCGGCAGGGTCGAAAACGGGTTGAGCCTGGTGCCCAGCGCCAGCACCACATCGGCCCGCGCGATCAGTTGCATCGCGGCCTTTGATCCGTTGTAGCCCAGCGGTCCGGCAAACAGCGGGTGGCTGCCGGGAAAGGCGTCGTTGTGCTGATAGCCGCAGCACACCGGCGCATCCAGCCGCTCGGCCAGCGCGCGGCTCGCCGCAATCGCCCCCGCCAGCACCACCCCCGCGCCATTGACGATGACCGGGAATTTCGCCGCCGACAGCAGCGCCGCCGCCCGTGCAATGGCATCCGCCCCGCCGGTCGGGCGCTCGAATTCAACCACCGCAGGCAGCTCGATGTCGATCACCTGAGTCCAGAAATCGCGCGGCACGTTGATCTGGGCCGGAGCGCTGGCACGTTTGGCCTTGAGGATCACCCGGTTCAGCACCTCGGCGATGCGCGATGGGTCGCGCACTTCCTCCTGATAGGCCACCATGTCGCGAAACACCGCCATCTGTTCCACTTCCTGAAAGCCGCCCTGACCGATGGTCTTGTTGGCGGCCTGCGGGGTGACCAGCAGCAGCGGCGTGTGGTTCCAGTAGGCGGTTTTCACCGGGGTCACGAAATTGGTGATGCCCGGCCCGTTCTGCCCGACCAGCATCGCCATCCGGCCGGTGGCGCGGGCGTAGCCGTCGGCCATCATCCCGGCGTTGCCTTCATGGGCGCAGTCCCAGAAGGTGATTCCGGCCTTGGGGAACAGATCGGATATCGGCATCATGGCCGAGCCGATGATGCCGAAGGCATGCTGAATGCCATGCCTTTGCAGGACTTTGACAAAAGCCTCTTCGGTGGTCATCTTCATGGCGGTGCTCCCTGGTTGCGGCCCCTCAGTTTACGCCGCCGGAATCGACCCCGGTTAGGGCCAGGCGGCAACCCTAGCTAAGTCCAGTTTCCGCCAGCGCCGCCGCAATCAGGCCAATCCCCTCGGCGATCCGGGTCGGTGCAATCGAGGAATAGGACAGGCGGTAGTAATTGTGCGGCGCGGCACCAGGGTCAAAGAACGCCCGCCCGGGCTCGATCAGCACCCCCTTGGCGCGCAGGTGCCGGGCCAGTTCGGCGGTATCGACGGCCTCGGGCGCGCACATCCAGAAACTTGATCCGCCAAAGCCGCCCTGCCCCGCGATGGTCAGGCCGTGGGCGCGGATCGCCTCGTCCATCACCATGCGGCGGCGCTTGTAGGCCGCCTTCATCCGGTTCATCAGCGCGTCGTAATGGCCCAGACTCAGGAAATAGGCGACGGTGCGCTGCAACTGTCCCGGCGGATGGCGCAGCACCGCCGCGCGCAGGGCGCGGGCCTCGCGGATGAAGCTTTCGGGGGCGACCAGATAGCCCAGCCGCAGCCCCGGAAACAGCGATTTGGAGAATGACCCGACATAGATCACCCGGCCCTCGCGGTCGAGCGACTTCAGCGACGGCGCGACCGGCCGCAGGAACGACATCTCGAATTCATAATCGTCCTCGACGATCACGAAATCGCGCGAGGTCGCAAGCGCCAGCAACGCCTCGCGGCGTTTGATCGGCATGGTGGCATTGGTCGGGCAGTGGTGGCTGGCGGTGGTAAAGACCACATCCAGCGCTTCGGGCAGGGCCTCGGGCGGCAAGCCGCCTTCATCGACATCGACCGGCACCACGTCGCAATGGGTCTGGCCCAGGATGCTGCGCAACCCCGGATAGCCCGGATTTTCGATCACCGCCCGCCGCCCCGGCCCAAGCAGCACTTGCGCCGCCAGCCACAGCGCATTCTGCGCCCCCATGGTCAGCAGCACCTCGCCCGCGCGCGCCTCGATCCCGCGCCGGGGCAGGATGGAGCGCCGCACGGTCTCGATCAGCAAGGGATCGTCGCGCTCGTAATAGTCTTCGGTCATCGCCGCAAAATCGCGCATGCCAAGGGCGCGCAGCGCACATTGCCGCCAGTTCTGGTGATCAAACAGCGCCGCATCGGCCTGACCGTAGATGAACGGATAGGGATAGCTGCGCCAGTCTTCCGGCCGGGCCACCGGCTGGGTGTTTGAGAACCGCTGCCCGGTCAGGGTGGCATAATCCACCCGGTCCACCCGCGCCCCGGCGGCTTTGGGAAAATCGGGCTGGCGCGGCGCCGTGTTCGAGACGAAATACCCCGACCGCCCGCGCGAGGTCAGATAATCCGAGGCCACCAGATCGGTATAGGCCAGCGTCACCGTGATCCGGCTGATCCCGAGATGCGCCGCCAACCCCCGGCTCGAGGGCAGCTTTTCCCCGGCCCGGAACTGGCCCGCCAGAATGCCTTCGCTGATGCGCTGGCGCAGCCGCTGCTGCAGCGTTGCCCCGGCAATCGCGGGCAGCACAAAGGCATCGGCAGGGATCGACACGCTGGACCTATCGCCTTGGCAATCTGGCCCTACACCTCACCCCGCCGCCCGCCGCTGTCAAGCGCCGCCCTTCTTCTTTGCCCAAATACTCACCTTGCCGGTGCCTCCGCCATCACGCCCCGAGGGGTGCGGTCGCCCGCGCCTCAGGGAAACACCCGCCCCAGCGCCCCGTCGATCGCGTCGGTGATCTGGTCGATGTCGTCGGCGGTGGCGATCAGCGCGGGGCTCAGACACAGGGTGTTGTTGAAGCCCGGCAGGCTGCGGTTGGTCATGCCGATGATCACGCCCTGCGCCATGCAGTCGCCGACCACCGCCGCCACCATCTTCTCGTCGGCGGGTTCCCTGGACTTGCGGTCCTTCACCAGCTCGGCGCCGCAGAACAGCCCCTTGCCGCGCACATCGCCGATGACACGGTGCTTTTCGGCCAGCGCGTGCAGGTTGTCCATCACCCGCTTGCCCATCAGGTTGGTGTTGGCGATCAGCCCTTCATCCTCGATGATGCGCATGTTTTCCAGCGCCGCCGCCGGGCCTGCGGTGCAGCCGCCGAAGGTGGAAATGTCGCGGAAATAGCTCATCGGATCGGCGGGCGCGTCCTTGAACATCTCGAACACCGCCTCGGTGGTGACGGTGCAGGAAATCGCGGCATAGCCCGAGGCCACGCCCTTGGCCATGGTGACGAAATCGGGCTTGATGCCGTAGTGTTGATAGCCGAACCAGGTGCCGGTGCGGCCCATGCCGCAGACCACTTCGTCGATATGGATCAGGATGTTGTATTTGTGGCAGATCTCCTGCACCCGGTCGAAATAGCCTTCGGGCGGGGTGATCACGCCGCCGCCCGCCGTCACCGGCTCAAGGCAGATCGCGCCAATGGTGTCGGGGCCTTCGCGCAGGATCACCTCTTCGATCGCATCCGCGGCGCGGCGGCCATAGTCGGCCACATCCCATTGCTTGCGATATTCGAGGCAATGCGGCACCTCGACAAAACCCGGCGCCAGCGGGCCATACTGCGCCACCCGCTCCTGCTGGCCACCCGCCGACAGGCAGCCGATGGTGGTGCCGTGATAATCGCGGTCACGAAACAGGATCTTCGACTTTTTCCCGCCGTGGTGCCGGTGCGAAATCTGGCGCACCATCTTGAACACCTTCTCGTTGGCCTCGGAGCCCGAGTTGGAATAATAGACCCGGCTCAGCCCCGGCATCTTCTCGATCAGGCGCTTGGAAAACAGCGCGCCCGGAATCGAGCCCGCCGAACCGGCAAAGTAGTTGAGCTTGATCAACTGGTCGCGCACCGCGTTGGCGATGCTGACCCGGCCATAGCCGACGTTCACCGTCCACACCCCGCCCGACACCGCGTCGATATGCTCCTTGCCGCGCGCGTCCCACACCCGCATGCCCTTGCCCTCGACGATCACCCGCGGATCAATCGACTCGTATTGCTTGTGCTGCGACAGGTGGTGCCACATGTGGGCCCGGTCGGCCTCGACCACTGCGCTGATGTCGTTGGAATAAAGCTTGCCGTCCATGCCTGGTTTCCTCTCACTGGATTGCAGCCGGTCACCCCGCCCCGCAAGGAGCGCGCGCCGCTGATTACCCCACATCATCGGGCATTCGCCCCCGCCGCCTTATGACCAGAGCCGTCATGCCGTTAAGGCCAGTTGCGATTCCCTTTGGTCTTGCGCGTCTGGAGGAGAACAATGTTCCGTGCCAGTATCACCCAAGCCCCGTTTTGTGCCTTTCTGTATCTGACCCAGACCTAAAAGGAAACAAGACCTGACTGCGCCAGGAAAACCAGCGCAGCAGCAACAACACGGAGGATCCTGAAATGAAACGCAATGCACTTCTCGGCGCGGTGGCCGGGCTGGCCCTGCTGACCGGCAGCCAGGCGGCCCAGGCTCTGGATGAGCTTACCGTCGCCTACTTCATGGAATGGCCGATGCCGTTCGAATACGCCAAGGCGATGGGCACCTACGAGCAGGAACTGGGTGTCAAGATCAACTGGCGCGCCTTTGATACCGGCACCGCAATGTCGGCCGCGATGGCTTCGGGCGATGTCCAGATCGCCGTCAGTCAGGGCGTGCCGCCGTTCGTGATCGCCACCAGCGCCGGGCAGGACCTGCAGATCATCGACGTGGCGGTGTCTTACGCCGACAACGACAACTGTGTGGTGCGCACCGATCTCGAAATCACCAGGGACAACGCCAAGGAACTTGAGGGCAAGAAGGTGGTGCTGCCGGTCGGCACCGCCGCGCATTACGGGTTCCTGAAGCAGATGGCCTATTTCGGGGTTGATATCTCGACCATGGAAATCGTCGATATGGCCCCGCCGGATGGCGCGGCCGCCTTTGCCCAGGGCGGGCTTGACATGGCCTGCGGCTTTGGCGGCGGGCTGCGGCGGATGAAAGAGCACGGCAACGTGCTGCTGACCGGGGCGGAAAAGGAAGCCTTGGGCATTCTGGTGTTCGATGTCACCTCGGCCCCGGCCGCGTTCATTGCCGAAAACGCCGATCTGGTGGCAAAGTTCCTCAAAGTGACGGCGGATGCCAACGCCGCCTGGAACGAGGGATCAAAACAGGCCGAAATGCTGCCGGTGATCGCCAAGGATTCCGGCATGGATGAAGCGGCGGCGGCGGATTCCCTGGCCACCTTCCGCTTTCCCAGCGTCGAGGAACAGCTTTCCGCGACCTGGCTGGGCGGCGGCAGCCAGACCTTCATGAAGGGCGTGGCCGACGTGTTCGTGACCGCAGGCAGCATCCCGGCCGCGCTTGACAGCTACGAGAATGCGGTCAACGTCGGCCCGCTGAC
>CAYQPD010000136.1:0-6827 GCA_964419305.1 uncultured Rhodobacter sp.
CGCCGCGCGCCAGCGCCCCCAACGCGGTGCCGAACACCTCGTCGGTCAGCCCGAACGCCCAGGCCCAGGCATAACGCGCACCGGCCTGCGCCCCCGCCCGCTTCATCAGCGCCGGGCCATACATCAGATGGCGCAGGTTCATCGCCACCAGGGTAAAGGCCGTCACCAGCAGCGGTGCGCCAGCGCTGATCAGCGCCAGCGCCAGAAACTGCGCCGCGCCCGCATACATGATCAGCGACAGCATGAAGGCTTCCGGGGCCGACAGACCCGCCCGGGTTGCCGCCACACCAAAGGAAAATGCGATCGGAAAGTAGCCCAGCGCGATCGGCACCGCCGCCAGCAGGCCGTCGGCAAAGCCGGATTTGGGGCGGGGTTGGGGCATCGGGTTCCGTGGGATTCAGGGCAAGGCCGCAGCCCTAGTCGCCGCCCCGGTCACTGTCAACGCGCCAAAAAAAAGCCGGGCGCCCCGCGAAGAGCGCCCGGCAGAAAGCGATAAGCGCTACTCGGCGGCCTTGGCGTAAGCCTCGATCGGCGGGCAGGTGCAGATCAGGTTGCGGTCGCCGTAAACGTTGTCCACCCGCCCCACCGGCGGCCAGTATTTATCGACCCGGAAGGCTCCGGGCGGGAAACAACCCTGCTCGCGCGAATAGGGCCGGTCCCAATCGGCCACCAGATCCTCGACCGTGTGCGGCGCGCGTTTGAGCGGGTTGTTGACCCGATCAGACCGCCCTTCCTCGATGTCGCGAATCTCGTCGCGGATCGACAGCAGCGCCGTGATGAAGCGGTCGATCTCGGCCTTGGTCTCGGATTCGGTCGGCTCCACCATCAGCGTGCCATGCACTGGCCAGCTCATGGTCGGAGCATGAAAACCGTTGTCCATCAGGCGCTTGGCGATATCATCGACGGTGATGTCGGCGCTATGCTCGAAGCCTTCGGTATCCAGGATGCACTCATGCGCCACCCGGCCCTGACGACCGCGAAACAGCACCTCGTAAGCGCCTTTCAGACGCTCGGCGATGTAGTTGCCGTTCAGAATGGCGACCCGCGTCGCCTGCGTCAGCCCCGCGCCGCCCATCATCAGGCAATAGGCCCAGGAAATCAGCAGGATCGAGGCCGAACCGTAAGGTGCCGCCGCAACCGGCCCCTCTTTTCCGCCCGTCGCGGGGTGCCCCGGCAGATAGGGGGCCAGGTGCGCCTTGACCCCGATCGGCCCCATCCCCGGCCCGCCGCCGCCATGTGGAATGGCAAAGGTCTTGTGCAGGTTAAGGTGGCTGACATCGCCGCCAATCGCCCCCGGCTGCACCAGCCCGACCATCGCGTTCATGTTGGCGCCGTCGATATAGACCTGCCCACCGTGGCCGTGCACGATCTTGCAGGCCTCGGTGATGGTTTCCTCGAACACCCCGTGGGTCGAGGGATAGGTGATCATGCAGGCCGCAAGGCGGTTGCCCGCCGCCGCCGCCTTGGCGCGGAAATCGTCAAGGTCGATATCGCCGTCCGGCAAGGTATCGACCACCACCACGTCCAGCCCCGCCATATGCGCCGAGGCCGGGTTGGTGCCATGCGCCGACGACGGGATCAGGCAGACGTCTCGGCTGCCCTCGCCCTTGGCCCGCTGATAGGCGCGGATCGTCATCAGCCCGGCATATTCGCCCGCCGCCCCGCTGTTGGGCTGCATCGACATCGCGTCATAGCCGGTGATCTCGCACAGCTTGGCCGAAAGATCGGTGATCGCCTCGTGATAGCCAAGCGCCTGATCGGCCGGCACAAACGGGTGCAGGCTGGCAAACTCGGGCCAGGTGATCGGCATCATTTCCGCCGCCGCGTTCAGCTTCATCGTGCACGACCCCAGCGGGATCATGGCGCGGTCAAGTGCCAGATCGCGGTCCGACAGGCGGCGCATGTAGCGCATCATCTCGGTCTCGGCCCGGTTCATGTGGAACACCGGATGGGTCAGATAGTCCGATGTGCGCAGCATCAGTTCGGGGAAACCGAGGCCGACCTTCTTCGGGGCCGGATCGGTGATGCCAAAGGCGCGCAGCAGCCGTTTGATCACATCGGCGTCGGTGGTCTCATCAAGGCTGATCCCGACCCGGTCGCGCCCGACCTTGCGCAGGTTGATGCCCTCAACGCGGGCGGCGGCCAGAATCCCGGCCTGCCCCACCCCGACCTCGACCGTGATGGTGTCGAAATAGGCCGCCGGTGCCACCTTGGCCCCCGCCGCTTTCAGCGCCCTGGCCAGCCGGACGGTGTTGAAGTGCACCCGCTCGGCAATCGCCCGCAGCCCTTTCGGCCCGTGGAAAATTGCATAGAACCCGGCCATCACCGCCAGCAGCGCCTGCGCGGTGCAGACGTTCGAGGTGGCTTTCTCGCGCCGGATATGTTGCTCGCGGGTTTGCAGCGCCAGCCGGTAAACCTTGGTGCCGCGCACATCGACCGAGACCCCGATCAGCCGCCCCGGCATGTTGCGCTTCAGATCATCGCGGCACGACATGAAGGCCGCGTGCGGCCCGCCATAGCCCATCTGCACGCCAAATCGCTGGCTTGAGCCGACCGCGATGTCGGCCCCCATCGCGCCGGGGTCTTTCAACAAGCACAGCGCCAGCAGATCGGTCGCGACAATGGCAATCGCGCGTGATCCGTGCAGCGCCGCAATCTCGACGCTCAAGTCGCGCACCTCGCCGTAGGTGCCGGGATACTGGAAGATCGCGCCGAAAACCTTCGCTGCCTCGATCTTGCCGGGGTCACCCACCACCACTTCGATCCCCAAGGGTGCTGCGCGGGTCTGGATCACCGCGATGGTCTGCGGATGGCAGCCTTCATCAACAAAGAACGCCTGCGCTTTCGACTTGGCGCTGCGCTGCGCCATGGTCATCGCCTCGGCCGCCGCCGTCGCCTCGTCCAGCAGGCTGGCGTTCGAGATCGGCAGGCCGGTCAGATCGGCCACCATGGTCTGATAGTTCAGCAGCGCCTCCAGCCGACCTTGCGCGATTTCCGGCTGGTAGGGCGTGTAGGCGGTATACCACGCCGGGTTTTCCAGGATGTTGCGCTGAATCGCCGGGGGCGTCACGGTGCCGTAATAACCCTGCCCGATCAGGCTGGTCATCACCTTGTTTTTCGCGGCCACGCCGCGCATTTTCGCCAGCAGATCATGCTCGGAGAGCGGGGCCCAGCTTAGCGCCTTGGCCTGCCGGATTGCCGCAGGGATGGTCTGGTCGATCAGCTCGCCCAAGCTGGCCACGCCCACCGTCCCCAGCATCTCGGCCATCTCTTCGGGCGAGGGGCCGATGTGGCGGCGGTTGGCAAAATCGTAGGCGTCATAGTCGGTTGGGGTATAGCTCATCGCCTCACCCGATCAGCTCGTTATAGGCGTCTTCATCCATGAAGGCATCCAGCACCGACAGATCATCGACCTTCATCTTGAAGAACCACGACCCCAGCGGATCCTCGTTCACGAGGCCCGGGTTATCGACCAGCGCGGTGTTGACGGCCACGATCTCGCCATCGACCGGGGCCAGAATTTCCGACGCCGCCTTGACGCTTTCGATCACCACCACCTCGTCGCCGGTGGCGACCACGGTCTCCAGCTCGGGCAGCTCGACAAACACCACATCGCCCAGCGCGGTCGAGGCGTGTTCGGTGATGCCGACCACCACCAGATCGCCCTCGACGCGCAGCCATTCATGTTCTTCGGTATATTTCATCTCATACGCTCCTCAGCGCTTGTAGGTTGTGGGATTGAAAACCAGCGGGGCGACGGTTACGGCCAAACGCTTGCCGCGCACCTCGCCCAACAGCCGGGTGCCGATGGTGGCATGCGCGGTGGCGACATAGCCCATCGCAATCGGGCCATCGACCGAAGGACCATAGCCGCCCGAGCTGATCTCGCCGACCGGGGTGCCATCAAGGGCAAAGAGCGGGGTGTGATCGCGCATCGGGGCGCGGCCTTCGGGTTGCAAGCCCACCCGCTTGCGCGCCGGGCCATTCGCCAGCTCGTCGAGAATTCGCGCCGCCCCCGGAAAACCGCCGGCCCGCGCCCCCCCGGCCCGCCGCGCCTTCTGGATCGCCCAGGTCAGATCAGCCTCGACCGGCGTGGTGGTGGTGGTGATGTCATGGCCGTAAAGGCAAAGCCCGGCCTCGAGCCGCAGACTGTCACGTGCCCCCAGCCCGATCGGCAGCACTTCGGGTTCCGCCAGCAGCGCACGGGCAAAAGCCTCGGCCCGGCCCTGCGGCACCGAGATCTCGAACCCGTCCTCGCCGGTATAGCCGCTGCGCGAGATCCACATCGCGGCCCCCTGCCAGTCCAGCACCGCCACATCCATGAACTTCATCGCCGCCACCCCCGGCACATGGCGCGCCAGCGCCGCCTCGGCGGCCGGTCCCTGCAACGCCAGCAGAGCGCGGTCGGTGATGTATTCGACGGTGCAGGCATCCGTGAGATGCGCGCGCATATGCGCCACGTCGGCTTCCTTGCAGCCGGCGTTGACCACCACGAAGATATGATCGCTGCGGTTGGCAAACATCAGATCGTCGAGAATCCCACCCTGATCATTGGTGAACATGCCATAGCGCTGCCGCCCCGGCTTGACCCCCAGCACATCGACCGGCATCAGCGCTTCAAACGCCAGCGCGGTGGCCTCATAGCTGCCTTTGGGCCGCAGGATCACCTGCCCCATGTGGCTGACATCGAACAGCCCGGCCTCGGCGCGGGTGTGCAGATGTTCCTTCATCACCCCGGTCGGATATTGCACCGGCATCTCGTAGCCGGCAAAGGGCACCATCTTGCCGCCAAGGCCGACATGCAGATCGTGCAACCCAAGCCGCTTCAGCCCGCTCAATTCAAGGTCGGTCACGCCGCCTCTCCTCATCATTCAGCCGGAAATGCTCCGGCACCGCCCGGGCAGGCCAATCCCTGCCCCACGATGCCCCTTCTGTCCGTGCCCCGCAGTTGGGGCGCCTGAGATTGTTATCCCTTCGGCGGGCCAACGCGGCCACTCTCCAGAGTCTGTCTGTCAGGACGGTCCGTTGCGCCTGAGAGTTTACCGGGGCGGTTGCTCCTTCGGCACCGACTGCGGGGCTTGCCCCGCGCCGGATTCTCCCGATCCTGACGCTGCGATCTAGCCTGCCCGCCAGCCCCAAGGCAAGCCCCAAAACGCATGCCACGGCATGCCGCGGAAATCGCTTCCGGCCTTCTTCTTTGCCCAAATACTCTCAGGGGGTGCGGGGGGCGGAAAGCCCCCCGCCGCTCAGCCGATCGCGGGCAGCTTTTGCAAGAGCGGCATCACGTCGGCCATCTCGGGCCCCTGCGCCTGGCCGGTCAGCGCCTTGCGCAGCGGCATGAACAGCCCGCGACCCTTGCGCCCGGTGGCCGCTTTCACCGCGGCGGTCCAGGTGCCCCAGGTGTCATGATCCCACGGCCGGGCGGGCAGCAGCGCCAGCGCTTGCGCCACGAATTCGGCATCTTCCGGGTCGATCAGCGGCGCGGCCCCGTCGCGAAACAACTGCCACCAGCCCTCCAGATCGGCCAGCACGGTGATGTTGTCGCGCGCCACCCGCCAGAACTGTTCGGCCAGCGCCGCAGGCACGCCAAGCGCCGCGATCCGCGCCGCCACCGCATCATAAGGCAGGCTCTGGACATGGGCACGGGTCAGCGGGAACAGGTCTTCGGCGTCGAACCTGGTGGGTGCTGCCCCGAACGAGCCGATCTCGAACCCGGCGACCAACTCGTCCAGCGAGCCCGCCAGCTCGACCGGCTGCGATGACCCCAGCCGCGCCATCAGCGACAGCAGCGCCATCGGCTCGACCCCGCGCGCCCGCAGATCGCGCAAGGACAGGGTGCCCAGCCGCTTTGAGAGCGCCTCGCCCTGCGGTCCGGTCAGCAGGCTGTGGTGGGCAAAACGCGGCGGGGTGCCGCCCAGCGCCTGCATGATCTGAATCTGGGTCGCGGTATTGGTCACGTGGTCGGCCCCGCGCACGATATGGGTCACCCCCATGTCGATGTCGTCAACCGAACTGGCAAAGGTATAAAGCACCTGACCGTCGGCACGGATCAGCACCGGGTCGGAAACGCTGGCGGCATCAATCGAGATCGGCCCCAGAATCCCGTCGGCCCATTCGATCCGCTCAAGGTCCAGCCGGAAGCGCCAGTAACCCGCGCGCCCCTCGCCGCGCTGCCGCGCCCGATCCGCCTCGGCCAGCTTCAGGCTGGTGCGGTCGTAAACCGGCGGGTGACCCATGTTGAGCTGCTTCTTGCGCTTCAGATCCAGCTCGACCGGGGTCTCGAAACACTCGTAGAACCGCCCCGCCGCGCGCAGATCATCTGCCGCCGCGCGGTAGCGCTCCAGCCGCAAGGATTGCTTTTCCACCCGGTCCCAGTGCAGCCCCAGCCAGTCGAGATCGGCCATGATCCCGTCGGCATATTCCTGCTTGCTGCGTTCCTGATCGGTGTCATCCAGCCGCAGGATGAACGTGCCGCCCGCCTGGCGCGCGATCATGTAGTTCATCAGCGCGGTGCGCAGGTTGCCGACGTGGATATAGCCGGTGGGCGACGGGGCAAAGCGGGTGGTAACGGTGGCGGGCATGGGACTCTCCTCGGGTCGCGCCTGCTCTTTCACAGGGCGCGGAAAATGTCCATATCGGGGGGCAGCCTGTATCGGGGCAATCGGGTGAACACCCCGTGTTCTCGATTTATTCGTCGTGCAAATAGTTAGAGCAAGATGGGGTCAGTTGGAGCCGCAATCCTCTCTTGTCCGATTTGACACGCGTCAAATCGGGCCGCGCCTGCCTGCCCCCGGCAGGCGCGTAACCGCGCCAGCCAGGCAGGCGCG
>CAYQPD010000137.1:0-4710 GCA_964419305.1 uncultured Rhodobacter sp.
TGCCGCTGATCGCTGAAGCCGGCAGCGGTGCCAACTGGGCCGAGGCGCACTAGCAGCCTGTCGGACTCGGGTTGTCGGGGCGATGTTTGAACACTGTGCGATGGGAAGGTTTCATGGATTCGTGCATTTCCGTGCTCAGGCGCAGTGCGGCGGTGGGTTCAGGCGTGGCCGAGCGGCGCTTGAGCGCGTCGTTACAAGCGGGCCAGTTCCTGGTCTTGTAGGCGGGGGGTGTGGGTCTGCTCATGCCCTCCAGCTACCACGCTGGATTCACGAGATGAATCCCTCATGGGATTTGTGCAACAGAGCCCCGGCGAACGGCAAGCCAGTCGTGATGGATGACACGATCTACTTCCTGCCGTGCCAGTCGGAGGAGGAGGCTGATTTCGTCATGTCGCTGTGGTCCAGTCGGAGCCCTACATGGCACTTGTCGGGGCCATGATCTTCTTGGATGAGAAACGCCCGATCACGGCGGATTTGCTCAAGAGGATTTCCCTTGAGAAGGTCGCTGGCGCGCTAGGCCTTTCGGATCAGCATGCCGCCTTTACCGGGCGCTCAGTGCCACCGCAGCGTCAACTTGCTCCAGGCAGACGACAGGTCGGGCTGTGCAGCCGTGGTCAGTTTTCCGCCAATGGGCGGGGTCGCGCACGAGGTCGGAGAGGGCCAGCAGCAGCGCCGCCCAGTGCAGGATTTCTGGCACCAATGGTGACCCCGGCGTGACTTGAACACGCAACATCTCGCTTAGAAGGCGAGTGCTCTATCCAGTTGAGCTACGGGGCCGTGCCGTTCTTGTTAGCGGTTTGGACATCGGTTCGCAACCTGCCGGCGGTTTCGGGGCGCTTGGGCCATCACCGGCGGCCACCCGCGGCGCGACCTTCTGGAGGCGGGTTTCCGGCGTCGGGCGCTGGCGACCGATCATCACCGAAAATTCATGGCGGTTCACACCAGGCGGGTCATGAAGACGCTGTTGGGGTCGGCAGCATAGCCCTGAAACGGCAGGCAGGGCTCGAATCCGGCGGCCCGGTAAAGCGCGCGCGCCGGGGCAAAGACGTCTTCGATGCCGGTCTCGAGGCTGAGCCGGGCGTAGCCCATGGCCCGCGCCTGATCGAGCAGGTAATCCAGCACCAACCGCGCCAGCCCCCGCCCGCGCGCTTCGGCCACGATGTGCATCGACTTGATTTCGGCGTGGCGGGCGTCGATCCGCCGCAGCGCCGCCATCCCCAACACCGCCTTGCCGTCGCGCAAGGTGAAAAACGCCACGTCGTCTCCGGCCAGATCGGCAGGGGCCAGGGCATGCACCGATTCGGCGGGCGAGCTGGCCCACATCAGGTCAAGGTGGCGCGCCAGCACCACCCGCACCTCGGGAGCGAGCGGGCTGTCGCGCCTGATCTGTGGCGTCAATGGGTCCACACGCCCCGCCGGTTGGTGGCAAAATTGTCGCCGTAGCCGAACGGGCGGATATTGGCCTTGCGAACTTTCGGCTCGGCCACGTCAAACGCGATGTCATGGGCGCGGGCATAGTCTTCGGCGGCCGCCCGCGTCTCGAACCGCAATCTGACCTGCGAACTCATGTCGCCCGACGAGGTCCAGCCCATCAGCGGGTCGATATCGCGCGCCGCCTCAGGGGCAAATTCCAGCACCCAGAGGTGGGTCTTGGCGGTGCCTGACTGCATCGCCGTCCGGGCCGGCTGATAAATTCGTGCGCGCATGGCAGACTCCTTGCAAATTCCCCCCCTTGATGGCGAAATCAGGCACCAAAGGCAAGGCCCCCAGGCGGGGGTAACTGTCGGCTGGTCACGGGGAGTGTGGGTGGGGTGTGTGGTGCAACCAGCCGACAGCAGTTTGCTGCTTGCCCGCCCAGTGTGCCCCAGGCGGGTTCGGAAAACAACCAAAACCGGCACCGGAAAACACCATTTTCGATAAAATTGAACCATTCTTTCTAACCATGTTTTCATCAATCCTGACAATCTGTTAACCGCATGACCCGACGCGCCGCAATAAGCCGAAAAGCGGCCTTGCCGAGCGGGCCATGGGGCGGCCACCAGCTCCTTGACCTCGCCTGCGATCTGGCGCAGGCCTGCCCGATACCATCCAGAGGAGAGACCGCCATGACCGATGCCCCGCAGATTGCCCAGAAAGCGCCCTACAAGGTCGAGCTCGAGGCCGACAAGACCTATGTCTGGTGCGCCTGCGGGCGCAGTGCCAACCAGCCGTTCTGCGACGGCTCGCACAAGGGCAGCAACTTCACGCCGGTCAAGTTCACCGCCAACGAGACCAAGACAGCGTTTCTGTGCGGCTGCAAGCACTCGGCCAACGCGCCATTCTGCGACGGCACGCACAAGACGCTTTAGCCGCAATCGTCGGCCCGGATCACCGTTTTCGCCTTCACCCCGGCCCGCCAATCGGGCATATCAGAGAGGCGAAACCACAGGTGATCCCATGCACGACATCCGCGCCATCCGCGACAATCCCGCTGATTTCGATGCCGCGCTGGCGCGGCGCGGGCTGGCCCCGATGTCGCCCGCGATCCTGGCCCACGACAACGCCCGTCGCGCCGCGATCCTTGCGGCCGAGTCGGCGCAGGCGGCCCAGAACGCCGCCGCAAAAGCGGTGGGGGCAGCCAAGGCTGCGGGCAATACGGCGGAATTCGAGCGGCTGCGGGCAGTGGTGGCCGGAGCCAAGGCCGAGAGCGCACGCCTGACCGAGACTGCGGCCGCCGAGGACACCCGGCTGCGCGATCTGCTGGCGGGGATCCCGAACCTGCCGCTGGCCGAAGTGCCCGATGGCCGCGACGAGACCCGGAACGTCGAGCTGCGCCGCTGGGGTAGCCCGCGCAATTTCCCCTTCGCGCCGAAGGAACACTTCGACATCGCCGGCGTCAAGCCGGGGATGGATTTCGCCACCGCGGCAAAACTGGCGGGCGCGCGTTTCGTGGTGCTGCGCGGCGCGGTGCTGCGGGTGCATCGGGCCTTGGGCCAGTTCATGCTTGATACCCACATTACCGAGCACGGCCTGACCGAGGTCTGGACCCCGGTGCTGGTCAAGGACGAGGCGATGTTCGGCACCGGCAACCTGCCGAAATTTGCCGACGACAGCTACCGCACCACCAACGGCTGGTGGCTGATCCCGACCGCCGAAGTGACCCTGACCAACACCGTGGCGGGGGAAATTCTGGACGGCGCGCAACTGCCGATCCGGATGTGCGCCCTGACCCAGTGCTTTCGCTCCGAGGCCGGATCGGCGGGCAAGGACACCTCGGGGATGCTGCGCCAGCACCAGTTCGAGAAGGTCGAGATGGTCAGCATCACCACGCCCGACGCCAGCCTGGCCGAACACGAGCGCATGACGGCTTGCGCCGAGGCGATTCTGGAAAAGCTGGACCTGCCCTACCGCAGAATCGTGCTGTGCACCGGCGACATGGGCTTTGGCAGCCAGAAAACCCATGATCTCGAGGTCTGGCTGCCGGGGCAGAATAGCTACCGCGAGATCAGCTCGGTCTCGGTCTGCGGTGATTTCCAGGCCCGCCGGATGAATGCCCGCTACCGCGCTGCGGGTGGCCGGCCCGAGTTCGTGCATACCCTGAACGGCTCGGGGCTGGCGGTCGGGCGCTGCCTGATCGCGGTGCTGGAAAACGGCCAGTGCGCGGATGGTTCGGTTGATCTGCCCGCAGCCCTGCACCCCTATCTGGGCGGCAAGACCAGGATCAGCGCCGCGGGGGCGCTGGCCTGACGTTTTCGCGGCCTGCAAGCGGGGGGTTTCACACCCCCCGCACCCCCGGTGGAGTATTTGCGCAAAGAAGAAGGGCGGGTGGCGGTTTTTCAGGTGCCCAGAATGGCCTGCACGTAGCTTTGGGTTTCGGCGTAAGGCGGGATGCCGTCATGCGCATCAACCGCCTGTGGCCCGGCATTATAGGCCGCAAGCGCCAGCCGCCAGGTGCCGAACTTGTCATACATCTGGCGCAGATAGCGCGCGCCACCGTCGAGGTTCTGCAACGGGTCGTCGATGTTGACTCCCAATCTCGCCGCGGTATCGGGCATCAGTTGCGCCAGCCCCTTCGCCCCCTTGGCCGAGATGGCAGCCGGGTTCCAGCCCGATTCCTGCTGCACCAACCGCAAGAACAGGTCTTCGGGCACGGCATGGTTGCGGGCGGCGGCTTTGGCGGCATCAAGATATTCGCCCGCATAAGTCCCGCCATTGCTGGGCAGGGTGTCGGGCTCACCGACATGCGGCGGTTGCAGCCGCACCGAGGCGGAATACTGGGTCGAAAGCCGGGTATCAAGCAACTGCGCCTGCGATTGGAAGATGCTGGCGCGCGATTTGGTCGAGCCGGAAAGGTTGAGCCCGTCGGCAGCGGCGGAGCTGGCGGCGATCGCCGCCGCCGCCGCCAAAACCGCACCGTTCCATCGCCGCATTGCAGGTATCCTGGCTGTTGTCGGCGCGACTATACGGAATTTTGCGGATTTTGCCAGCCCCCCGATCGCCGCCGCGGCGGTCCTTTGCCCCAAGTCGTTGCCTGTGCCGTTGAAAGCCGTTCCGACCACAGGTATAGGCTTTGTTAACCAGTTCGGGCGACCCTGCCCGGGCACGGCGAATCGGGAGGTGCCAGATGGCGGGTTCAGTCAACAAGGTGATCATCGTGGGCAATCTGGGGCGCGACCCGGAAGTGCGCAGTTTCCAGAATGGCGGCAAGGTGGTGAACCTCAATATCGCCAC
>CAYQPD010000137.1:4810-6826 GCA_964419305.1 uncultured Rhodobacter sp.
AATTCCCTATATAATCACTCAACAACCTGCGCGAGTCCGCCATGAACCAACCTCAGGAGATGATCGAGGGCACGCCCCTGATCAAGCCATCGACCACCGACCACCCGCTTTACGAGGCGGTGGTCGAGGCATGCCGCACCGTGTTCGACCCCGAAATACCGGTCAATATCTTCGATCTGGGGCTGATCTACACGATCGAGATCAGCCCCGAGAACGAGGTCGCGATCGCCATGACCCTGACCGCGCCGGGCTGCCCGGTGGCGGGCGAAATGCCGACCTGGGTGCAGGATGCGATCACGCCGCTGGCGGGGGTGAAAGAGGTCAACATCACCATGACCTTCGATCCGCCCTGGGGGATGGAAATGATGTCCGACGAGGCCCGGCTGGAACTGGGTTTCATGTAAGCGCCGGAGTCGGATGCGTGCAAGATTTCCGGCCAATTCATGTATGTGCGCCATAGCTTGAGGAGCAACCCGATGTTTGGCATTTCCGGCAAGGCGGCCGTCACGCTGACCCCTCGAGCGGCGCAGCAGATCGTGCGGCTGATGGCGGCCAAGGGCTCGACCGGCCTGCGCATCGGCGTGAAGAAGGGCGGCTGCGCGGGGATGGAATACACCATGGAATATGCCACCGCGATCAACCCGATGGACGAGGTGGTGGAACAGGACGGGGCGCGGGTGATGATCGCGCCGATGGCGCAGATGTTCCTGTTCGGCACCGAGATCGACTATCAGACCGACCTGCTCGAGGCGGGGTTCCGCTTCACCAACCCCAATGTCGCCGAAAGCTGCGGCTGCGGCGAATCGATCAAGTTCAAGGATGCTCCGGCGGCCTGAGGCACTTTGCCCCGCGCCTGCCCGGTTTCCTTTGCCCGCGTGATCGCGTATCGCTGGCGCAAACTTGACAGGGGGACGACATGCGCAAACTCGCCGCAGGCAACTGGAAGATGAATGGCACCACTGCGGCACTGGCCGAGGTTTCGGCGCTGCTGGCCGCCCACCCGGCCCCGGCCTGCGAGATGTTGCTGTGCCCGCCCGCCACGCTGATCGCCCAGATGGCGGCGGCGGCCAGGGGCAGCGTGCTGCGGGTCGGCGGGCAGGATTGCCATGCCAGGGCCGCAGGGGCCCATACCGGCGACATCTCGGCGCCGATGCTGGTTGACGCCGGGGCCAGCCATGTGATCCTCGGCCACTCCGAGCGCCGCGCCGACCACTTCGAATCTGATGCCATGGTGCGCGCCAAGGCCGAAGCCGCGCTGACCGCCGGGCTGGTGGCGGTGATCTGCGTCGGCGAATCCGAAGCCCAGCACGACGCCGGCCAGACCCTTGCGGTGATCGGCGCGCAGTTGGCCGGATCGGTGCCCGATGCCGCCAGCGCCGCCAATCTGGTGATCGCCTACGAGCCGATCTGGGCGATCGGCTCGGGGCGCACCCCGACCCTGGCCGAGATCGAACAGGTGCATGGCGCGATCCGCGCCCGGCTGACCGCCCGCTTCGGCACTGCGGCCACGGGCATCCGGCTGCTTTATGGCGGCTCGGTCAAGCCCTCGAACGCCGCCGAGATTTTCGCCGTGCCCGAGGTCAATGGTGCGCTGGTGGGCGGGGCCAGCCTGAAGGCCGCCGACTTCGGGGCGATCGTGGCGGCGCTGGCGGCGGCGTAAGCGCGCCGCCGATGTCGCCCCCGGAACAGCGCAAGGGCCGGGGTTGCGACAGTTTCGGTCCACGGGCACCCAGCCCGCAAGGTGAAAACCATGACCGCCCCTGCCGTTGCCGCCCCGCGCTCGCCACTGGCCGCCAACCTGATCTGCATGGCCTCGATGCTGGTCTGGGCAGTCGGGCTACCGGCCGCCGATGTGCTGCTTGCCGCCCTGCCGCCGCTGGTAATCACCGCGCTGCGGCTGGTGCTGGCGGCGGCGGTGCTGTTGCCGCTGTGGGCGCTGGCTGACGGCTGGAGCGCGCAGCGCCGCGCGCCCTGGTGGCGCGGCATCGGGGTCGGCGGTATCGGCTTCGGGCTGGG
>CAYQPD010000138.1:0-6756 GCA_964419305.1 uncultured Rhodobacter sp.
CCCAGACTCCTTACATGTATTCCACCTACGAATCGCCGCTGATGGGCGAGGTCGAGTGCGAATCCCGCCCGACCGCAGCGCGCAAGGTGGTGATCCTGGGCGGTGGCCCCAACCGCATCGGTCAGGGCATCGAGTTCGACTATTGCTGCTGCCATGCCTGCTACGCGCTGACGGCGGCGGGCTACGAGACCATCATGGTCAACTGCAACCCGGAGACGGTCTCGACCGACTACGACACCTCGGACCGGCTTTACTTCGAGCCGGTCACGCTGGAACATGTGCTGGAGATTTTGCGGGTCGAGCAGGAAAACGGCACCCTGCACGGGGTGATCGTGCAGTTCGGCGGCCAGACTCCGCTGAAGCTGGCGCAGGCGCTGCAAGCCGAAGGCATCCCGATTCTCGGCACCACCCCCGACGCGATTGATCTGGCCGAGGACCGCGAGCGCTTTCAGCAACTGCTGCACCAACTGGCGCTGAAACAGCCGGTCAACGGCATGGCCCGTTCGCGCGACGAGGCTTTTGAAGTGGCCGCCCGGATCGGCTATCCGCTGGTGATCCGCCCGTCCTATGTGCTGGGCGGGCGCGCGATGGAGATCGTGCGCGATGACGCCCAGCTAGAGCGCTACATCCGCACCGCCGTGCAGGTGTCGGGCACCAGCCCGGTGCTGCTGGACAGCTATCTTTCCAACGCGATCGAGGTTGATGTCGATGCGCTGTGCGATGGCAGCGCGGTGCATGTCGCGGGCATCATGGAACATATCGAGGAGGCCGGGGTGCATTCGGGCGATTCCGCCTGCTGCCTGCCGCCCCATTCGCTGTCGCCCGCCACCATCGCGGAACTCACGCGCCAGACCGTGCAGATGGCGCTGGCGCTCAATGTGGTCGGCCTGATGAACGTGCAGTTCGCGATCAAGGACGGCGTGATCTACGTGCTTGAGGTCAACCCGCGCGCCAGCCGCACCGTGCCCTTCGTCGCCAAGGCCACCGACAGCGCGATTGCCGCGATTGCGGCACGGCTGATGGCGGGCGAGCCCTTGTCGGCGTTCCCGATGCGCCCGCCCTACCCCCAGGGTGTCGGCCCCGACACGCCCTTGCCGCTGGCCGACCCGCTGACGCTGGCCGATCCGATCACGCCGTGGTTCTCGGTCAAGGAAGCGGTGCTGCCGTTCGCGCGCTTTCCCGGCGTTGACCCCCTGCTCGGCCCCGAGATGCACTCGACCGGCGAGGTGATGGGCTGGGATCGCAGCTTTGCGCTGGCCTTTCTCAAGGCCCAGATCGGGGCCGGCACCATCCTGCCCGCGCAGGGCCGGGTGTTCCTCAGCGTCAAGGACATGGACAAGTCATTTGCCCTTGCAGCAGCGGCGGGTGATCTGATCGCCCTTGGCTTCAGCATCACCGCAACCCGTGGCACGGCGGCCTGGCTGGCCAGCCGGGGCATTGCCAGCACCCTGGTCAACAAGGTCTATGAGGGCCGCCCCAACATCGTCGATGCGCTGAAGGATGGCGACATCGCGCTGGTGATGAACACCACCGACGGCACTCAGGCGGTCAGCGACAGCCGCGACATCCGCCGGGTGGCGCTGATGGACCGCATTCCCTACTTCACCACCGCCGCTGCCGCGATTGCCGCCGTGGCGGCGATGAAGGCCCGCGGCGAGGGTGAGATCGGGGTGCGCACCCTGCAGGGCTGAAGCGCGGCCCTCACGCGGCGGCGCGACCGGGTTACCCGGGGCCTAAAGCCCCAGCTTGCGTGCCACCAGATCGTTGACCGCCGCCGGGTTGGCCTTGCCGCCGCTGGCCTTGATCACCTGGCCCACGAACCAGCCCGCGAGCTTGGGGTTGGCGCGGGCCTTTTCGACCTGGGCGGGGTTGGCGGCGATGATGGCATCGACCGCCGCCTCGAGCGCGCCGGTGTCGGTGACCTGCTTCATGCCGTGGGCGCTGGCAACCGCGGCCGGATCGCCACCTTCGGTCCACAGGATTTCAAACAGATCCTTGGCCATCTTGCCGGAAATTTCGCCCGCCGTGATCAGGTCCAGCACGCCGCCAAGTTGCAGCGCCGAGAGCGGGGTCTGACTGATCGCGAGGCCTTGCTTGTTGAGGCGACCGAACAACTCGTTGATCACCCAGTTGGCGGCCTGCTTGCCGTCGCGGCCCTGGGCGACGGTCTCGAAAAAGCCGGCCGAATCAAGGTCGGCGGTCAGCACCGTGGCGTCGTAGTCGGTCAGGCCGAAATCGGCCATGAAGCGCGCTTTCTTGGCGTCGGGCAGTTCCGGCAGGCTGGTCGCGATGGCATCGACCCAAGGCTGTTCCAGCTCCAGTGGCAGCAGATCGGGGTCGGGGAAGTAGCGGTAATCGTGCGCCTCTTCCTTGGAACGCAGGGCGCGGGTCTCGCCCTTGTCGGGATCGTAAAGCCGGGTTTCCTGATCAATGCTGCCGCCGTCTTCCAGAATCGCGATCTGGCGGCGGGCTTCGTAATCAATCGCCTGGGTCATGAACCGCATCGAGTTCATGTTCTTGATCTCGCAGCGGGTGCCGAGGTGGCTGAAATCCTGGGTCGCCTGATATTTCTCATACTGGCCGGGGCGGCAGACCGAGACATTGACATCGGCGCGCAGGTTGCCGTTCTGCATGTTGCCGTCGCAGGTGCCGAGGTAGCGCAGGATCTGGCGCAGCTTGGCGACATAGGCGGCGGCTTCTTCGGGCCCACGGATATCGGGGCGGCTGACAATCTCCATCAGCGCCACCCCGGTGCGGTTGAGATCGACGAAGGACATCGCGGGGTCCATGTCGTGGATCGACTTGCCGGCATCCTGTTCAAGGTGCAGCCGCTCGATCCGCACCCGGCGCGCCACGCCGGGGGCCATCTCGACCAGCACTTCACCCTCGCCGACGATGGGGTGGTAAAGCTGGCTGATCTGATAGCCCTGCGGCAGGTCGGGGTAGAAGTAGTTCTTGCGATCAAACGCCGACACCAGATTGATCTCGGCCTTGAGCCCCAGCCCGGTGCGCACCGCCTGCTCGACGCAGTAATCGTTGATCACCGGCAGCATCCCCGGCATCGCGGCATCGACAAAGGCGACATGCGAGTTGGGTTCGGCCCCGACCGCGGTCGAGGCCCCGGAAAAGAGCTTGGCGTTTGATGCGACCTGGGCGTGGATCTCCATCCCGATCACCAGTTCCCAATCGTGTTTCGCACCGGCAATGACCTTGGGCGCAGGCGTTGTATGGGTCAGATCAAGCATGGCAACCTCGTGTGGCGGTGCGGCCTTTCTAGGCAGGCGGGGGCGGCGGGGCAAGAGCGCGGGCGGTGGAATCGCACTAGGGCCGGGCCTCCGGCGGGGATATTTGGGCCAGTGGGAATGGGGTCAGCCCAGCATGCGGCTGACCATTTCGCCCAGATCGCGGCTGAGACCGGGGGTGGCCTTGATGCGCGTCAGCTCGGTGCGGATCATCTGCTGGCGGTCGGCATCGTAGCGCGCCCAGGTCTCAAAGGCGGTGGACAGCCGGGCGGCGGTCTGCGGGTTCAAGGGATCAAGCCGGATCAGCCAGTCGGCGGTCAGGCGGTAGGCCGCCCCCGCGGCGTGGTGAAAGCCCGCGTGGTTGGCGGCAAGGGCACCAAACACGGCGCGAAAGCGGTTGGGGTTCTTCCAGTCGAAATCGGCGCGGCGGGTCAGCGCTTCGGTGATGGCGGCGGCGGCGCCCGGTGCTGCGGTGGTGATCTGGATGCCAAACCATTTGTCCATCACCAGCCGGTCGCCCTGCCAGCGGGCGGCGAAGGCGGCAAGTTCGGGCTGGCCCTGACCGCAGTCAAGCAGGCAGGCGAGAGTGCCGATCTGATCAGTCATGTTGGAGGCTTTGGCATGCAGCGCGGCGGCGGTGGATCCCCCGTCGCGGCGGCTGAGCAGCGCCAGCGCCGCAAGGCGCAGGGCGCGGCGCCCGGCCGGGGCGGCGTCGGGGCGGTAGGGGCCGACGCTTCCCAGGCTGTCGATCAGGCCCGGCAGGGCCGCGGCAAGCTGGCCTGCCAGGGCATCGGCCAGTGCCTCGCGCGCGGTGTGGATCGCGGCCGGGTCGGGCACGTGGCCTGCGGCGTGCAGGGTCTGGGCCATGTCGTCCTCGCCCGGCAGGCGCAGCGCGAGGGCGCGCAAGCCGGGATCGCGGGCGTCATCAAGCGCCAGCCGCGCCAGCGCATCGAGCCAGTCGGCACTGACCGCTGCGCCCCCGGTGATCATTTTCGCCAACACGTCCTTGGCCAGCGCCCGCCCGGCTTCCCACCCGGCGAAGGGATCGCTGTCATGGGCCAGCAGAAAGGCGCGTTCGGCCGCTGAGGTGGCGCGCTCGACGATCACCGGCGCGGAAAAGCCGCGCAGGATCGACGGGATCGGGCGCGCACTCAGGCCGGGAAAGCTGAAGCTCTGGCGCGGCTCGGTCAGTTCCAGCACGGTGGTCGGCAGCACTTCGTCGCCGTTGGGGTTCAAGAGTCCGACCGCCACCGGAATGACCTTGGGCGCTTTTGTGGGCTGGCCGGGGGTCGGCGGGTTTTGCTGTTCGAGATGAAGGGTATAGGTGCCCTCGGAGTAGTCGTCGGTGACCGTGACGCGGGGGGTTCCGGCCTCGGTATACCAGCGTTTGAACTGGCTCAGATCGCGCCCGGTGGCGTCTTCAAAGACCTTGAGCCAATCCTCGATGGTGGCGGCCTGACCGTCGTGGCGGGTGAAATAGAGATCGGTTGCGCGGCGGTAATCGGCGTCGCCCACCAGGCGCTTGAGCATGCCGATCACCTCGGCGCCCTTTTCATAGACCGTGGCGGTGTAGAAATTGTTGATCTCGACATAGGCGTCGGGGCGCACCGGGTGGGCCAGCGGCCCGGCATCCTCGCGAAACTGGCGGGCGCGCAGCAGGGAGACATCCTCGATCCGCTTGACGGCGGGGCCGCGCCGGTCGCTGGAAAAGCTTTGGTCGCGGAACACCGTCAGCCCTTCCTTGAGGCAAAGCTGGAACCAGTCGCGGCAGGTGATGCGGTCGCCGGTCCAGTTGTGAAAGTATTCATGCGCGATCACCGATTCGATGCGGGCGTAATCGTCGTCCGTCGCGGTTTCGGGGCTGGCCAGCACGAGGCGGGCGTCGAAGATGTTGAGACCCTTGTTCTCCATCGCGCCCATGTTGAAATCACTGACCGCGACGATGTTGAAAAGATCGAGATCGTATTCGCGCCCGTAGGCGGTTTCGTCCCAGGCCATGGCGTGTTTCAGGGATGCCATGGCGTGGCCGCAGCGGCCTTCGTCGCCGGGGCGGACCCAGATGTTGAGCGCCACCTTGCGGCCCGAGCGGGTGGTGAAGCTGTCAGGCCAGGCGCGCAGATCGCCTGCCACCAGCGCGAACAGGTAGGCGGGCTTGGGCCAGGGGTCGTGCCATTCGGCAAAGCCCGGACCGGCGGCGGTGGGGTTGCCGTTTGAAAGCAGCACCGGCAGATCAGACACGATGCGCACCGAAAAGCGCGCCATCACGTCGGGGCGGTCGGGGTAGAAGGTGATCTTGCGAAAACCCTCGGCCTCGCATTGGGTGCAGTAAAGCCCGTTCGAGATGTAGAGCCCTTCGAGCGCTGTGTTGGTGGCGGGCGAAATCTCGACCTCCGACTCGAAGGTGAAGGGGCCGGGTGGCAGCAGGGCGGCGGGGATGGTCAGGCCCATCGCATCAACGCGGGCGTCGATCGGCTGGCCGTTGATCGTGGCGGTGATCAGCGTCAGGTTCTCGCCATCAAGGCGCAGATCGTGCGCGCCGGGGCGGGCGGGGTTGGGGCTCAGGTGCAGGCGGGCCTGCACGCGCGTCGCCGCTGGGTCAAGGTGGAAGGTCAGCTCGACCTGATCAACCAGGTGGGTGAAAGGCTGATAGTCGGCAAGCAGCACGGGCTGGGGCACGGCGGTCTGGGGCATGGCATCCTCCTGTTGGCGCCACCCTAGCGAGCCCACCGGCAGGCGCAAGCGGGGGACTGTCTGCCCCTTGGTCCGGGGCTCGGCCACGGGCCGGGCGTTCGGCGCTGAAAACCTTCCACGGACAGTTTTCCGGGCGCCCCGCACCCCCGAGGATATTTTCACAACGGAGAAACACGAGCCGGTCATAGGGTTCTGGCCAAAGCGTCGCGTTGCGTCACTGCGCCAGAAGCTGGGACCAGATCACGGCTCCTGCCGGGCTGGGCTTGCCCTGCAAACGCATGGCTTTGAGCTGCAAGTGGCTCTGTTGCACACATCCCATGAGGGATTCATCTCGTGAATCCAGTGTGGTAGCTGGGCGGCATAAGCAGACCCACACCCCCGCCTACAAGACCAGGAACTGGCCTGACTACATTGCAGCGCTCAAGTGCCGCGGCTCGCGGTCGAGCCGTAAGCATCCGGCGAGGGCCGCTGTTATGCGGCTTTGACAGCTTCCTGCTCGGGCCGAAACTCTCTTCAACAATGCGAACCTTTTGCGCATCCGTCCAGCGCCGACGGCGGCCGGTGTCGGTGACAGATAGGATCTCTACTTCGGGTCTGTATCTATGGTCGGACATAACGTCGGACCTAAGCCAAAACCCTCAGCCCAATAAGACGGCCCCCGGCGAAGGCTTACGATGAAGCCGTGGGATGAGTCTGTCCGGGGATAGGGGACATCCGGCCTGCATCTGATTTGTGCAACAGAGCCCATCCAGGACCTTATCAAACGCGAAAACCCCGCAGATTGCGCCACGTGATGTGGGCATGCTGCGGGGCTCGAATGCCG
>CAYQPD010000139.1:0-6730 GCA_964419305.1 uncultured Rhodobacter sp.
CACCCCCTCAGCTATACCGCAGCGCAAAGGCCAGGCAATTTTTCGAGGTGCCCTACGGTGCGTGATCGAAGAAACGCAAAGGCTTGCAGGTTCGAGGCTCAAGACCGCAGCAAAGATAATTCAAGTCAAAGACCATATGTCGGGGGCACGGCAACTGCGCCTTTTGTGATGCTCCGAGGTGTTCCGTCCAAGCATCTGGTGGATTGGGTCGAGGATGAATCAGTGGCCCTGACCGGCCTCAGCCCTGCACCCGCGTATAGGTGCCGATCCCGCGCAGGATGCCGCGAAAGCCGCCGGGCTCATCCAGGCTGAACACGATGATCGGCAGGTCGTTGTCGCGCGCCAGAGCAATCGCCGATGCGTCCATCACGCCAAGGTGCTTTTGCAGCACCTCGTCGTAGCTGACGGTGTCATAGCGCTTGGCATCGGCAAATTTCTTCGGGTCCTTGTCATAGACGCCATCGACCTTGGTGCCCTTGAAGATCGCCTGACAGGTCATTTCGTTGGCGCGCAGGGTGGCGGCGGTGTCGGTGGTGAAATAGGGGTTGCCGGTGCCCGCGGCAAAGATGCAGACCCGCTTTTTCTCAAGGTGGCGCACCGCGCGGCGTCGGATGTAGGGCTCGCAGACCTGATCCATCGGGATCGCGCTGATCACCCGGGTAAAGACCCCAAGGCTTTCCAGCGCCGCCTGCATCGCCAGCGCGTTCATCACCGTGGCCAGCATGCCCATGTAATCGGCGGTGGTGCGCTCCATCCCCTGAGCCGAGCCTTGCAGGCCGCGAAAGATGTTGCCGCCGCCGATCACCATGCAGATCTCGACCCCCAGATCATGCACCGATTTGACCTCGCGCGCGATGCGCTGCACGGTGGGCGGGTGCAGCCCGTAGCCCTGATCCCCCATCAGCGCCTCGCCCGAGATTTTCAGCATCACGCGGCTGTAGGTCAACGCGGCGGGTGGGCTGGTGTCGTTCATGGCTGGCTCCCGCCTGGCTGGGTATGGTGATCCGGATCAACTGGCGCGCAAGATGTCGCAAAACGCGGACGGGTTCAACGCCGAAGGTGCAAGTGCGGCACCAAACCGCCCGCTTAGCGCAGCGGTGCGCGCCACGCCACCGCCGCAATCACCGCCCACAGCGCCAGCCGCAACGCCAGCGCGGCCGCCGTGCGCACCTCATAAGCCCCGCCGCGCGCCACATGCAGCGCGAACCCAGCCGCCACCAGCGCGGTTCCGGCCGCGATCACCAGCGCCAGCACCAGCCCCCAGCGCTGCCGCCGCGCCAGCCCGAAGCCCGCCGCAACATAGGCAAACCCCGCGCCGAAGTTGAACCACAGCACGAACGGCACCACCACCCCCGCCGCGTCCTGCGCCGCCTCGCCGCCGTAAAGCACCACGCCCCCGGCCAGAATCGTCAGCACCCCGAACACCCGCGCCACCGCGGCAGCAACCTGAAGCGGCAACTCAGCCCGTGTCGGCATCCCCATCTTCGCCCCCTTCGACCGGGTGTGAGCCTTGGCCTGCGCCCGGCGGCTGCCTCAGCCATGGCAAACGACCCGAACCGTCACCCCCGTGGCAAATACCGGGCGGCGTCAACGCGCGCAAAGCGGCGCAGATAGGGGCCGTGTTCGGCCAGAAAGGCGGCGGCGCGGGCGGCATCGTGTTTCGACAGATCGCGCAGCCAGTCGGCCACGGCTTTCTGGATGAACCAGTCGGGATCGCTGCAATAGCCCGCCGCCCAGTCGAGGATGCGCTCGCGCGCCGTCCCCTCGGCCGGTTTGGGGTGCGGCAGTTTGGCGAAGGGCAGGGTGGCCACCAGGGCGGCGCGGCGCTGCCACAGGTTTTCCGCGCGGGTCCAGAGCTCTACGGTGTCCAGCCGTGACGGGTCGGCGATCAGGCGCTTTTGCGCTGCGGTGCAGACGTGATCGGCGATCGCCCAGGCGTCCAGATCCGGCATCCAGCCGCAGATCAGCGCCCAGGCGACGCTATCATCGGGGCGGATGCGGGCCTGGGTCAGCAGTTTGGCGCTGGCGATCCGGGCCTCGTGGATATTGCTGGCCCACAGCGCCTGCGCCAGCGCCAGCCGGGCATCAAGGCTGAGGTCGGCGCGCCAGTCTTTCACCAGTGCGTCGATCTCGGGGTTGGCGGTGCCAAGATAGGGGCGCGCGACCTTGTGATAGGCGGCCATCGGAGCCGCCTTGCCGGGGATGGCGCGGGCTTGCAGGGCTTTGATCGCCTGATCGACCGTCATTCCACCGTCACCGATTTCGCCAGATTGCGCGGCTGATCGACATCGGTGCCCTTGGCGATGGCGGTGTGATAGGCCAGCAGTTGCGCCGGAATGGCGTAAAGGATCGGGGCCAGCAGATCGGGCACCGGCGGCAGGGTCAGGGTTTTCCAGCAGCCCGCGCCCGCCTCGGCCACGCCGGTTGCATCCGACAGCAGCAAGACCTTGCCATGCCGGGCCATGACTTCCTGCATGTTCGAGACGGTCTTGTCGAACAGCGCGTCATGCGGGGCCAGCACGATCACCGGCACCAAGGGGTCGATCAGCGCGATGGGGCCATGCTTGAGCTCGCCCGAGGCATAACCTTCGGCGTGTATGTAGCTGATTTCCTTGAGTTTCAGCGCGCCCTCAAGGGCCAGAGGATACATCGCCCCACGGCCCAGGAACAATATATCCTTGGCCTTGGCCAGTTGATCGGCGATCACCCCGATCTCGGCGCTCTGACGCAGGGCGTGGTTCATCAGGCCCGGCAGCAGCGCCATGTCGGCAAGGTGGCGCGCCAGATCGTTTGCGCTGATCCGACCGCGATCCTGCGCCGCCTTCAGCGCCAGCAGCGCCAGCACCGCAAGCTGGCAGGTAAAGGCCTTGGTCGAGGCGACGCCAACCTCGATCCCGGCCAGGATCGGCAGCGCAAGGTCGCTTTCGCGCGCGATTGACGAGGTCGTCACGTTGACCACCGAAATCACCCGCGCCACCTTTCCTTTCGTGTAGCGCAGCGCCGCCAGGGTATCGGCGGTCTCGCCCGACTGGCTGACGAACAGCGCGAACGAGGCGGGCGACAGCGGCGGCTCGCGGTAGCGGAATTCCGAGGCGATATCGACCTCGACCGGCAGCCCCGCCAGTTGCTCGAACCAGTATTTCGCCACCATGCAGGCATAGGACGCGGTGCCGCAGGCCACCAGGGTCAGTCGGTCAACGCCGGTGAAATCAAGGCTTTCCGGCAGGTTCAGGGCGGTGCCGTCGGGGGTCAGGTAGTGGTGCAGCGCATCGGCCAGCACCACCGGCTGCTGGGCGATTTCCTTGGCCATGAAATGCTTGTAACCGGCCTTCTCGATCTGGGTGGCATCGACCTCGATCCGGCTCATCGGGCGGTTGGCAAGGGCCCCGCCCGCGTCGTAGATCGTGGCCCCGGCGCGGGTGACGACGGCCCAGTCGCCTTCGTCGAGATAGGTGATGCGGTCGGTAAAGGGGGCCAGCGCGATGGCGTCCGAGCCCACGAACATCTCGCCTGTCCCGTGACCGATCGCCAGCGGGCTGCCCTTGCGGGCGGCAATCAGCAGATCGCCCTCGCCCGCGAACAGAAAGCACAGCGCAAAGGCGCCTTTCAGGCGGCCAAGGGTTTCGCGCGCGGCCTCAACCGGGGTCAGGCCGCGCTCGAGGTTGAGCCGGGTCATCAGCGCCACGGTTTCGGTATCGGTTTCGGATTCGAACGAGAACCCGGCCTCGGCCAGCTCGGCGCGCAGCTCGCGGAAGTTCTCGATGATGCCGTTATGCACCACCGCCACCGGCCCGGCCTGCTGCGGGTGGGCGTTGGCCACGGTGGCGCTGCCGTGGGTGGCCCAGCGGGTGTGGCCGATCCCGGCCTTGCCCGCCAGCGGCTGATGCACCAGCAAGTCCGACAGGTTGACCAGTTTGCCGACGGCGCGGCGGCGGTCGAGTTTGCCGTGGTTCACGGTGGCAATTCCGGCGCTGTCATAGCCGCGGTATTCCAGCCGCTTCAGCGCCTCGATCAGCAGGGGGGCAACCTGATGGCTGCCCAGCACTCCGACGATACCGCACATGATCAGTTGCCTTTCAGACGTTTGGCCTTGGCGGCCTTGAAGCCTGCGATCAGCCGGGTTGCCAGCCCCGGCCTGTTGACCTGCGGCGCGCGCGCCAGGGCCAGCGCCTCGGCGGGAACATCCTGGGTGATCACCGAACCGGACGCGGTCATGGCGTGCGCGCCGACCGTGACCGGGGCCACCAGCATGGTATCCGAGCCGATGAAGGCATGGGCCCCGATTTCGGTGCGGTGCTTGCTGACGCCATCATAGTTGCAGGTCACCGTGCCCGCGCCGATGTTGGTGTGCGCGCCTACATGGGCGTCGCCAAGGTAGGTCAGGTGCCCGACCTTGACGCCTTCGTCGAGCACCGCGTTCTTGATCTCGACAAAGTTGCCGACATGCACATCCTCGGCCAGTTCCGCCCCGGGGCGCAGCCGGGCAAACGGGCCGACCGTCGCACCGCGGCTGATGTGGCAGCCTTCAAGGTGGCAAAAGCCCTTGATCTCGGCCCCCGACTCGATGGTGACGCCGGGGCCGAAGATCACGCCCGGGCCGATCACCGCATCGCGCCCGATGAAGGTATCAAGGGCAAGGAACACGGTTTCGGGCGCGGTCAGGGTCACGCCGTTTTCCAGCGCATCGCTGCGGGCGCGGGCCTGAAACGCGGCTTCGGCGGCGGCGAGTTCGGCGCGGGTGTTGATGCCCAGGGTCTCGGACTCGTCGCAGATCACCACGCCGGCCGACAGGCCGCGGGCGCGGGCGATCTCGACGATATCGGTCAGGTAGTATTCGCCGCTGGCATTGGCGTTGCCGACTGCGGCCACCAGATCGAACAGCAGGCCGGTTTCGGCGCAGACCACGCCGGAATTGCACAACGAGATGGCGCGTTCGGCCGCGCTCGCATCCTTGTATTCGACGATCCGCTCCAGATCCTCGCCTTGCGCGATCAGCCGCCCGTAGCGGCCCGGATCAAGGGCCTCAAAGCCCAGCACCACCACCGCGTGGCGCGCCCGCGCCGCCAGCATCGCGGCCAGGGTTTCGCTGCGGATGAAGGGGGTGTCGCCGTAAAGCACCACCACATCGCCGCTCGCCTGTGCCAGCAGCGGGGCGGCCTGCGCCACCGCGTGGGCGGTGCCAAGCTGTTCGGCCTGAACCACCACTTCGGCACTCGCGTCAAAGGCGAGGGCGGCCTTGCCGACCGCCTCGGCCCCGTGTCCGGCCACCACCACCACCCGCGCCGGGTTCAGCCCCCGCCCGGCGGCCAGCGCATGATGCAGCAGAGGTGCTGCGGCGACGTGGTGCAGCACCTTGGGCAGGTCCGAGTTCATCCTTGTGCCCTGACCTGCGGCCAGCACGATCAGCGAAACTTGACGGGTTGCCGGCATGGTGCCTCTTTCCATTTGGTCGCCCCCGTTCTAACCGGGAAGCGGCGGGCTGCAAGCGCTTCCGCATCACATCACCTTTCGCGAGATTGCAAAGGAAATCGCCATGCGCAGCGTGATCTTCGATCTTGACGGCACCCTGGCCGACACCAGCGCCGATCTGATTGCCGCCGCCAACGCCTGTTTTCGCGCCCTCGGGGCGGGCGATCTGCTGCACCCGGCAAGCGATGCGCTGACCGCCTTTCACGGCGGGCGGGCGATGCTGCGGCTGGGGTTTTCGCGGCTGGGCGAGGTGCGCGAGCCCGAAGTAGACCGCCAATATCCGCTTCTGCTGGCGGCCTACGCCGAGGCGATCGACACCCACACCCGGCTTTACCCCGGTGCGGTGGCGGCGGTGCAGGCGCTGCGCGCGGCGGGCTTTGCTTGCGCGATCTGCACCAACAAGCCCGAGGGTCTGGCCGAAACCCTGACCCGCCGCCTGGGGATCCGCGATCTGTTCGGCGCCCTGATCGGGGCCGACACCCTGCCCACCCGCAAGCCCGATGCCGCGCCCTACGTCGCCGCAGTGCAGCGGATCGGGGGCACGGTCGCGCGATCCTTGCTGGTGGGCGATACCGGCACCGACGTTGATACCGCCCGCGCCTGCGGGGTGCCGGTGGTGCTGGTGACCTTCGGCCCCGAGGGTCGGGGGGTGGCGCGGCTGTCGCCTGCCGCGCTGCTTGACCATTTCGACGATCTGCCCGCCCTTGCCGCGCGGCTGCTGATCTGACAAAAGGCGCAGTCGGGATCAGGCTTTTCCCGCCCCAAGCTCCGAGGGTTCGATGTCGCTGCCCGATTCTGCGTTCGAATCCGCGCCCGAGTCTGCTGTCGCCCCGGTTTCGCGCCATGCGGTGACCTTCATCCTGATCACGGTGCTCTTGGACATGATCGGCTTCGGCATCATCATTCCGGTGCTGCCCGCGCTGATCGGCGATGTTGGCCACGTCGGCCTGGGCCCGGCTTCGGTGATCGGCGGCTGGATGGCGGCGTTCTATTCGCTGGCGCAATTTGCCTTCGCGCCGCTGATGGGCAACCTGTCCGACCGCTTCGGCCGCCGCCCGCTGCTGTTGCTGGCGATCTTCGGGCTGGGGTTCGACTATGTGCTGCAAGCGCTGGCCCCAACCATCGGCTGGCTGTTTGTGGGCCGCGCGGTTGCCGGGCTGTGCGGCGCGTCCTGGGTGATCGCCAACGCCTATATCGCCGACATCACCCCGCCCGAGCAGCGCGCCCGCGCCTTCGCCGTCATGGGGGCGGCGTTCGGGCT
>CAYQPD010000140.1:0-6567 GCA_964419305.1 uncultured Rhodobacter sp.
AGCCTTATGAACAACGGGCCGGAAAACTCTCCCCCGGAGAGTTTTCTTGCGGCCCAAAAGCTCGGCCCGACCTCAGGGAAGATGACGATGAGCGCTGCCACCCAGCCTCATCGTGCCCTATTCATCTCTTTTGCCCCCGTCTTGACCATTCGTTGCAAGACGCGGCGGGGTAATTCCGTCACCCGATTGCTCCGAAGCCTGCATCAAGGACGCCGCCATGACCGTGCCAGACCATCCCGATTGGGCCGAAGCCTGCGCCCCCGACGCCGCCCTGATCGAGCGTCTGGCGCTGGAGGCGGTGGCCACCCTGCCCGCGCCGTTTCGCGCCGGTGCCCGTGCCGTGGTGCTGCGCATCGAGGATTTCCCGCCCGATGCCCTGCTGCGCGAGCTCGAGGTGGACGACCCGTTCGATCTGACCGGGCTTTACGACGGCATCCCGCTGACCGAGAAGTCGGTGCTGGATCAGCCGCAGCAGCCCGACATGATCTGGCTGTTTCGCCGGGCGATTCTGGATGAATGGGCGGCGCGGGGCGATATCGGCCTGGGCGATCTGGTGCGCCATGTTCTGGTGCACGAGCTGGCCCATCACTTCGGCTGGTCCGACGGTGATATCGCCAGTGTCGATCGCTGGTGGGAATAGGGGCGGGCAGCACCCGCCCCCCTGAAATCAGGCCGCGAGTTTGGCGGCAATCGTCACCAGCCGCGTGGCCTGATGCGCAATCGCGGCCTTGGCCTTGTCGTCGAACGGGGCACCTTGGGTATGGCTGTAGCCGTAGGGGTTGCCGCCCGCAGCACTTACCGCCGGGTCGGTATAGCCCGGGGCCACGATCACCGAGCCCCAGTGCAGGAAGGTGGTGTAAAGCCCCAGCGTGGTGGCCTCTTGCCCGCCGTGCGCGTTCTGCGCCGAGGTCATCGCACTGACCGCCTTGTTGGCCAGCGCGCCGGTGAACCACTGCCCGCCCAGGGTGTCGATGAAGGCGCGCACCTGACTTGCGGCACCGCCAAAGCGGGTCGGGCCGGAAAACAGATAGGCATTGGCCCAGGCCATGTCTTCGGGGGTGGCAGCCGGGATCGCCGCCGCGCGCGCGACCTGCGCCTTCCAGCCCTCCTGACTGTTGACCACCGCCTCGGGCGCGGTCTCGGCGATTCGCAGCAGCCGCACCTCGGCCCCCGCGGCGCGCGCCGCTTCGGCGGCGATTTCCGCCATCTGCTGGTTGGTGCCGTAGGTGGAATAGAACAGGATCGCGAGTTTGACGGTGCTCATGGCAGCCTCCTTGAGGGATACCGACCACACTTAGTCGGTCCTTGCCTCCTGTGCCATTACGCGCGATCGCATGCGATCTGTGCGCCCATGCACCTATCGCCGCCCGGAAACTTTCCGTCGATTGCATATTCCCGACCCCAGGCAAAGCGTTGTAGCATCGCGCCCGGCGCACGTCGGACCCTGATCTTGCGCCGGTTCATGACGCAGGGAAAGGATGCCGCGATGAGAATGATCAGTGATCACCTGGCCGCCGCCGCGCTTGGCGCGCTGCTCGCGACCCTTCCTCTGGCCGGTGTCGCCGGGCCGATTGCCGATCAGGCGGCCGCGATCGAGGCCAGCCTTGCTGAAGGCAAGCCCGCTGCGGCACTGAGCGCAACCCAAGGCCTGTTCGGTCTGGTCTGGGATCAGGTCGGAACCATCGCTTTCTCCAAGGTGGCCCTGGTAAGCGATACCGCCAGCGGTTACGGCATCTATAGCGAACGCGCCGACGCCACCTACAAGCTGGACGAGCCGATCATCATCTACGCCGAACCCTACGGCTTTGGCTATGGCGCGCAGGCCGACGGCAGCTGGGGGATCGGCTTCAACGTCGATCTCACGGTGCTGGACCCGGCCGGAGCGGTGCTGATCGAGGCCGCAGATCTCATGCAGCTTGGACTGGTCTCGCGCTACCAGAACAAGGAATTTCAGGCCAACCTGACCTACAATCTGACGGGTATGGAGGCCGGAACCTATGTCCTGCGCACCACCCTGCGCGACCAGAATTCCGACCGCTCGGGCAGCTTCGATCTGACCGTCGAGATGGTCCCCTAACGCGCCCGCCACCGGCACCCGCCACGACACTATCACCCCGAAGGAGGCCCGATGGCAGCGCAGCAACCCGTTCTGACCGTCACCCTGAACCCGACGGTCGATGTCTCGACCGAAGTGCCCGAGGTGCTGGCCGGCCCCAAGTTGCGCTGCGCCGCCCCCCAGCTTGACCCTGGCGGCGGCGGCATCAATGTCAGCCGCGCAATTGCCCTGCTGGGCGGCGAGAGCACCGCCTTCGTGGCCTTTGGCGGGGCTACCGGGCTGCAACTGGGCGGGCTGCTGGCGGCGACCGGCATTGCGGTGGTGGCGTTCGATGGCCCCGGCGAGACCCGCCAGAGTCTGGCCGTGATCGAAGCCACCACCGGGCGACAGTTCCGCTTTGTGATGCCCGGCGCAAGCTGGCCTGCGGCGCTGGTGGCCAGCCTGCCCGACCGCATCGCCGCAGTCGCCCCCAAGGCCGGATGGGTGGTGCTGAGCGGCAGCCAGCCGCTGGGCTTCACGCCCGGGTTCGCGCGCACCCTGGTGCGCCGCCTGGCCGGGCGCGGGCGCATGGTGGTGGACACCTCGGGGGCACCGCTGGGCAACCTTGCGACCGCCGCGGTGGCGGGCTTAAGCGTATTGCGGATGGACAGCGAAGAGGCTCAGGCGCTGGCGGGCGACGGCCTGACCTCGCGCGAGTCGACCGCCGGTTTTGCCGCCGCCCTGGTCAGGCGCGGGGTGGCGCAGACCGTGATCGTGGCGCATGGCGCGGATGGCTCGGTGCTGGCCGACAGCAGCGGCGGGCGCTGGTTTGGCCTTGCGCCCAAGGTGCCGGTGCGCAGCAAGGTCGGCGCGGGCGACAGTTTCGTGGGCGCTTATGTGCTGGCGGTGGCGCGCGGCGAGGCGGCCCCGCAGGCGCTGGCGCGCGGGGTGGCGGCGGCATCAGCGGCGGTGATGACCGAGGCCACCGAGCTGTGCCGCCGCGACGACGCCGAGCGGCTGTTGGCGGAATGCGTGGTGACCAAGGTCTGAGGCGGGGCTCATCCCGCCCGGACGGGCGGTCTTCGCGAAGTGCCATCTGGACGAGCCGCGAGAAGCAACCGGCAGGGCGCGCCGAGCCGCCCCCTAGCCCTCGTCGCGCCAGCGGTTGGCAATCGGGTAACGGCGGTCAAGGCCGAAGGCGTGCGGCGTCAGGCGGGTGCCGGGGGCGGCCTGATAGCGCTTGTATTCGCTGATATAAAGCAACTGCTCGACCCGTTTGACCACGGCCGGATCGTAGCCCTGCGCCACGATCTCGGCCACCGACAGCTCAAAGTCCACCAGACCTTCGAGGATCGCGTCGAGGATCGGATAGGGCGGCAGGCTGTCGTCGTCGCGCTGACCTGCGCGCAACTCGGCGCTGGGGGCCTTGGTCAGCACCCGTTCCGGGATCACCGCCCCGGCCGGCCCCCGCATCCAGTCGCGGTGATTGTCGTTGCGCCAGCGGCAGGTCGCGAACACCCGGGTCTTGTACATGTCCTTGATCGGGTTGTAGCCGCCGTTCATGTCGCCGTAGATGGTGCAATAGCCCACCGCCATTTCCGATTTGTTGCCGGTGGTCAGCAGCATCGCGCCGGTCTGGTTCGAGAGCGCCATCAGGATCAGCCCGCGCAACCGGCTCTGGATGTTTTCCCCGGTGATGCCGGGGGGCGTGCCCGCGAACAGCGCTGCCAGCGCCGCCCCGACCGCCGCCTGCGCGCCGCTGATCGGCACGGTGTCCAGCGGGCAACCCAGAGTGCGCGCGACCTGCGTCGCATCGGCCAGCGACTCGGGGCTGGTGAATTCGGACGGCAGCATGACACAGCGCACATTTTCCGGCCCGATGGCGTCGGCGGCGATGGTGGCGACGATCGCGGAATCAATCCCGCCCGACAGGCCGAGCAGAACCGAAGTAAAGCCGGTCTTGGCCAGATAGTCGCGCAGACCCAGCACCGAGGCGCGGTAGTCGGCCTCCCAGATGCGGGGGAGTGCAGCCAGCGCCCCCGGCGTCGCGCGCCAGCCTTCCGGCGTGAGGGTGAAATCGACCTGCGCCACCACCGCGTCGAACTGCGGCAGTTGCAGCGCCAATCCACCGCCGGGGTTCAGCACGAATGACGCGCCGTCGAACACCTGATCGTCCTGGCCGCCGACCATGTTGAGATAGACCAGCGGCAGGCCGGTCTCGACCACCCGCGCCACCATCAGGTTGGTGCGCTGATCAGGCTTGCCGCGATGATAGGGCGAGCCATTGGGCACCAGCAGGATCTCGGCCCCCGATTCCGCCAGGGTCTCGGCCACGTCCGGGTGCCAGGCATCCTCGCAGATCGGGGTGCCGATGCGCAGCGGGCCGATCCGGTAGGGGCCATGGACATCGGCGCTGGCAAACACCCGCTTTTCGTCGAACACGCCGTCGTTGGGCAGATGATGCTTCAGGATCACGGTGGCGATCCGCCCGGCTTCCAGCACGTAATAGGCGTTGTGCAGCTTGCCGCCGCGCAGGCAGGGGCCACCGATGCCAAGCGCCGGGCCGTCGGCGCAGTCGCGTGCCAGTTGTTCCAGCGCCGCCACCGCCGCCGCCACGAAGGCCGGTTTCAGGATCAGATCCTGGGTCTGGTAGCCGGTGATGAACATCTCGGGGAACGCCACCATCTGCGCCCCCGCGTCCCGCCCGGTCTGCCACGCGGCGCGGGCCTGCGCGGCATTGGCGGCAAGCGCGCCCACGGTCGGATTCAGTTGCGCCAGGGTCAGGCGGAAGGTCTGTTGCATGACTTGGCCTATCGCTTTGGTCACTGCGGGGTCGCGTTCCGCTTTGCAGGTTCTAGCAGAACGGCGGGCAGGGAAAAGCCGATTGCAGCACGGGCGCTTGTCACGCGGGGGTGGCAAAGCTAGGTTCATTCAGGTGGACAGCGGGGCAACGGACATGCGGGCGATCAGGACGGGCGTGATGCGGGCGGGGATCTGGGCGCTGGTGCTGGCCGCGCCCTTGGCAACTTCGGTGCAGGCCCAGGCCGAGGGCGAGGTCTTCACCAAGCAGTATGACGATGGCAGCGTCTATGAAGGCACCTTCAGCCAGGGCCTGCAAAACGGCACCGGCACCTACCGGTTGCCCAATGGCTATGAATACACCGGCGACTGGGTGGCAGGCGAGATCAGGGGCCAGGGCACGGCGCGCTTTCCCGATGGCTCGGTTTACGAGGGCCAGTTCGCGCTTGGCAAGCCCGAGGGCCGGGGCAAGATCACCTATCCCGATGGCGGCAGCTTTGATGGCGACTGGCGCGATGGCAAGATGACCGGCAAGGGAGTTGCCAGCTACCCCGACGGCTCGACCTATACCGGCGATTTCGTCAATGCGGTGCGGCAGGGTCAGGGCGTGATGGTCAGCCCCGATGGCGCGCGCTACGAGGGGGCCTGGGTCGATGGCGTCAAGCAGGGCCGGGGCAAGATCACCTATGCCGACGGCACCACCTACGAGGGCGATCTGGTGGAAGGGCAGCGCGAAGGCTCGGGCACCCTGACCATGCCCGAGGGGCTGACCTATGTCGGCCAGTGGCAGGGCGGTCAGATCAACGGCACCGGCAAGCTGACGCAACCCAACGGCGATACCTATGAGGGCACGCTGGTCAACGGCGAGCGTCAGGGCAAGGGCCGGATGAGCTATGGCAACGGCTCGGTCTATGAGGGCGCGTTCGACGCGGGCAAGCGCCACGGCCACGGGGTTTACCGCGATGTCGATGGCTACCGCTACGACGGCACCTGGGTCGCGGGCCGGATGGCAGGCACCGGTAGCCTGACCTACCCCGACGGCTCGGTCTATGTCGGTGCGGTGCAGGCCGATCAGGCCGAAGGCCGCGGCATGATCACCTACCCCGATGGCACCACCTACGAGGGCGAATGGCATGCGGGCGGGATCGAGGGCAAGGGCCGCGCGGCCTACGCGGGCGGGCAGGTTTACGAGGGCAGCTTCAAGGACGCCCGGCCCAACGGCCAGGGGGTGATGAGCTACCCCGATGGCGCGCGCTACGAGGGCGCGTGGGTCGAGGGCAAGCGCCAGGGTCAGGGCAGCGCCACCTACGCCGACGGCTCGACCTATGTCGGCGGGTTTGTCGCGGGGCTGCGCGAAGGCCAGGGCAAGTTCACCATGCCGGACGGCTTCGAATACGTCGGCGACTGGAAGGCGGGCCAGATCGACGGCACCGGGATTGCCACCTATCCCAACGGCGACAGCTACGCGGGCAGCTTTGCCGCAGGCAAGCGCCAGGGTCAGGGCGTGGTGCGCTATGCCGGTGGGCAGGAATCGGCGGGGGAATGGACCAACGGCATTCTGACTGGCCCCGCCGCCCCGGCCCCGGTGGATGCGCCAGCCCCGACCGGGGCGGAAGCAGCTTCGCCGGACGCGACCGGAAACTGAGCCGCTGCGGGGTGCCCGCCCGGGCGCGCTGACCGCAAGGGGAATCGCATATGGCTTTCTCGCTCCGATACAGCGACAAGAAGAGCAA
>CAYQPD010000141.1:0-6555 GCA_964419305.1 uncultured Rhodobacter sp.
TCCGCTCACTTCGCCGCTGCTGCCGGGTTGTTGGGATGGGTGGTCCAGTTGGCGTAGGTGCCGACCCGGCACCCGGTGCGCGGGTCCACCGTGCCGGGTTCCAGCTTGACCATGGTGATGCAGTTTTCCACCGGGCAGACGTCGAGGCACAGATTGCAGGCCACGCATTCGTCCTCTTTGACCTTGAACACCCGGTCGGGCAGCATCGCGATGGCCTGATGGCTGGTGTCTTCGCAGGCGGCGTAGCAGCGCCCGCATTTGATGCAGGCTTCCTGGTCGATCACCGCCTTGGTGACGTAGTTGAGGTTCAGGAACTGCCAGTCGGTGACATTGGGCACCGCGCGGCCCACCAGATCGGCGGTCGAGGTCATGCCCTTGCGGTCCATGTAATCCGACAGGCCGGAAATCATCTCCTGCACCACCTTGAAGCCGTAGGTCATCGCGGCGGTGCAGACCTGCACATTGCCCGCGCCAAGCGCCATGAATTCGGCGGCGTCGCGCCAGGTTGTCACCCCGCCGATGCCGGAAATCGGCATGCCGCGGGTGGCCTTGGCGCGGGCAATCTCGGCCACCATGTGCAGCGCGATCGGCTTGGCCGCCGGGCCGCAATAGCCGCCATGGGTGCCTTTGCCGTCGATCATCGGCTCGGGGCAGAAATCATCGAGGTTGACCGAGGTGATCGAGTTGATGGTGTTGATCAGGCTGACCGCATCCGCCCCGCCCCTTCTGGCCGCCGCGGCGGGTGCCCGGATGTCGGTCACGTTCGGGGTCAGCTTCACGATGCAGGGCATCCGGCTGAATTGCTTGACCCACCGCGTCACCATCTCGATGTATTCCGGCACCTGCCCCACCGCCGAGCCCATGCCGCGTTCGGCCATGCCGTGCGGGCAGCCGAAATTGAGTTCAACCCCGTCGGCCCCGGTATCCTCGATCCGGGCCAGGATATCGCGCCAACTGTCCTCGTCGCAGGGCACCATCAGGCTGATCACCAGCGCCCGGTCGGGCCAGTCGCGTTTCACCTGCTTGATCTCGCGCAAGTTCACTTCCAACGGGCGGTCGGTGATCAACTCGATGTTGTTCAGCCCCAGCACCCGCCGGTCCGCCCCCCAGACCACGCCGTAACGCGGGCCGTTGACGTTGACCACCGGCGGGCCTTCGGACCCCAGGGTTTTCCACACCACCCCGCCCCAGCCCGCCTGAAAGGCGCGGCGCACGTTGACTTCCTTGTCGGTCGGCGGGGCGCTGGCCAGCCAGAACGGATTGGGGGATTTGATCCCGATGAAAGTCGTCGTCAGATCGGCCATGATTGCCTCCCTCAGCCCAGCAGGCTGGTATGAATGTCTAGCGCCGCGTCGCGCCCCTGCGCCACGGCGGTCACGGTCAGATCGTCGCCGCCGCTGGCGCAATCGCCCCCCGCCCAGATGCCTTTCAGCGCGGTGCGCCCGGCCCCGGTGACCTTGATCTTGCCGCCCGCCAGGGTCAGCCCTTCGGGTGCGCCGGTCAGGGTCTGGCCGATCGCCTTGTAAAGCTGATCCGCCTTGAGACGGAAGGTCGCGCCGGTGGACTTCAGCCCCTGCGGCGAATCAACGGTATGGGCCAGCTCGACTTCCTCGACCGCGCCCTTGCCATGCACCGCCACCGGGGCCGCGTTGCAGATGATGCGCACCCCGACCGAGGTCGCGTGGTGCTGCTCATAGCCCGAGGCCGCCATCTTCTCGACCCCGCGCCGATAAACGATGGTCACGTTCTCGGCCCCCAGCAGTTTCGATTGAACCGCAGCATCGATTGCGGTCATGCCGCCGCCGATGACCACCACATCCCGCCCGACCGGCAGCGAGGAACGATCCGCCGCCTGACGTAATTCAGAAATGAAATCAACTGCATTGCGGACGTTCTTCAAGTCCTCGCCGGGGGCGTGCAGGGAATTCACCCCGGCCAGTCCGATGCCAAGGAACACCGCGTCATGGTGCGCTTGCAGCTCGGCCAGGGTGATGCCCCGGCCCAGCGCCTTGCCCGGATGCAGGGTGATGCCGCCGATCTGCATCAGCCAGGCCACTTCCCTTTGCGCGAAATCATCGGTCGCCTTGTAGGTGGCAATGCCGAATTCGTTCAACCCGCCGGGCTTGGGGCGGGGATCATAGATCGCCACGTCATGGCCCAGCGTCGCCAGCCGGTGCGCGCAGGCCAGCCCGGCCGGCCCCGCCCCCACAATCGCCACCGTCTTGCCGCTGCGGGCGGCGCGGGTGAAAGGATGCTCGCCCCGGGCAATCATCGGATCGGTGGCAAAGCGTTGCAGGCGACCGATCTCGACCGGCTTGCCCTCGGCGGTCTCACGCACGCAAGCCTGTTCGCACAGGGTTTCGGTCGGGCAGACCCGGGCGCACATGCCACCCAGAATGTTCTGGGCGAAGATGGTTCTGGCCGCCGCATCCGGCGTGCCGGTGGCGATCTGGCGGATGAACAGCGGGATGTCGATGCTGGTGGGGCAGGCAATGGTGCAGGGCGCATCATGGCAGAAATAGCACCGATCCGCGGCGACATGGGCCTCGTGGCCGTTCAGCGGTGGTTCTGAATCTGTGAAATTGGAGATGTAGGCCGGTGCCTTCAAACGCCCCGGCACCACCCCGGGGGTCAGCGAATCGTTGGACATGTTCTGCCCTCCCTATGGCATCCTGTCGTTGCCTCAAGGTTGCCACAGGTCATTTTTTTTATCAAACGGTAAATTTTATCCGCAGCCATTTTCTGTCCCGGCGCGGCTGGCGGGGGCGCAACTGGTGCTTTTCAGCCAAGGGCCGGTCGCGTATAAGCCGATCTAGCCCCGGCGCGGCGCGCGCCTGTCGCGCCACCAAGCAAGCCGCAAGTCGAACGAGGACGGTATGAGCAAAGATTCCACCGACGCAGATGTCGCCTTCATCCAGGCGCTGGCCGAGCTGCTGAACAAGAACGATCTGACCGAGCTGTCGGTGAAGCGCGAATTCGGCGAGGATGACAGCCTCGAGGTGCGCGTGGTCAAGCAGGCCACCATTGTCCATACCGCGATGGTGGCCCCGCAAGCCGCGCTCGCCGCCGCCCCGCCAACCATCGCGGCACCCCCTGCGGGATCCGAAGATCCGACCCAGCAACCCGGGGCCGTGACCTCGCCGATGGTCGGCACCGCCTATCTTTCGGCGGAACCGGGGGCTGTGCCATTTGTCGCCGTGGGCAGCAGCGTCGCCGAAGGCCAGACCGTGCTGATCATCGAGGCGATGAAGACCATGAACCACATTCCCGCGCCGCATGCCGGCACCGTGAAGCGCATTCTGGTGGCCGATGGCACCCCGGTCGAATACGGTGCGCCGCTGATGATCATCGCGTAAGCCGAAGTGGAACCCCCGATGTTTGACACCATCCTGATCGCCAACCGGGGCGAGATTGCCCTGCGGGTGATCCGAGCCTGCCGCGAGATGGGGATCAAGTCGGTCGCCGTCCATTCCACCGCCGATGCCGATGCGATGCATGTGCGGATGGCCGATGACAGCGTGTGCATCGGCCCGGCCCCGTCGTCGGAAAGCTACCTCAGCAAAGCCGCGATCATTTCGGCCTGCGAGATCACCGGCGCGCAGGCGGTGCATCCGGGTTATGGGTTTCTCAGTGAAAACGCCGCTTTCGCGCAGGCGCTGGAAGACCACGGGCTGGTGTTCATCGGCCCCACCGCCGAGCATATCCGCCTGATGGGTGACAAGATCACCGCCAAGGAAACCATGAAGGCGCTTGGCGTGCCCTGCGTGCCCGGATCAGACGGCGGGGTGCCGGATTACGAGACCGCGATCACGGTTGCCGCCGGGATCGGCTATCCGGTGATCATCAAGGCCACCGCCGGGGGCGGCGGGCGCGGGATGAAGGTCGCGACCAGTGCCGCCGATCTGGAGATTGCCTTTCGCACCGCCCGGGCCGAGGCCAAGTCGGCGTTCGGCAACGACGAGGTCTATCTCGAAAAATATCTGCAAAAGCCGCGCCACATCGAAGTGCAGGTGTTCGGCGACGGCAAGGGCCGCGCGGTGCATCTGGGCGAGCGCGATTGCAGCTTGCAGCGCCGCCACCAGAAGGTGATGGAAGAGGCCCCCGGCCCCACCATCACCGCCGCCATGCGCGCCCGGATCGGCAAGGTCTGCGCCGATGCGGTGGCCTCGATCAACTACATCGGCGCGGGTACCATCGAGTTCCTCTACGAGAACGGCGAGTTCTTCTTCATCGAGATGAACACCCGCCTGCAAGTCGAGCATCCGGTGACCGAGGCGGTGTTCGGCGTCGATCTGGTGCGCGAGCAGATCCGGGTGGCCTCGGGGCTGGAAATGTCATTCACCCAGGAGGCGCTGGAGCTGCACGGTCACGCCATCGAGGTGCGCATCAACGCCGAGAAGCTGCCGGGTTTCACCCCCTGCCCCGGCAAGGTGCGGGTGTTTCATGCCCCCGGCGGGCTGGGGGTGCGGATGGATTCGGCGCTTTATGGCGGCTATTCGATCCCGCCCTATTACGACAGCCTGATCGGCAAGCTGATCGTGCACGGGCGCGATCGGCCCGAAGCGCTGGCGCGCCTGCGCCGCGCCCTGGGCGAGCTGATCGTGGACGGGGTCGATACCACGGTGCCGCTTTATCATGCCCTGCTGGCCGAGCCCGACATCCAGCACGGCGATTACAACATCCACTGGCTGGAGCAATGGCTGGAAGCCCAGTTCGGCTGAAATGCCCCCGGTCGCGCCAAGCCTGACCTCTGATTTGCTGCTGCGCGCCTACGCCGCGGGCATCTTTCCGATGGCCGAGGGGCGCGACGATCCCGCCATCCACTGGGTCGATCCGCGCCTGCGCGGGGTGATCCCGCTTGATGGTTTTCACATCTCGCACAGTCTGGCACGGCGGATCCGGCGCGGCGGCTTCTCGGTCACGGTGAACCGCGATTTCGCCGGTGTGGTGCAAGGCTGCGCCGGGCGGCCCGAGACCTGGATCAACGCCCCGATCTTTGCGCTATACCTTGACCTGCACCGGATGGGGTTTGCCCATTCGCTTGAGGTCTGGCAGGGGGGCGCGCTGATCGGCGGGGTTTACGGGGTGGCACTGGGGGCTGCGTTCTTTGGCGAGTCGATGTTCTCGCGCCGCAGCGATGCCTCAAAGATTGCGCTGGCCTGGCTGGTGCATCGCCTGCGCGCCGGCGGGTTTGCCCTGTTCGACACCCAGTTTCTGACCCCGCATCTGGCCAGCCTGGGCGGGATCGAGATTTCGCGCGCCAGCTACCGCGCCCAGCTTGCCCGCGCGCTGCAAGGGGTGGCCAGTTTTGCGCCGCCGGGTTATCCGCCCGAACCCTCGGCCGGGGCGGTGATCTCGGGGATGATGCAGCGCAGCACCCAGACATCGTAGCGCGGGTGATCGAGCGCCGACAGCGCCGGGCTGCTGGCCACCATCCAGCCCGCGAACACCGATCCGGCGGTCGAGCTGTCGGTGATGGTCAGGTGGGCAAACGCGTCCGAAGCCGGGGCATCGACCGGATAGCGGCAATCATCAAGCTGGATCGTCAGCCGCCCGCTGACCGCCGACTGGCCGCGCGAAAGCTCGATATCGGCGGTCTCGCCGGAAACCTTGTCCAGCCAGCGCAAAATGCCGCCCGGGGCCTGGGCCACATCTTGCGCGCAGGCGGGGCCGGCCAGCAGCGTCACCCCGACCGCCAGCCATTTCATGGTGCCGGGGTCTCGGGCGCAGGCGCAGGATTTGCCCCCACCGCATTCTGCGCGCCGTTGCCGACAAACTTGATCAGCAGGCTGATCAGGCTGACTGCGCCTTGGGTATCCTCGATCTCGCCGCCGGGTTCGAGATTGAGCGGCGAGCCGCCCGGAATCACCTCGACGAAATTGCCGCCCAGCAGACCTTCCGAGGAAATCAGGATGGCGCTGTCGTCGGGCAGCAGCACGTTGTTGGCAATCGCCAGTCTGGCGTCGGCGAAATAGGTGGTCGGGTTCAGATCAAGGCTGCTGATGGTGCCGATCTTGACCCCGGCCAGCTTGACATCGGTGCCCACGGTGATGCCCTCGACCGAGCGGAAACTGGCCTTCAGGTCGTAGCTGGAGCTATCACGGGTCAGCCCCGAGCTTTGCCCGGCATAGACCAGAAACCAAACCGCTGCCGCCAGAACCGCCCCACCGGCGATGACTTCGGAAATGTTTTCGGACATTATTCGGGCTGCCACGCCTCGTAATCGCGCCGCGCCACCGGATCGGCGCTCGTGCGGATCGACCCCGGCGGGGCGTAGGCTTTGGGCGTGCCGGTCAGGTTTTCCTGATGCGGGGCTTGCCAGGGCTTGCGCACCAGCGGGGCCTCGGTCGGCGGCTGATCCCAGGTGAAGTGCAGCCAGCCGCTCCAGCCCGGAGCCACCCGGCTGGCCTCGCATTCGCCATTGAAGATCACCCAGCGGCGCTTGCCGCCTTTGGTCTGATAGAAGACGTTGCCCTGATCGTCTTCGCCGACCTTGATGCCGCGCCGCCAGGTCATGATCTGGGTGCCAAGGGTCTGGCTGTTCCACCAGGTCAG
>CAYQPD010000142.1:0-6472 GCA_964419305.1 uncultured Rhodobacter sp.
GGAACGCGCCCGCCGTGGGGGCGGTCGGGCGCGTCCCCGTCGCTGGCGCGACGGGTAAGAAAGAAGAAAGAATGAGGAAAGAGCGAGTGGTTCACCCGATTGCCAGGTTCGGCCCACCGGGCTTCAGGCGAACTGGCCCTGGCAGAACCAGCCGCCCGAAATCGCGCCGCCATGGGCATGGAACAGCCACAGCCTTGTGCCCCCGGCCAGCTCGACCCGCCAATAGTCGCGCACCCCCGAGCGCCATTCGGGATCGTCCAGCCACCATTCCGGCGCGATCCGTTCCGGCCCGAGTGCGCGCGCCACCACGCACTCCTGCCTGCGCCAGCGGAATGTCGGCGGCAGGTGGGGGGTGGACTCGTCGGTGCCAAGCGGTTCGGGGCGGAACAGGATCAGCGGCCGTGGTGCGCGCGGCACGGGCCAGGGCGCGGCGGCGGGGGTGGAAAACGCCGCCGCCAGCACCAGCAGCGATTTTTCCGGGATGTGGCTTTCGGCCGGGTGCAGGCGGGTAACCGCCTCGATCCCCAGCCGCGCCCCAAGTTTTCCCACCAGATCGTCCAGCGCGGTATCTGCGGTCTGGCGCGCCACGGCGGCGTTGGCGGCCTCAAGGTGGCCCGCGTGCTGACGCGCGATCATCGGCTCGGTCGCGGTTGCCTCAAGCCGCAGGCAGTCGATACCGAAGCCGGCGTCGATCTGATCCAGCTTCAGCGCCAGCAACGGGCGGATGGCGGCGGGATCGTCGGCCGGGCGGGCAAGGCCAACCTCGACCGCCGGGGTCTGGCCATCGCTGCGAAAGGCTTGCAAGCGCAGCCAGCGCGCGCCGCGGCCCTGGGCGCGCAACCGGGCGCACAGCGCCACCAGCAGCCGGTCCACCCCGGCCTGCACGTCACCCAGCAGGCCGATCGGATCGGGGAAAGTCAGCCGCACGGCAAAGTGCGGCTCAGAACCGGCGGGGGTGATGGGTTCGGGCTCCAGCCCCAGCGCCTGATCGAGGCGGCGCAGGGTCTCGGCCCCGAAGCGGCGGGCAAGTGCGGCGCGCGGCAGCCCCATGATGTCGGCCACCTGCCGCAGCCCCAGCCGGGCCAGCCCCGCCACCGTCTCGGGCGGCAGGCGCAGCGCCGCCAGTGGCAGCGCCGCCAGCGCCTGCCGGGTCTGGCCGGGGGCGGCAATCGCGGCGGGTGGCAGGCCGGGGGTGGCCCCGCCCGTCTCCCAGCCCCGCCGTTTTGCCGCGCGCGCGCGGGTGGCGCGGGCCTCTTGCGCGATCACGTCGCCATTGCGCAAGGCCGTCGCCTGCTGCCCGGCATAGTGCGCCAGCGCCCAGGCCGCCCCCTTGGTGTCGGCCAGCCCGGCGCGCAGGCTGAGCCCCAGCGCGGCGCAATCGGCCTCGACTTCCGCCAGCAGGCCCGCTTCGCCGCCGAACAGATGGGCGCAGCCGGTCAGATCAAGCACCAGACCGGCGGGGGCTTCTTCGGCCACCCAGGGGCTGAACTTGCCCGCCCAGCGCCGCAGCCCGTGCAGAAAGGCCGCGTCGCGCGCCGGGTCGGCGGCAGCGGTCAGCAGCCCCGGGCACATCGCGCAGGCATCGCGCAGCGGCTGGCCGGGGTGCAGCCCCGCGCTCTCGGCCGCGCGGTTGAGCGACACCAGCACCTGCGCCCCGCCGTGATCGGCCACCACCGCGAAGGGCAGCGCCAGCACCTCGCGCCGCCGGCGCAGCATGCGCTCGACCGCAAGGCGGGGAAACCACAGCGAAAGAATCCGTCGGACCATCTTGTTCTCTTTTTGTTCATGTTAGGGTCGAAACCGGACCGGAGTCGAGTCCGCCGCCCGCATGACAATCACGTGATCAAGGTCCGGGTGGGCAAATCACCCCCTTCCGCGACAGAAGGTCGCAGGTATAGTCGGGTCTCGTTTTCAAGCCAGGGAGTCCGACAATGAAATTTGCAACCAAAGCCCTCGTGGTGGGCATGGTATTGATGGCCGGTGTGGCCGTTGCCAAGGACGGGGTGCAGGACCCGACCGTCAAGGCCTGGATGGATCTGATGGGGATTCAGGGTCAGAACGCCAAGATTCTGGGCGAGATGGCAGGCGGGAAAACCCCGTTCGACGCCGCTGCCGCCGAGGCTGCCAGGCTGATGCTGGTTGATACCTCGACCCAGATTGCCGCCAAGTTCGAGACCAAAGCCACCGATCCGGTGTCGGAAACCCTGCCCGAGATCTGGCTGAACTGGGCCGATTTCACCGCCAAGGCCGACCATCTGAATACCGTCGTGGCGGCGGTGGATACCACCACACTCGAAGCGGTTCAGGCCGGGATGGGCAAGATCGGCGAGGCCTGCAAGGATTGTCACAGCACCTTCCGGGTGAAGAAGCCCTGATTTTCGGGGCGGGAAAGTGACCGCGGCCCTCGCTTGACCGGGGTCGCGGTGATCAGGCGCAGCTTGGGCGGCCAGGGCGGGTTGAGTATTTGGGCAAAGAAGAAATCAGCCGCAGGTGATGCGGATGATGATCTTGTGCGCGTCGATCTCGATATTCAGGCGGTCGGGCGAATAATCCATCGTCACCGCCATGCCGGGACGGATGATGCGGGTTGCGGGCGCAAGCGTCAGGGTGTCCAGCACGCTGGCGGGCTGGCCAAGCAGGTCTTGCAGACCGGCGGCCCCGCAATTGCCGGTCATGTCCGGCGGCGGCGCAGGGGCGTCGGGCACGCAGGCCGCCGTCAGCAGGGCCAGAATCGCGATGCGAACCACCGCGCGCGATGAAGTCGAACCGATTCGGGGCATTTCGCCGCTCTCCTTTGGGTCAGGGCCACGGCGGCAGTCTGGCCATCGGGTTGTCAAGCGCGCTGATTTCGATCAGGTTGGGACGAAAACCGAAGGTTGCGACATGCCGCCATCGACGCCCCATCTTCGCTTGCGGATCGTGTTTGGCAAGGACGCCATGCTTGGCCCCGGCAAGGCCGAACTGCTGGAGCAGATCCGCGATACCGGCTCGATCTCGGCGGCCGGGCGGGCGATGAAGATGAGCTACAAGCGCGCCTGGATGCTGGTCGAGACCCTGAACGCGATGTTTGCCGCCCCGCTGGTGGACAGCACCCGCGGCGGGCCGAAGGGCGGCGGGGCGGTGCTGACCGCAGCCGGGCAGGCGGTGCTGGCGCAGTATCGCCGGGTCGAGGCGCAGGCCACCGCGGCGACTGCGGCCGAGGTCGCGGCGCTGGCGGCGATGCTGCGCGATATACCCGGCAGAAAATAACGTTTGCGCTGGCCGCTGGATCGAAGCTATATGTCTGGATGAATATAGCGTTGCAAGTGGGATAGGATGGCTGTTTCTGCTTTGGTCGGCAAAGCGTTTCGCGCGCTTGGGGTTGCCGCGACTGTTGTGCTGTTACCGCTTGCCGCCGTGGCGCGGGACAACGCGCCGATCGTCGCCGCTGCCGCCGATCTGCGTTATGCCTTGACCGAGCTGGCCGGGGCATTTCAGGCCGAAACCGGGATGGGCGTGATGCTGACTTTCGGATCGAGCGGCAATTTCGCGCGCCAGATCCGCGAAGGCGCGCCATTCGAGATCTATATGGCGGCGGACGAATCCTATGTTGCGGCGCTGCACCGCGACGGATTGACCCGCGACGGCGGCGATCTTTACGCCGAAGGCCGGATCGTGCTGATGGTGCCGCAGGGCTCGGCCCTGGTTCCCGATGAGAACTTCGACAACCTTGCGGCGATGCTGGCGGCGGGCACCCTGACCCGCTTTGCCATCGCCAACCCGGATCACGCGCCCTATGGGCTGCGGGCAAGGGAAGCGCTGATCCACCGCGGGCTGTGGGACACCATCGAGCCGGTGCTGGTGCTGGGCGAAAACGTCAGCCAGGCGGCGCAATTTGCGCTTTCGGGCGATGCCGAGGGCGGGATCATCGCTTATGCGCTGGCGCTTGCCCCCGAGGTGAGCGTGCAGGGCGATTTCGTGCTGATCCCGCAAGACTGGCATCAGCCGCTGTTGCAGCGCATGGTGCTGCTGAACCATGCCGGGCCGGTGGCCGAAGCCTTTTACGCCTACCTGCGCACGCCGCCCGCGCGCGCGATCATGGTGCGCTACGGCTTTGTTCTGCCGGGTGCGTGAGGCATGGACTGGACCGCGCTGTGGTTGTCGTTGCGGCTGGCCGGGTGGACGGTGATCGTTCTGCTGCCGGTGGCGGTGTTCTTCGGTCGGTTCATGGCTTACCGCAGCTTCGGCGGCAAGGGGTTGATCGAGGCGCTGGTGATGCTGCCGCTGGTGCTGCCGCCGACGGTGTTCGGCTATTACCTGCTGGTCGGTTTCGGGCGAAACGCGCCGATTGGCGCGTTCTGGCAAGAGATGTTCGGCCATCCGTTGGTGTTCAGTTTTCAGGGGCTGGTGCTGGCCTCGATCATCTTCAACCTGCCCTTCGCCATCCAGCCCGCACAGCGCGGGTTCGAGGCGGTGCCGATCGAGGTGCGCGAGGCCGCACAATGCTGTGGCATGTCGCCCTTGCGCAGCTTGTGGCAGGTTGAGCTGCCGCTGGCCTGGCCGGGGTTGATGACGGCGATGGTGCTCAGCTTTGCCCATACCTTGGGCGAATTCGGCATCGTGCTGATGGTGGGCGGATCAATCCCCGGCGAGACCCGAACCATCGCCATCGCGATCTATGACCGGGTGCAGGCGTTCGACGACACCGCCGCCGCCACGATGTCGGCCGTGCTGGTGGCTATTTCGCTGTTCACCATCGCGGCCACCTATTGGCTGTCGGCCCGGGTCGGGCGGAGGCTGGGCTGATGGCGCTTGAGGTGATGGTAAAGGTGGCAGGGCCGATCCCGCTTGATCTGGCGTTCCGGGTGGAGCCGGGTCAGCTTCTGGCGCTGGTCGGGCATTCCGGCGCGGGCAAGACCACAGTGCTGCGCATGGTCGCGGGGTTGTGGCGTCCCGAACAGGCGCGAGTTGCGGTTGCGGGCACAACCTGGCTCGACACGGTCACCGGCGTGAACCTGCCGCCGCACCAGCGCCGGGTCGGCGTGGTGTTCCAGAACTATGCGCTATTCCCGCATATGACGGCGGCGCAGAATGTCGCCAGCGCGATGGGCCATTTGCCCAAGCCAGAACGCCGCGCCGAGGCTGAACGGCTGCTGGATCTGGTCAACCTGAACGGGTTGGCCGAGCGTCGGCCGGCGCAACTTTCGGGCGGGCAACAGCAGCGCGTCGCGCTGGCCCGCGCGCTGGCCCGGCGCCCCGATGCGCTGCTGCTCGACGAGCCGTTTTCGGCGGTCGATCGCGCCACGCGGGAACGGCTTCATGCCGCGATCATCGGATTGCGCGCGCATTTGGCGATGCCGGTGATTCTGGTCACCCATGACGTGAACGAGGCGCAGCTTATGGCCGACCGCCTGGTGGTGATCGAGAAGGGCCGGATGATCGCCGGAGGGGCGACGGGCACCGTGATGTCCGACCCGGTGGCGCTGCGGGCGCTGGGACTGCGCGAGGCGGGGGCGACCATTGCGGCGCGGATTGTGGCGCACGAATCCGACGGCCTGACCCGGCTCGAAACCTCGGCGGGGCCGCTGCTGCTGCCGCGGCTTGACGGCGCACCGGGCACCTGGCTGCGGGTGCGCATCATGGCGCATGAGGTGATCCTCGCGCGCCAGGCCCCAAAGGGCCTGTCGGCGCTGAACATCCTGCCCGGCACGGTGATCGCGGTCAAACCGGGCGACGGGCCGGGGGCTTTCGTGCAGGTGCGCCTGGGGCAAGAGGTCATCCTGGCCCGCATCACCCGGCGCTCGGTTGACGCGTTGGCGCTGGCACCGGGGGTGGGTTGCTTTGCCATTCTCAAGTCGATGGCGGTGGCGCGCGATCAGGTCGGGGCAGGCGTTGATCCCGCCCGCCCCGACCCGTGACGCAACGGCGCTTACACCTTGTAGGGGGCGAAAGCGGGGTCAACCTCGGTGCCGGCCAGATGGTTGGTGTAGTTCGACAGGATCTTGGTGGCGATCGCCAGCACGATCCCCAGGGTATGGCCCGGCTGATACCCGGCGGCCAGAAAGGCCGCCACCTCGGCCGGATCCGGCGCGCCGCGCTTGAGCACCATGCTGCGGGTGAACTTGGCAAGCGCGTCGAGCTTGGCGTCCGGCAGCGGCGTGCCCGCACGCAGCGCCGCCAGTGAAGCCGCCGGCACTTTCGACATCTTGTCGGCGATCATCGAATGCGCGGCGGTGCAGTAATCGCAGCCATTCGCCCGGCTGATGGCCAGAAACACCGTCTCCTGCTCGGGCGGGGTAAAGCCCGCGGTCTCGCGGAACGCGGCATAACCGGCGTTGTAGGTGCTCAGCACCCCGGGAAGCTGCGCCATGTAGCCATACATGTTGGGCACGAAGCCAAGCCTGGCCTTGGCGGCCCCAAGCATCTCGGCCGCAGCCCCCGTGGCGGTTTCAGGCGTCAGCATCGCGATGTCGATCAGCGGTTTGCGGGTCAT